>NZ_JACVTW010000009.1:0-159356 GCF_016624785.1 Kosakonia sp. S42 | reverse complement strand
GGGATTGACAAGGGGAGCGCGGCCGCTCCCCTTGTCCCGTTCACCGCACCGGTGATAAACAAATCCCGCCGCACGCATGGTGAACGGAACCCTTCCCCCCATCCAACATGTAAGCCCCATTGCCGGATGGCGCTAACGCTTATGCGGCCTACGAACCTGATCCTGCTGAAGGTTATAACGGCGCGGTCTGCGCCTCGACCACCGCTAACGCCACCATATTGACGATCCGCCGCACGGAGGCGATCGGCGTCAACACATGCACCGGCTTCGCCACCCCCATCAACACCGGCCCGACGGTTACCCCTTCGGCGCTGGAAACCCGCAGCAGGTTGTAACTGATTCGCGCGGCTTCTACGTTCGGCATAATCAGGATATTCGCCGTACCCTTCAGCGGGCTGTCGGGCATTCTGTCCTGACGAATCGACTCATCCAGCGCCGCATCGCCATGCATCTCGCCGTCAATCATCAACTCCGGTGCCCGCTCGCGCACCAGCGCTAAGGTCTCACGCATCTTCACCGCCGCTGGCGCATTGGATGAGCCGTACTGGGAGTGCGAAAGCAGCGCCACGCGCGGTTCAATACCGAAACGGCGCACCGTCTCCGCCGCCAGCAGGGTGATCTCTGCCAGCTGATCGGCGCTCGGATCTTCGTTCACGTAGGTGTCGGCGATAAAGGTGTTGCCGCTTGGCAGCAGCAGCGCATTCATCGCGCCTGCGGCATGCACGCTGTCGCGATAACCAAAGATGTCGCGCACCACGCTGAAGTGCTCATGGTATTCACCAATGGTGCCGCAGATCATCGCATCCGCTTCACCGCGATGCACCATGATGGCACCAATCACCGTGGTGTTAGCAATCACCGCGCGCTGCGCCTGCTCCTGCGTTACGCCCCGGCGCTTCATAATGTTGAAGTACTCGGTCCAGTACTCTTTAAAGCGCGGGTCGGACTCGTTATTCACAATCTCGAAATCTGCCCCGGCGCGGATTTGCAGCCCCAGCTTCTGAATTCGCATCTCAATTACGCTCGGGCGACCAATCAGGATCGGCTTCGCC
The DNA here is from genome assembly GCF_016624785.1 of Kosakonia sp. S42. Classification (NCBI taxonomy): domain Bacteria; kingdom Pseudomonadati; phylum Pseudomonadota; class Gammaproteobacteria; order Enterobacterales; family Enterobacteriaceae; genus Kosakonia; species Kosakonia sp. S42. The sequence continues at coordinate 158,304 of NZ_JACVTW010000009.1, read as the reverse complement.
AGCCCCAGTGTCACCAGCTCCTGAGTAGCATGCAGCACGCGCGGCTCCTCCCCTTCCGTCAGCACCACGCGCTTCGGCGCGCTGCGGGCCTGGGAGAAGATCGGCTTCATAAACAGGTTCGTTTTGTAGACAAACTCGGCGAGCTTATCGACATAGGCGTCGAAATCGCTAATCGGGCGCGTCGCCACGCCGGACTCCATCGCCGCTTTTGCCACCGCTGGCGCGATTTTGACAATCAAACGCGGGTCGAAAGGTTTCGGGATCAGGTAATCAGGCCCAAAGCTGAGATCCTGATCGCCATAGGCCGAGGCCACCACTTCGCTCTGCTCGGCGTGCGCCAGCTCGGCAATGGCATGCACCGCCGCCAGCTTCATCTCTTCGTTGATCGCCGTTGCGCCAACATCCAGCGCGCCACGGAAAATAAAGGGGAAGCAGAGCACGTTGTTAACCTGGTTGGGGTAGTCCGAGCGGCCGGTGCAGATGATCGCATCCGGGCGCACCGATTTTGCCAGATCCGGCAGGATCTCCGGCTCCGGGTTAGCCAGCGCGAGAATTAGCGGCTGGCGCGCCATCTCTTTCACCATCTCCGGGGTCAGCACTTTTGGCCCCGAGCAGCCGAGGAAGATATCCGCGCCCGCCACCACTTCTGCCAGCGTGCGTTTGCCGTTGTCCTCCACCGCATAGGCGGCTTTGGTCTCTGCCATGTTTGGCTCGCGGTCTTTGTAGATCACCCCTTTCGAGTCACAGACCACAATATTGTGTTTCTGCATCCCCAGCGCCACCAGCAGGTTCATACAGGCGATGGCCGCCGCACCCGCGCCAGAAACCACCATGCGCACGTCAGAGAGATTCTTTTCCACTACCCGCAGGCCGTTGAGAATAGCGGCAGTGCTGATGATCGCCGTACCGTGCTGATCGTCATGGAACACCGGGATGTTCATGCGCTCACGCAGTTTCGCCTCAATATAGAAGCACTCCGGCGCTTTGATATCTTCCAGGTTAATACCGCCAAAGGTCGGCTCCAGCGCAGCGACCACATCGATCAGTTTGTCGGGATCCTGCTCGTCAACTTCGATATCGAACACATCAATACCGGCGAATTTCTTAAACAGAACGCCTTTGCCCTCCATCACCGGCTTACCGGCGAGCGCGCCGATATTGCCAAGGCCGAGCACGGCGGTGCCGTTGGAGATAACGGCCACCAGATTGCCGCGCGCGGTGTATTTGTAGGCTGCCAGCGGGTCTTTCTCAATTTCCAGACAGGGAGCGGCAACACCGGGCGAGTACGCCAGCGCCAGGTCGCGCTGGGTCGCCAGCGGTTTGGTAGGGGAAACCTGAATCTTACCCGGGCGGGGAAACTCGTGAAAATCGAGGGCACTCTGTTTTAATTGGTCGTCCATTAGATGTTCCTTTCACGTTGCTTTCAGCGTCAAGAGTGTTAACGCGTGATGACACTCCAATGCACCGACCAGTATGGCCTTTGTCGGCGGCGTAAACTTTGAAGGTCGCCATACTCTGACCATCGCATCAACAAAACCGTTACGTATATCTCCCATCTTTGTTACCTACCGCAAAACCCCGTAAAGGGCTGCGTCTGCTATGCTTTTTTGTTATGCAGCTCTCATCCTGACAACAGCGCGATGCGACGCGCGTAAATAACACACTGCTTTTTAAGGAGTTATCTTCATGAATTATTTAGACGGCCTGAAACAGTTCACCACCGTAGTGGCGGACAGCGGCGACATCGAATCCATTCGCCATTACCAGCCGGAAGATGCCACCACCAACCCCTCTCTGCTGCTGAAGGCCGCAGGGCTGGGCCACTTTTCCCATCTGGTCGACGACGCGCTGGAGTATGGCAAAGCGCGCGGCAAAACCCAGGAGCAGCAGGTCGCGGAAGCGAGCGACAAACTGGCGGTCAATATCGGTGCGGAAATTCTGAAAAGCATTCCGGGCCGCGTCTCCACCGAAGTCGATGCGCGGCTCTCCTACGACAAAGAGAAGAGCATTGCCAAAGCGCGCCGTATCGTTGAGCTCTACCAGGAGCAGGGGATCGATAAGTCACGCATTCTGATCAAACTCGCCTCCACCTGGGAAGGTATCCGCGCGGCAGAAGAGCTGCAAAAAGAGGGTATCGACTGCAACCTGACGCTGCTCTTCTCCTTTGCCCAGGCGCGCGCCTGTGCCGAAGCGGGTGTCTATCTGATTTCGCCGTTCGTCGGGCGCATCTACGACTGGTACAACGACCGCAAACCGATGGATCCCTACGTGGTAGATGAAGATCCGGGCGTGAAATCGGTACGCAATATCTATGACTACTACAAACAGCACCGCTACGAGACCATCGTGATGGGCGCCAGCTTCCGCCGCGTCGAGCAGATCCTCGCCCTCGCCGGCTGCGACCGTCTCACCATCTCGCCTGCCCTGCTGCAAGAGTTGCAGGAGCATGAAGGCACCGTCGAGCGCAAACTGGTGCCGTCGTCCCAGACCTTCTCGCGCCAGGCGAAGATGACCGAAGCGGAGTTCCGCTGGGAACATAACCTCGACCCGATGGCGGTTGAGAAACTCTCTGACGGCATCCGCCAGTTCGCCGTCGACCAGCGCAAACTCGAAGATCTGCTTGCTGCCAAACTTTAACCTTTTGCCACGGAGTGAACTATGTCCCGTAAAGAGCTTGCTAACGCCATTCGCGCCCTGAGTATGGACGCGGTGCAAAAAGCCAATTCCGGCCACCCCGGTGCGCCAATGGGGATGGCGGATATCGCGGAAGTGCTGTGGAATGACTTTCTGCAACACAACCCGGCCGACCCGACCTGGTATAACCGCGACCGCTTTATTCTCTCCAACGGTCACGCCTCGATGCTGCTCTACAGCCTGCTGCACCTCAGCGGCTATGACCTGCCGATTGAAGAGCTGAAAAACTTCCGTCAGCTACACTCCAAAACGCCGGGTCACCCGGAAATTGGCTATACGCCGGGCGTCGAAACCACCACCGGCCCGCTGGGCCAGGGGCTGGCGAACGCCGTCGGTCTGGCGATTGCCGAGCGCACGCTGGCGGCGCAGTTTAACCGTCCGGGCCATGACATTGTCGATCACTACACCTATGTCTTTATGGGCGACGGCTGTCTGATGGAGGGGATCTCCCACGAAGTCTGCTCGCTGGCAGGCACGCTGGGCTTAGGCAAACTGATTGGCTTCTACGATCACAACGGCATCTCCATTGATGGCGAAACCGAAGGCTGGTTTACCGATGACACCGCCAAACGCTTTGAAGCCTACAACTGGCATGTGATTAGCGAAGTGGATGGTCACTCTGCGGAAGCGGTGAAAAAGGCCATTGAAGAAGCGCAGCAGGTGAAAGATAAGCCGACGCTGATTATCTGCCGCACGGTGATTGGTTTTGGCTCGCCGAACAAAGCGGGCAAAGAGGAGTCCCACGGTGCGGCGCTCGGTGATGAAGAAGTGGCGCTGACCCGCAAACAGCTGGGCTGGAACTACGGCCCGTTCGAGATCCCGCAAGAGATCTATCAGGCGTGGGACGCACACGATCGTGGTGCGAAAGCCCAGCAGTCGTGGAATGAGAAACTGGCAGCGTGGGAGAAAGCGTACCCGGATCTGGCAGCCGAGTTCAAACGCCGCATGAGCGGTGGACTGCCGGAAAACTGGGAGCAGATCACCTCCGAGTACATCAACAACCTGCAGGCCAACCCGGCGAAAATCGCCAGCCGTAAGGCGTCGCAAAACACCCTGAACAGCTATGGCCCGGTGCTGCCGGAACTGCTTGGCGGCTCGGCGGATCTGGCACCAAGTAACCTCACCATCTGGTCAGGCTCCACCTCGATTAAAGAGGACGCGGCCGGGAACTACATTCACTACGGTGTGCGTGAGTTCGGCATGACGGCGATTGCTAACGGTATCGCCCATCACGGCGGTTTCGTGCCCTACACCGCCACCTTCCTGATGTTCGTTGAGTATGCCCGTAACGCGGCGCGTATGGCGGCGCTGATGAAAGCACGGCAGATCATGGTCTATACCCATGACTCTATCGGTCTTGGCGAAGATGGCCCGACCCACCAGGCAGTTGAGCAGATTGCCAGCCTGCGTCTGACACCAAACTTCAGTACCTGGCGCCCCTGTGACCAGGTGGAAGCGGCAGTCGGCTGGAAACTGGCGATTGAGCGCCACAATGGCCCAACGGCGCTGATCCTCTCGCGTCAGAATCTGGCGCAGATGGAGCGAACCCCGGAGCAGGTCAAGGCGATCAGCAAAGGCGGTTATATCCTCAAAGATAGCGACGGCAAGCCGGATCTGATCCTGATTGCCACCGGCTCTGAAATGGAGATCACCATGAAGGCCGCTGAGCAACTGAGCAGCGAAGGCGTGAAGGTGCGTGTGGTATCGCTGCCTTCCACGGATATCTTTGATGCCCAGGATGAAGCGTGGCGCGAATCAGTGCTGCCATCGGATGTCAGCGCGCGCGTGGCGGTGGAAGCCGGCATTGCCGATTACTGGTACAAGTATGTTGGCCTGAAGGGCGCGATTGTCGGCATGACCGGCTATGGCGAGTCCGCTCCGGCGGAGAAACTCTTCCCTTACTTCGGCTTTACCGTTGAGAACATCGTGGCGAAAGCCAAAGCGGTTCTTAAGAAGTAATCTTCAGGCGCGCCCGCTTCGGCAGGCGCGCTTTCTCTTATTTCACTACCTGCAACGCTTCGCTCTCTTGCGGCGTGACAATCTCTTCCTGCTTCTCATCCCACAGCGCTTTTTTCACCAGCACAAAGCCCGGATGCTGCGGATCGCGCTTCACCAGCGCGGCAGCGTCATCATCTTCCTGCACATTGCTGTTATAGGGGAAGGAGGGCACAGATTTAACCCACTCTCCCTGCTGGATATCGTAGACGTAGACCACGCTCCACGCGCTGGTCCACCATTGCGGGAAGATCACCACCCGATCGCGACCGCTGTCGTCAAGGCCGGAGAGCGTCTCCACGGTGGCGCCAATACACTGCGGCAGCGTGGCAGGTTTTACAGCCGGGTTGCTACTCCACAGCGAGCAGTCGCAGTCGCCCTCTTCTGTACAGCTGCCGCCGGAGTGCGGATCGCGGGCGCTCACCCACACCGTCTCTTTCGTGACGCCGTCAAATTTGCCCCTGGTCAGCGCGCCCTGCACCGCCGACTCTTTCTGATTCAGCCGCGTGAGCAGATCCGTCTCTGCGCTGATGCGCCAGCCCGCTGGCTGATGGAGGAAGGTTAACTGCGCGGGGTAATTTTTACGCTTGTCCGCTTCCAGCCCGGCCTGTTTGACAAAGTCGACCTCGACATCGCCCGCGCTGTTTTCGTTGATATCAAGCGTGGAGATAATGCTCTGGCTAAAGTGCGGCGCGCGGTCAGCAAACGCCTGCTGTTTGTGCAGCACCGCGTCGCGGGAGAGGTTTTCGCCAAACCAGCGCACCTGGTCGGCATAGAGATCGCCCGCGTCGGCCTTGCCGTTAAGGTGGCTGTTCCAGCGCTCAACCTGCGCGGCGATGGCCTTATTGTCGGCGGCGGTGAGTTCAGCTCTGGCGGGCAGAGCGGCGATAAGAGCCAGGCTTAAGGCAAGCCATGGCATAAACAGAGGTTTCATTATTCCCTTCCCGGTTGCATTGTGCCGGAGGATTATAATGAGCGCGGGGCGGTTTCGTCACTCGCTTATCGCGTGACCCACAGGGTTGGCCATGAATCGGGGCCGTGCCAGCTGTCGCAGGTTGGCTCCTGGGCGTAACGCACGAGGCGGAAATTCTGCCCGTCGAAACGCCAGCGGCTGGCAACGCCGCAGTCTGCGAGGCCCCGCCCTTTTGCCAGCGTTGTCAGCTCGCGGCTCTTCTCATCAAACGAGGCATTCATCAGCTCCATCTCGCTGTTGCCGTTATCGGGGGAGAACGGCAGGCGCAGGCGCACCAGGCGGGAGATAAACGGTTTTTGTCGTGAGACAAGCCAGGCGAGATCGACCACGTTGTAAGCGCCCGCTTCGCAATCAATCATCAGCAGCGCTTTGTCATTGGTCAGGGCGTAGACCCGCACCTGGCGGCGCGCTGGGTCGAGGGAGCACTGGGTGTTGCTCATTCGCCAGTTGCCGTAATCAAGCAGATCGTTGAGTTGCTGGTGGGTTAACGGCGCGGGTGCCGCAGTGGGATGGACGACCTCTTTTAAGGCGGGCGCCGGCGGCACGCTCAGCGGCGGGCTGCCCCCTTTTTTGATCCACGCCGTTTTACTGCCGACGCGCTTTTGCTGCGCGTCAATAAACAGCAGCGCGGCTTTCAGCCCGGCAAGTGAAATACGCCCCTGCCCGCTCTGCAGGGTGATGGTCTGCCCCTCCTGGATAGTCTCCAGCAGCGCGGCAACGGTTTGCGGGTTGCTGGTCATCAGATGCCACGGCGCGATCTTCCACTCCGTATTGATCATTTTCAGCGGTTGCCCATCAAGCAGCAGCCGCCCGGCAATCGGCGGCGCTTTGCCCGCCGGAATACCGATACCGCCGAGATCGATGCGCAGCGCAGCATCGGCACGCGCCCCGGCGCTGCGCTCAAGGCTCATCACCAGCCCGGCGTGTTCGCCGATATTACGCGCCACGCAAAAATTCTGGTTATTACAGGTTACTTGCCAGTCGGAGAAGGTTTTCTGTGCGGGCGCGGCCCATAGAGCGGGTGCGGTGCAAAGACCGAAAAGGAGAGTGAGTACGCTGCGATAACGCATGAATGGTGCAACCCCGGAAGAATAGACGCAAAACTGGCGTATCTTTACTCCCGCGGTTGACCGGCTCAATCGGATTTATCGGATAGCTTCATGCGAAAGTTGGTAGGGGTAGAAAAAGCGCGTCACGCCATCAGTCCGGAGGTTTGCAGATACTGCAGTAAAATGACCGACTTGCCGTCGCGGATCTCGCCGCTTGCCATCATCGCCAGCGCCTGTTCAAACGGCAGTTCCAGCACTTCGATATCTTCATCTTCCACGCCACCGCCGTCGTTGGCGCGCTGCGCGTCACTATATTCGGCAATAAAAAAGTGAACGACTTCCGTTACACCGCCCGGCGACATAAATAGCTCAAAGATTTTGCGCACTTCGCCGACCCGATAACCGGTCTCTTCAATCGCCTCTTTGCGGATACACACTTCCGGCTCGTCATCGTCCAGCAGACCGGCGCAGGTTTCAATCAGCATGCCGCTCTCGTTGCCATTGATCCAACTAGCGACACGGAACTGGCGAATAAGCACCACGCTCTGTTTTTCGCGGTTATAGAGCAGAATGGTCGCGCCGTTGCCGCGGTCATACACTTCGCGTTTATGGCGGATGACCTCACCGTTCTGACGCGTCAAATCGTAGGTGATATTACGCAGGACAAAGTAGTTTTCGGAGAGGATCTTATCTTTAATCACGTCGATTTTTGGCAACATAGCAGGCTCCAGAAGAGAAACAGAATGGCGTTATAGTACGCGTCCGGGCCTGCTTTGTCGCCGTACCGTTAATGTTTCTCCGGCGAGTTAATCTCAAGCCACGCCATCATTCCCTGCGCCGCATGACGCCCTTCCGCCATTGCCGTAACCACCAGATCGGCACCGCGCACCGCATCGCCACCGGCAAAAATCTGCGGGTGAGTGGTCTGATAGCGGTAAGGGCTGTTGACGCTTGCCGCAATGCGCCCCCACTCATCCACCTGCACCCCAAGGCGCGACAACCACGGCATCGAATGGGGGTTGAAGCCAAAGGCCATAATCACCGCATCGGCGGGCATAATAAACTCGCTGCCCGCGATCGCCACCGGGCGACGGCGGCCTTTCGCATCCGGCTCGCCGAGCTGCGTGCGCTGTAAACGTATGCCGCTCACTTTGCCCAAATCATCCACTTCAATGTTGAGCGGCTGGACGTTGAACTCAAAGTTCGCCCCCTCATCGCGGGCATTTTTCACCTCTTTTTTCGAGCCGGGCATATTGGCTTCATCCCGGCGGTAAGCACAGGTGACCTGTGCCGCGCCGTGACGCAGCGCGGTGCGCACGCAGTCCATCGCCGTATCGCCGCCGCCCAGCACCACCACGTTAAGCCCGGCGGTGTCGACAAACGGCTCATCCAACGTAGTCTTAAGCCCCATCAGCTGTTTGGTGTTGGCAATCAGGAACGGTAATGCATCGTAGACGCCTGGCGCCTCTTCATTGGGCAGGTTGGCTTTCATCGAGCGGTAAGTGCCGACGCCGATGAACACCGCGTCAAACTCTTCAAGCAACTGCTCCATTGAGCGATCTTTGCCGATTTCACAATTAAGCTCAAAACGGATGCCCATTGCGCTGAAGATTTCGCGCCGCCGCACCAGCAGGGATTTGTCGAGCTTGAAGGCCGGAATACCGAAGGTGAGCAGGCCGCCGATTTCCGGGTGGCGATCGAAGACGGTGGCACTGACGCCATGACGCGCCAGCACGTCGGCGCACGCCAGCCCCGCAGGCCCTGCGCCAATAATCGCCACGCGCTTATCGACGGGCTTCACCTGCCGCAAGTCGGGCCGCCAGCCTTGCGCCAGCGCCTGATCGGAGATGTAACGCTCAATATTGCCGATGGTGACCGCGCCGGAGGCATCGCGCAGAGTACACGACCCTTCGCAGAGGCGATCCTGCGGGCAGACGCGGCCGGTGATCTCCGGCAGGCAGTTGGTCTGGTGCGAAAGCTCCACCGCCGCGGCGATATCGCCCGCTTTTACGCGCTCAATCCACTGGGGAATATGGTTATGCAGCGGGCAGCGCCCTTCGCAGATGCTGTGCTCGCCGCAGGTTAAACAGCGCTGCGCCTCCTGCTGTGCCTGCGCGGGTCGAAACGGCAGGTAGATCTCATCAAAGCCCGTTTTCCGCGCCGCGATCGCCAGCTTATCCGGCTCGCCACGCGCGGCACTATTACGCAGCTGGCGCATTTTGCTGTCGTTCTGCGCCGGAACATCGTGCCACGGCAGCGCCTGCTGGCTGGCGCTGCGCAATCGCCGCGCTTTCGCCATCTTTGCCAGTGCTTCAGCGTTAACTACGGTGAGCGCATCCGCCGGGCAGTTCTCCACGCAGGCCGGGCCTGCTGCGCGCTGCGCGCAGAGATCGCATTTGTGGGCGGTGGCTTTTATCTGCCCTTTTACCGAGGTGACCAGCACCTGCATCGTGCCGAACGGGCAGGCGACAACGCAGGATTTGCAGCCGATGCATCTCTGCTGATTCACCTGCACGGTGTCATCGACGCGGGTGATGGCACCGTTTGGGCAGCTGCGCGCGCAGGGAGCCGCTTCACAGTGGTGGCAGGTCACCGCGCTGTTCTGCTGGGGGTGTTTGATAACGGTAATACGTGGGTAAAACACATCAGGGGTAAGGGGATGCTGCTCGTCGTTGTGCGCCATTACGCAGGCCACTTCGCAGGCATGACATCCAATACAGTGTTGGCTATTCGCCATAATAAAACGGTTCATGGCACCCTTCTTGATTGGCTGGATAAACCTTATCTTTTATATGACTACTCTATTTACCGGGGTGCCTGCGGGCAGGCAATGTCCATTTGCCCAGAAAGGTTATCTATTTGTCACGAACATGTAGCAGATCAATTTATCTCTGCTTTTCAGAAAAGTTGCAGGCCTGCGCAATCGCGCCAGATGGTCTACAGTCCCTGTAATCGTCTCTCCGCTGGACGAAAGCTAAGTAAAGGTAAAGAATCGACGTTGAGAGTGGGTTCGCGCAGCAGAAAATTTGGCTTAAATTGCGTTCTGCCTCGTGATGCCTCAATCGGGCATGATAATTTACACTTTCTCCTTTATTTCTCCACGATTGGTGTCGCTATTACCGCTACATTGAGGCGGTTATTCTCACCCTAATCATGCGCAGCAATATGAGGTCCTGTTTCTGATGGCGAACTTTTTTATCGATCGCCCCATTTTCGCGTGGGTGCTGGCGATCCTGATCTGTCTGACCGGGGCGCTCGCCATTAGCTCATTGCCCGTTGAGCAATACCCCGATTTAGCGCCGCCAAATGTGCGCATCACCGCCAACTACCCCGGTGCGTCGGCGCAGACGCTGGAAAACACCGTCACGCAGGTGATTGAGCAGAATATGACCGGGCTCGATAACCTGATGTATATGTCCTCGCAAAGCAGCGCCACGGGCCAGGCGTCGATCACCCTGAACTTCCGTGCCGGTACCGATCCCGATGAAGCGGTGCAGCAGGTGCAAAACCAGTTGCAGTCCGCGATGCGCAAGCTGCCGCAAACCGTGCAGAACCAGGGGGTGACGGTGCGCAAAACCGGCGATACCAACATCCTCACCATCGCGTTTGTCTCCACCGATGGGTCGATGGATAAGCAGGATATTGCCGACTATGTGGCGAGTAACATTCAGGACCCGTTAAGCCGCGTCAACGGCGTCGGCGATATCGACGCCTACGGCTCGCAGTACGCCATGCGCATCTGGCTCGACCCGTCGAAGCTCACCAGTTATCAACTCACCACCGGCGATGTGACCCGCGCTATCGCCTCACAGAATGCGCAGATTGCCGTTGGTCAACTGGGTGGTACGCCCTCCGTTGACCGCCAGGCGCTGAACGCCACCATCAATGCGCAGTCGCTGTTACAAACACCAGAGCAGTTCCGCGCTATCACCTTGCGCGTCAATCCTGACGGATCGGAAGTGCGTCTTGGCGATGTGGCAACCGTCGAACTGGGTGCGGAGAAGTATGACTATCTCAGCCGTTATAACGGTAAAGCCGCCTCCGGGTTGGGGGTGAAGCTGGCCTCCGGGGCGAATGAGATGGAGACGGCAGAACTGGCACTCCAGCGGCTCGATGAGCTGTCGCACTACTTCCCTCACGGCCTTGAGTACAAAGTGGCCTATGAAACCGCCTCGTTTGTTAAAGCCTCAATCATCGATGTAGTGAAGACGCTGCTCGAAGCGATTGTGCTGGTATTTGTAGTGATGTACCTCTTTTTGCAGAACTTCCGCGCGACGCTGATCCCGACTATCGCCGTGCCGGTGGTGCTGCTCGGCACCTTTGGCGTGCTCTACTCCTTTGGCTACAGCATCAACACCCTGACCATGTTTGCGATGGTGCTCGCCATTGGCCTGCTGGTGGATGATGCGATTGTGGTGGTGGAGAACGTCGAGCGCATCATGAGCGAAGAGGGCCTTTCGCCGCGCGAGGCGACGCGCAAGTCGATGGGGCAGATTCAGGGCGCGCTGGTCGGCATTGCGATGGTGCTCTCCGCCGTGTTTGTGCCGATGGCCTTCTTCGGCGGCACCACCGGCGCCATCTATCGCCAGTTCTCAATCACCATTGTTTCGGCGATGGTGCTCTCGGTGTTGGTGGCGATGATCCTGACACCAGCCCTCTGCGCCACGCTGCTTAAGCCGCTGCACAAAGGCGAGCAGCACGGGCAGAAAGGTTTCTTCGGCGCCTTCAACCGGGTCTTCAACCGTAATGCCGACCGCTATCAAAATGCGGTGGGTAAAATCCTGCACCACGCTCTGCGCTGGATCCTGCTCTATCTGCTGCTGATTGGCGTGATGGTGCTGCTGTTTATGCGCCTGCCGACCTCGTTTCTGCCGCTGGAGGATCGCGGCATGTTTACCACCTCCATTCAGTTGCCGAGCGGTTCAACGCAGCAGCAGACGCTGAAGGTGGTGCAGAAGGTCGAGCACTACTTCTTCACTCATGAAAAAGAGAATGTGCAGTCGGTGTTCGCCACCGTCGGTTCCGGCCCGGGCGGCAACGGGCAAAACGTTGCCCGCCTCTTCATTCGCCTGAAGGACTGGGAGTCGCGCGATCCCACGGACGGCAGCGCTTTTGCCATTATCGAGCGCGCCACCAAAGCCTTTAGCCGTATTAAAGAGGCGCGCGTCTTTGCCGGTAGCCCGCCGGCGATCAGCGGTATGGGCAGCTCTGCCGGGTTTGATATGGAGTTGCAGGATCACGCCGGTGCCGGTCACGATGCATTGATGGCAGCGCGCGACCAGCTGATTCAGCTCGCCTCACAAGATCCGGCTCTGACCCGCGTGCGCCACAACGGCCTCGATGACAGCGCGCAGTTGCAGATTGATATCGACCAGCGCAAAGCGCAGGCGCTGGGCGTCTCGATTGATGATATTAACGACACGCTGAAGACCGCCTGGGGCTCCAGCTACGTTAACGACTTTATGGATCGCGGCCGCGTGAAGAAGGTCTATGTGCAGTCGGCGGCGAAATTCCGCATGCTGCCGGATGACATTAATCTCTGGTATGTCCGCAATAGCAGCGGCGGAATGGTGCCCTTCTCTGCCTTTGCGACTTCACACTGGCAAACCGGCTCGCCGCGTCTTGAGCGCTACAACGGTTATGCGGCGGTAGAGATAGTCGGCGAAGCCGCACCGGGCGTCAGTACCGGTACGGCGATGGATGTGATGGAGAAATTAGTGCGCCAGCTGCCGACCGGCTTTGGCCTTGAGTGGACGGCGATGTCCTATCAGGAGCGGCTCTCCGGCGCGCAGGCACCAGCGCTTTATGCCGTTTCTCTGCTGGTGGTCTTCCTCTGCCTGGCCGCGCTGTATGAGAGCTGGTCGGTGCCCTTCTCGGTGATGCTGGTGGTGCCGCTGGGCGTGATTGGCGCGCTGGTAGCCACCTGGATGCGCGGGCTGGAGAACGATGTCTACTTCCAGGTGGGTCTGCTGACGGTGATTGGCCTCTCGGCGAAGAACGCGATTCTGATCGTTGAGTTCGCCAACGAGATGAATGCCCGCGGCGAAGATCTGCTCGCCTCGACGCTGCACGCCTGCCGCCAGCGTCTGCGGCCAATCCTGATGACCTCGCTGGCGTTTGTTTTTGGCGTGCTGCCGATGGCGACAAGCACCGGTGCAGGCTCAAGCAGCCAGCACGCGGTCGGCACCGGGGTGATGGGCGGGATGATTTCCGCCACGGTGCTGGCGATCTTCTTTGTCCCGCTCTTCTTTGTGCTGGTGCGCCGCCGCTTCCCGCTTAAGGCGAAACCGCGCTAATCGCAGGCAACAAAAAAGGCGACTGGATTCAGGTCGCCTTTTTTACGTGGATATTATTATTAAGCCGTCACTGCTCAATCATTCGTCTGAAAATTATTTACGAAGCATGCCTTCGATAAAATCTTTCCAGTTCCCCATTTCGTGTTCAATCATAACTACCTCTCTTATTATTACGGCCATTCTACTCAATGCCCGGATGCGCTGTGAAGCTATTTAAACCAATCGAATTAATCGCTCTTTACCGGGCATTTCTCTTTGGCTTGGGCTTACTATGCGCCGCTCTGCGGCCTCATACTGTGATTAACGGCAATATTTTCCAAAAACTTGAGGGCTAAATGAAATGGCGATCACATTGTCAGATAAATCTATAGTTTTGTTATTACGCGATGAGCTAGCGGTGAATAAAAGTTAATTAACTAAAATTACTCAACTCACCGTTAAGTGAATTATTATTACCACGCGAATGATATTCGAATTAGATTCCGTTATTCTAATTTTCTGTTCGAATAAGGCAAAAAAGAGACAAAAGGATTCAACATGATCACCATGTACGGCATCAAAAATTGCGACACCATCAAGAAAGCCCGCCGCTGGCTGGAGGCTGAGCAGGTGGAGTACCGCTTTCATGATTACCGCGTCGACGGGATTGATGCAGACCTGCTGCGCCCTGCTGTGGCTGAGCTTGGCTGGGAAGCGCTGCTGAATACGCGCGGAACCACCTGGCGCAAGCTGGATGAAGCGCAGCGCGCGGCAGTCGTTGACGCTGAAACGGCGATTGCCTTAATGGTTGAAATGCCAGCAATTATCAAACGCCCATTGCTCTGCGCGCCCGGTAAGCCTATGCTGCTGGGTTTCAATGAATCCAGTTATGGGAAGTTTATTCACGAGGTGTAGTTTATGTCATGCCCGGTTATTGAGCTGACGCAGCAGCTTATTCGTCGCCCTTCTCTGAGTCCCGATGATGCGGGATGCCAGGCGCTGATGATTGAACGCCTGCGCGCTATCGGTTTCACCGTTGAGCCGATGGATTTTGGCGACACGCAGAACTTCTGGGCATGGCGCGGCCAGGGAGAGACGCTGGCGTTTGCCGGTCATACGGACGTTGTCCCGGCGGGCGATGTCGACCGCTGGATCAACCCACCTTTCGAACCTACCATTCGTGACGGCCTGCTGTTTGGTCGCGGTGCGGCAGATATGAAAGGCTCGCTGGCAGCGATGGTGGTTGCCGCCGAGCGTTTCGTGGCGCAGCACCCGCAGCACAGAGGCCGCCTCGCCTTTCTTATTACCTCTGATGAAGAGGCCAGCGCCACCAACGGCACGGTGAAAGTGGTTGAAGCGCTGATGGCGCGCAACGAACGTCTCGATTACTGCCTGGTAGGCGAACCGTCGAGCACCGAAGTGGTGGGCGACGTGGTGAAAAATGGCCGTCGCGGCTCCATGACCTGCAACCTGACGATTCATGGCGTGCAGGGACACGTGGCCTATCCGCATCTGGCGGATAACCCGGTTCACCGCGCGGTACCGATGTTAACCGAGCTGGTGGGCATCGAGTGGGATCGCGGCAATGACTACTTCCCGCCGACCAGTATGCAGATCGCCAATGTCCAGGCCGGTACCGGCAGCAATAACGTCATTCCCGGCGAGCTGTTTGTGCAGTTCAACTTCCGTTTCAGTACCGAACTGACGGACGAGATGATCAAAGCGAAAGTGCAGGCGTTGCTGGATAAATATCAGCTGCGCTATACCGTGGAGTGGTGGGTTTCAGGCCAGCCGTTCCTTACCGGACGCGGCAAGCTGGTGGATGCGGTGGTTAACGCCATTGAGCACTATAATGAGATTAAACCGCAGTTGCTGACCACCGGCGGCACTTCCGATGGCCGTTTTATCGCGCGGATGGGCGCACAGGTTGTCGAGCTTGGGCCGGTGAACGCAACGATTCACAAAATTAACGAATGCGTAAACGCCGCAGACCTGCAACTGCTGGCGCGGATGTACCAGCGCATTATGGAACAACTCATCGCCTGACGGGCTGGAGGTTCGCATGGATTGGCTGTCAAAATATTGGTGGATTCTGGTACTGGTTTTTTTAGTCGGCGTGTTGATCAACGTGATCAAAGATCTTAGCCGCGTCGATCATAAAAAGTTTCTCGCCAACAAGCCGGATCTGCCGCCGCATCGTGATTTCAACGATAAGTGGGATGACGAGGATGACTGGCCGAATAAGGACCAGCCGAAGAAGTAACCTTTCACCCCCGTTTGGGGGTGAATCTTTTATAGCAGCTCAATGATGTCATCATCGTTCGGCTTGCCGCCGCTTAACGCCTCATCAAAGTAGTGCTTCGGCACGGTGTACTGCAGATGATGCAGCGCCAGCGCCATGCTGCGATCGTCAATCGCGTGCCCCAGGTCCTCAACGATATCGAGCGTGATATCGCCGCCTAATGCCGCAACCGCCTCTTCCGCTTTCACCGCCCAGGCCAGATCGATTACCGGATCGTCGCCGCCGTGGATCAGGTGAATGGTATTGGTGGTGGCAACCCGCTGCGGCAGACTGGCGTAACGACCGTTAAAGGCAATGACGCGCGAGGCGAGATCCGGCTGCGCTTTGATCCCCTCCAGCGCCATAATCGCCCCCTGCGAAAAGCCAATCAGCGCCGTGGCAAGCGGGCTGATACCGCTCTGCTGCTGCCAGTAGCGCACCACCTCAATAAACTGCGGCATCACCGCATCGACGCGCTGCTGGCGGTTCTCTTCACTGATATTGCCGACGGAGAACCACTGGCGACCGGGTGCAGCACCGCTCGCTTCAACGCCGCCGATGCTGACAATCAGCGCGTCGGGAAAGGCTGGCGCAAACCAGCGGCCAATCTCGCCCATTGAAACCGGGTTATCGCCGACGCCGTGGAACAGCAACAGCAGTTGCTTCGCAGGGCTTGTCGGGCGTTGCACAACAAAATGGGCATCTTTCATCAGGATCTCCTTAACGTGTCAGGTGCAGTCTACGCCGGACAAAAAGAGTGACAATGCCATTTAACTGATGGAGATCGTTAAAAAAACTGTCTGGCCTGCACCTGCTTTTTCAGGGTGTCTGTACGCACTTCATCACCTGCCCGCAGCGCCAGACCGGCTTCGGTGCGCTGCTGCGCCAGTAGCGCTTTGCGCCCTGGCAAGCCTAAACGCGCGCAGAGCTGCGCCTCGTGCTCAGAGTGGACAAGCTGTCCACGCAGCGCCGGGAGCGGTAACTCGCTTGCGGCAAGCAGGCGTGAAAGTGCGCCAGTGGCGGCCGAGAGCGGGCGATGGGCAAAAGCAAACCCGGCCAGCTCCAGCCAGTCCTCATCATTAAGGGTAGACCCCAGGGCCACTGGCAGGTCTAACTTTTCCCCCTGCCAGTGAGAAAGCCACGGGAGATCGCGCGCCAGACGCTGCTGCTCATGCTCCGCCAGCGCCTGCCCGGCATCGCTTAACGGCAACAGCGCCATGGCGGTAAAGCAGCCGCTGCTCGCCTCTCGCTGGCTGCCAAGGCGCACCAGCATAAAGCCGCAGCGCTGCCAGAAGTGCCACAACGCCTGGGTAAAGCCAAAGCTGACCGACAGATAGTCGCAGTTGCTGTCACGCGCCTGCGCCACCAGCGCGCGGCCAATGCCTTCGCGCTGGCAGTGAGGATGCACGGCAATGCGGCTGATGCGCCGCCCGCGCAGCGTCGCGGCCAGCGGGCTGCCGCCGTGCGCAGCGAGTGATTGCGCGACCAGGTTGCCGCGCGGGCGGCGAAAACCGGCCCATACTGCCTGGCTTAATTCAGGCAATAAACCGCCCTCTTCTACCAGCCAGAGCGCGCCGACAATCTGTTCTGCTTTTTTCGCCAGCCAGAAGTGCTGGCCTGGCGCATCCATCATGCGCCGCAGATCGAGCGGCGAGGTGCGATAGTGGGCGCTCGCCAGCAGGCGATAGAGTGCCGCAGGCTGTGCGGGATGACGCTGCCAGGCGCTGGCGGGCAGCGGCGCCACCGTGAGCGGGCCGGTGGGTTTATCCGTCGTAACATCGTCATCAAGCAGCAGCAGGTCGGCCACCGCGCGCTCAAGGGGGCAACCCGCCGCCCAGCGCAGAGGCGTGGTCAGTGCGCGGTGGCGCAAGTGCGGGAAACCGGCGCAAAACTTCAGTAAAAAGCCCTGCCCGGTGCCTTCGTAACCCTGCACGGTGGTGGTTAACAGCACATGGCTAAAGGCGGCGGTCAGGGTATGCAGCAGCGGGCCAGGGATTGCCGCAGCTTCATCGACAATCAGCCAGCCGGGCTGGCTCCCCTGCTGGTTTATCCGCCCGGCCAGTGCATCAGGGGCGATAAAATCAAACTTTTCGCCCGCGTAGTGCGCAAGCACATCGGTGGCGGCGCGCGTCGGCGCAGTTACCACCGCGGGTGAGGTTAGGGTTGCGATATGCATTCCGGCGAGCGCGGATTTACCGCGTCCGCGCGGCGCGGTTACCACCATCACGCCAGGCGGCATCTCAGCCAGTTCAGCCAAAATCGCCGCCTGCTCGCGCTGCGGCGCACCGCTGGCGGGATGCCAGCCAGCGCGGGGTGGAAAATCAGGAATGGGTTGCTCGCCCCCTTCACGCCAGAGCAGCGTCTGCCCGTCGTGAAAAAGGGTGCGGCTAAAGTGGTCAACAAAAACCGGCGTGGGGATGGGATTGGCGGTGTCGCTCCAGCGGCGGCTGTCAGCGTCCGACTGCTGCGCCCAGCGATCGAGCGGCGGAACCAGCAGCAGCAGCCAGCTTCCCGCTTTGAGCGTGCCGCTGAGGGCGGCAAAAGCGGCAACATCAAAGCCGTCGCGCGCATCAAACACCGCATGGCTAAACTCGCGCCCGAGCAAAGTGGTGAGCGCGCGCGGCGAGCAGTGCGGCGGCGGCTCGTCGCTCACCAACAGCCAGTCGCCGGGGAGCGCATCGCGCAGTTTTTCTGCCCGATCGGCACACCACGCCGCGCTGCCGGAGAGCACCAGCAGGCGGCGGATCCCTTCCCGCGCCATCTGCGCGCTCAGTGTAACCAGCGATTGCATAGTGAGGGCTTACAGACGCCCGCTAAAGGTGTCGCACTGCGCCGGATCGCCACTATCCATGCCGCGTTTAAACCAGCTGTAGCGCTGCGCCGAGGTGCCGTGCGTAAAGCTGTCCGGGATCACGCGACCCTGGCTGCGCTGCTGTAAACGGTCATCGCCAATTGCCTGCGCCGCGTTCAGCGCCTCTGCGAGATCGCCCTCTTCCAGCACGCCCTGCTGCTGCATGCTGTGGCCCCAGACACCGGCATAACAGTCGGCCTGCAACTCCATGCGAACTGAGAGTGCATTGACCTCTTTCTCGCTGGCGTTCTGCTGCAGCTGGCGCACTTTCGCCTCGGTGCCGAGCAGTTTTTGCACGTGGTGCCCCACTTCATGGGCAATCACATAGCCCTGAGCGAAATCGCCGCCCGCGCCGAGTTTGTTTTTCATCTCATCGTAGAAGGAGAGATCGATATAGACCTTGCTGTCTGCCGGGCAGTAGAACGGCCCCATGATTGACTGACCCATGCCGCAGCCGGTATTGAACTGATTACGGTAGAGCACCAGCTTTGGCTGCTGGTATTGACGCCCCATTTTCTGGAACAGCTGCCCCCAGGTATCTTCGGTTGAGGCGAAAATCACGCTGGAGAAGCGCGCGGCCTCATCCTCTTTCGGATTAACCGCCGCCTGCTGTGACGACGGCGCGCTGACGGGTTGCCCGGTCAACATGCCGGTTAAATCCACGCCGTAATAACTTGCTACTACCACGATCACCAGCAGGACTAACCCGCCTTTGCCCCGCGGCAGGCGGAAACCCCCGCCGCCCATTGAGGGGCCGCCCGACTGGCTCCGTCGGTCTTCTACGTTGTCACTCTCTCGTCGCCCTTGCCAGCGCATACTGCCTCCCTATGCCAATAATGGACTCTGTGTATATATGATCGTAGGCGGTTAGGGAAGGATTACCACTGGGAAAAAGACGTAAAAAAACCAGAGGATGCGGACACCCTCTGGCTGAGACGTTAATTTAGGGGATCAGTCCAGTTTCACGCCCAGGCGGTGCGCGACGGCTTCATAGGCTTCGATCAGCCCGCCGAGGCTCTGGCGGAAGCGGTCTTTGTCCATTTTATCCAGCGTCTCTTTGTCCCACAGGCGACTGCCGTCCGGGGAGAACTCATCGCCCAGCACCACTTCTCCGTTGAACAGGCCAAACTCCAGTTTGAAGTCGACGAGGATCAGGCCTGCGTCATCGAACAGCTTTTTCAGCACGTCGTTGGCTTTGTAGGAGAGCTCCTTCATGCGCGCCAGGTTCTCTTTATTCACCCAGTTGAAGGTTTCGCAGTAGGATTCGTTGACCATCGGATCGTGCATGGCGTCGTTTTTCAAAAACAGGTCAAACAGCGGCGGATTAAGCTCAATGCCTTCTTCAATGCCCAGACGTTTCACCAGCGAGCCCGCGGCGCGGTTGCGGATCACGCACTCGACCGGCACCATATCCAGCTTTTTCACCAGACATTCAGTATCCGAGAGCAGCGCTTCCATCTGGGTCGGGATGCCGGCTTCGGCAAGCTTGGTCATAATGAAGTGGTTGAACTTGTTGTTCACCATCCCTTTACGATCAAACTGTTCAATGCGCGCGCCATCCCCTGCTGACGTATCGTTACGGAATTCGAGCACCAACAGGTCCGGGTTTTCGGTACTGTAGACGGTTTTCGCTTTGCCGCGATACAACTCAGCTTGCTTTTGCATTTTATTACTCCAGGTGTGATTACAAGGCTAATTGCACTATCTTACGCCGACGCACACGTTTGCGTCACGCTGATAAAAAAAGGCCGGAGGTATTCCGGCCCTGGATCTTACTGGTTAAACGCGGCCTGGAAGGCAGCGACTAACGCGTCGTTCTGAGATTGCGTCAGGGTGTGGCCCTTCGGATCGATAAACTGGAGGCTGCTGCGGTTATCAAGGTCGCCGACCTGCAGTTTATAGTCGCCGGAGCTGAGACCCGGATCGCGCGCGCCGAGTGCCTGCCAGCCGCTGTCGGAGAGCGGTTTGTAGGTCACGGCCATGCTGCCGGTAGAACGGGTGCTGTCGGTCACTTTCATGCCCACTTTTTCCAGCACGTTCGGCAGGCGCTGCCAGACGATATTGAACGGACCGCGCACCACCAGCATCGGCAGACCGGTATCATCCGCGCCGCTCTGCACGTCGAGCGTGGTCACGCTGCGCTTCTCAGCGGCGTTCTGCGCATCGGTGGCAGTTTTATCGAGGCCTGCGGAGATAACGTTCAGCATTTCGGTGCTGTAGCGCTGCAGCGATGCGGTATCAGCAACCGGTTTACCCGCCTGCTCCAGGTTCACCAGCTTGACGACAACCGCCTGCTGATAGCCCTGCGGTTTCACCGCGATTTGATAGCGACCGCGATACTGCTGATCTTCATCCTGACGGTTCCACTCAACCCAATCGGTAGTCAGGGTCTGTGCGGCATCGTCGCGTTTGGCGATGGTGAAGTTTTTCGCCTGAATCAGGCTAACAACCTGCGGCCATAAGGTATTGCCGCGACCATTTTCTACCATCAGCGTGGCGGTATCGCCGTTGAACTGGGTACGCGCACCGGTCACCAGCGCCAGCGGCTGTGCCGGCGGGCGAATGTCCAGCGCTTTACCAACGGCACCGCTGCCGCTGGCGGAAGGGACATTGTAGTCCCCAGTCTGCACCGGCAGGATCAGCCCGGCGGGCGCATGAAGCTCAGCAAGCGGCGTAGCATCCAGATAGGATTCATCTCCGCTGACCTGACGCTTGTAACGTGAATCGGAATTGCAGGCGGCGAGCAACATCACAAGTGAAACACTCGCTACCTTCGCCAGGCGCGACTTCTGTACTGAGTAAGCCATCAAATCTCCCTAAACTTTACAGCAGACCGGCATGCTTAAGCGCCGCACGAACCACCTCACGACCGTGGTCGGTAATCGGTGTCATCGGCAAACGCAGCGTATCGGTTGCCACAAGTCCCAACTCCTTACATGCCCATTTGACCGGGATCGGATTGGGTTCGACAAATAGTTTGTTGTGTAACGGCATCAGACGCTGGTTAATCGCGCGGGCGTCGGCAAACTGCCCTTCAGCGGCCAGTTTGCACATCTCGGCCATTTCGCGCGCCGCCACGTTAGTGGTGACGGAAATTACACCGTGACCGCCGAGCTGCATGAAGTCCATCGCAGTGGCATCATCGCCGCTCAGCAGGATAAAGTCGTCTGAAACCAGCTCTTTGATCTGGTGAACGCGACTTAAGTTCCCGGTCGCTTCTTTAATACCGATAATATTTTTGACTTCCGCCAGACGGCCCACGGTTTCCGGCAGCATATCGCAGCCGGTACGCGACGGCACATTATACAGAATCTGCGGCAGGTCAGTATGTTCGGCGATGGCTTTGAAGTGCTGGAACAGACCTTCCTGCGTCGGGCGGTTGTAATAGGGGGTAACGGTGAGGCAGCCAACGATGCCGCTGTTATTGAAACGCTGCGTCAGGCTGATGGCTTCGGCGGTGGCGTTTGCACCCGTGCCGGCAATAACAGGAATGCGCCCGTCAGCCAGCTCAACCGTCAGTTCGACCACATCGGCATGCTCGTCGTGGCTCAGGGTTGCGGATTCGCCGGTAGTCCCTACCGAAACGATCGCCGAGGTTCCACTGGCGACATGATAATCAATCAGTTTCTTCAGGCTTGACCGGCAGACTTTACCTTGCGAATCCATCGGCGTAATAAGCGCAACAATACTTCCCGTGAACATGGGCCATCCTCTGTGCAAACAAGAGCCTCAATGGTACGTGCGGTGCCGTAAGAAAAGCAAGAGACCTGACGGTCTGTGGCGGTTGTATGCCGGTTTTTTTTATGCTTTCCTTATGATTACCTCATGTTTGACAGGAAGCTCAGGTTTGACAACCTCATCACAACACTTTTTGGTTATCACTGCGCTGGGGGCCGACCGGCCTGGCATTGTGAATACGATCACACGCCACGTCAGCAGCTGCGGCTGTAATATCGAAGACAGCCGGCTGGCGATGCTGGGAGAAGAGTTCACGTTTATCATGCTGCTTTCAGGGTCGTGGAACGCCATCACCCTTATCGAATCGACCCTGCCGCTGAAAGGCGCCGAACTGGATCTGTTGATTGTGATGAAGCGCACCGAGGCTCGCCCGCGTCCTGATATGCCCGCCACCGTTTGGGTGCAGGTTGACGTACCGGATTCGCCCCATTTAATTGAACGCTTTACGGCGTTATTCGACGCTCACGAGATGAATATTGCCGAGCTGGTTTCCCGTACCCAGCCCGCCAGCGTCGATGGTGTTCCGCAACTCTTTATTCAGATTACCGCCCACAGCCCCGCCTCGCGGGATGCATCAAATATTGAGCAGGCGTTTCGGGCGCTCTGTACAGAATTGAATGCGCAAGGCAGTATAAACGTCGTCAACTATTCTCAGCATGATGAACAGGATGGAGTGAAGCAATGAATCCACTGAAAGCCGGTGATATCGCACCGAAATTTAGCTTGCCCGATCAGGACGGTGAACAAGTAAATTTAGCCGACTTCCAGGGACAGCGTGTTCTGGTCTATTTCTACCCGAAAGCCATGACACCGGGTTGTACCGTCCAGGCCTGCGGCCTGCGCGATAATATGGATGAGCTAAAAAAAGCAGGCGTAGAAGTTCTCGGTATCAGCACTGATAAACCGGAAAAACTCTCCCGCTTCGCCGAGAAAGAGCTGCTCAACTTTACCCTGCTGTCCGATGAAAGCCATGAAGTGTGCCAGCAGTTTGGCGTCTGGGGTGAGAAGACCTTTATGGGTAAAACCTACGACGGCATTCACCGCATCAGTTTTCTGATTGATGCCGCTGGCACCATTGAACATGTGTTTGATGATTTCAAAACCAGCAATCACCACGATATCGTCGTGAACTGGTTAAAAGAGAACGCCTAAACGTCCTCTCTTCTGCTGCGGGCAACCCGTCAGGGTCGCCCTCCTCTCCAGCTCTTACTCTCGCCTTATCCGCTTATCACTTCATCTTCGCTGGCCAGCGAATCTGGCCACGCGTGGATCACCGCTTTAATCAACGTTGCCAGCGGAATGGCGAAGAAGACGCCCCAGAAGCCCCACAGGCCGCCGAAAATCACCACCGACAGGATAATCACCAGCGGATGCAGGTTGACCGCTTCCGAGAAAAGCACCGGCACCAGCAGGTTGCCATCCAGCCCCTGGATAATCAGGTAAACCGCAAAGCAGCTCCAGAACTCGGTGCCCAGCCCGAACTGAAACAGCGCTACGCCAACCACCGGAATGGTCACCACAAACGCGCCGATATAGGGAATCAACACCGAGAAGCCCACCAGCACCGCCAGCAGCAGCGAGTAGTTGAGGCCAAAGAGAATAAAGCCAATCCAGGTGGCAACGCCGACCACCACCATCTCCAGCACTTTGCCGCGAATATAGTTGGTGATCTGCTGATTCATCTCTTTCCACACCTGGCCTGCCAGCCCGCGATTACGCGGCAGCACGCGGCGCACGGCACTCAGCATCTGCTCTTTATCCTTCACCAGGAAGAAGACCATCAGCGGCACCAGCACCAGATAGACTGCAAGGGTAAGCAGCCCGACCAGCGAGGCGAGGGAGTATTTCACCACCGAGTCACCCATCGACAGCATGCGCGAGCGCATATTCTCAGCCATCGCATCAATGATGCCCGCATCCATCAGCGCGGGATAACGGCGCGGCAGGGTGGCAGCAAAACCAGAGAGCTTGTTTAACATGCCGGGCATATCGCGAATCAGGTTGATCCCCTGCTGCCACGCAATCGGCATCACCACAAAAGCCATCACCAGCAGAATGCCGACGAACAGCACCAGCACGATGCTTGCCGCCCAACTGCGCGAGCAGCCAATGCGCTGCAGGCGGGCCGTTGGCCACTCCAGCAGATAGGCAATCACCAATGCAACAAGCAGCGGCGCGAGCAGGCCGCTAAAGAAGAAAAGAATGGTAAAACCGGCAAGCAGAATAACCAGCAGGGCAATCGCTTCGGGATCGCTGAAGCGACGGCGATACCACTGCGTCAACATTTCGAGCATAACGTTCCTTATTTCGCCTCACTGGCGGACGTTCAGAACGGGAAGTTTATCGAAATGTCACAAAAAAGACTTCGCTTTTCGTTCCCTTTGCGGGAAACATATCATTGCCGTGAATAAGATTTTCAATGACCATTAACGCGGCTACACTCGCAGGGCGGGTAAGCCGAATGGAACCCGGTTATCGTTGTGTCACCTCCAACACAGGAAAGAGGTTATGTTCAGGCAGTTGAAACGAACGCTGGTCGCAACCCTTATCGCCGCCCTTACCGCAGGCCAGGCTGCGCCGGTTTTTGCGGATTCGGCAGATAGCCTGCCGGATATGGGCACCTCGGCTGGCAGCACGCTCTCCATCGGCCAGGAGATGCAGATGGGCGACTTCTATGTGCGCCAGCTGCGCGGCAGCGCGCCGTTGATTAACGATCCGCTGCTGGTGCAGTACATCAATTCCCTCGGTATGCGGCTGGTCGCGCATGCCTACTCAGTGAAAACCCCTTTCCACTTCTACCTGGTGAATAACGACGAAATTAACGCCTTCGCCTTCTTTGGCGGCAACGTGGTGTTGCACTCAGCCCTCTTCCGTTACACGGATAATGAGAGCCAGCTCGCCTCGGTGATGGCGCACGAAATTTCGCACGTTACCCAGCGCCACCTTGCGCGCGCGATGGAAGATCAGAAAAGCAGCGCGCCGCTCACCTGGGCAGGCGCGCTGGGGTCGATTCTGCTGGCGATGGCCAGCCCGCAGGCGGGGATGGCGGCGCTGACCGGTACACTGGCCGGCACGCGGCAGGGGATGATCAGCTTTACGCAGCAGAATGAGCAGGAGGCGGACCGCATCGGCATTCAGGTGCTGCAACGCGCCGGTTTTGATCCGCAGGCGATGCCGACCTTCCTCGAAAAATTGCTCGATCAGTCCCGCTACTCCAGCCGTCCGCCGGAAATTTTGCTGACGCACCCCCTGCCAGAGAGCCGCCTGTCGGACGCCCGCAACCGCGCCAACCAGATGCGCCCGGTGGTGGTGCAATCTTCTGAGTCGTTCTATATGGCAAAGGCCCGCACCCTGGGCATGTATAACTCCGGGCGTAACCAGCTGACCGACGATCTGCTCGACAGCTGGGCGAAAGGCAACGTGCGCGAACAGCGCGCCGCGCAGTATGGCCGGGCGCTGAAAGCGATGGAGGCGAAAGATTTTGCCGGGGCGCAGAAACTGTTGCAGCCGCTGCTGAGCGCGGATGCTAACAATGCCTGGTATCTCGATCTGGCGACGGATATCGATCTTGGCCTGAATAAAAGCGGCGAGGCGATTAAACGCCTGAATAGTGCCAGCGGGCTTAAGAACAGCCCGGTGCTACAGCTCAACCTGGCGAACGCTTACTTACAGGGCGGCCAGCCTGCGCAGGCGGCGCAGATCCTCAATCGCTACACCTTCACCAATAAAGACGATATCAACGGTTGGGATCTGCTGGCGCAAACGGAAGCGGCGCTAGGCAACCGCGATCAGGAGCTGGCGGCACGCGCCGAAGGCCAGGCGCTGATCGGCAGGCTCGACCAGGCGATCACGCTGCTGAGCAGTGCCAGCGCGCAGGTGAAGCTTGGCAGCCTGCAACAGGCACGCTATGACGCGCGAATCGATCAGCTGCGCCAGATGCAGCAGCGCTTCCGCCCGTACGAAAAGATGTAATCAGGAGAGAAGATGTCAGACGCAGTAAAAATCTACCATAACCCCCGCTGCTCCAAGAGCCGCGAAACCCTGAACCTGCTGCAAGCCAACGATGTTGAGCCTGAGGTGGTGCTCTATCTGGAGACGCCGCCGGATGCGGCAACAATTAAACAGCTGTTGCAGTGGCTTGGTATGTCGAGCGCACGGGAGTTGATGCGCACGAAAGAGGATCTCTATAAATCGCTCAATCTCGGCGATAGCGCATTGTCCGAAGCAGCGCTGGTGCAGGCGATGGTGGAGAACCCGAAATTGATCGAGCGGCCCATCGTGGTCGCCAACGGTCAGGCGCGCATTGGCCGCCCGCCGGAAAGCGTAATGGAGATCGTCGGGAAAGTGTAATTGCCGGGCCGTAGGCCATGAGCCCTTGTAGGCCGGATAAGGCGGTACGCCGCCATCCGGCAGAAGAAGCCACAGTGCAGTGCCGGATGGCGCTCACGCTTATCCGGCCTACGCAACAGACCACAAGCCCTTGTAGGCCGGATAAGGCGGGACGCCGCCATCCGGCAGAAGAAGCCACAGTTCAGTGCCGGATGGTGCTCACGCTTATCCGGCCTACGCAACAGACCGCAAGCCCTTGTAGGCCGGATAAGGCGGTACGCCGCCATCCGGCAGAAAAAGCCCCTACAGTTGCAGAATATCTTTCACAAACGGGATGGTGAGCTTGCGCTGGGCGGTGATCGAGGCGCGATCCAGCTGATCGAGGGTGTCGAACAGCGTGCGCATCTCGCGATCCAACCTCTTCAGCAGAAAACGGCCGACATCTTCCGGCAGCTCAAAACCGCGAATGCGCGCGCGCAGCTGAAGCGCCTGCAGTTTGTCCTCGTCGGAGAGCGGCTGCAGCTTGTAGATCTGCCCCCAGTCGAGACGCGAAGCCAGATCCGGCAAGCCGAGATTGAGCTGGCGCGGCGGCCGATCACCGGTGATCAGCAGGCGGGTTTTACCCTGCTCCAGAATGCGGTTGTAGAGGTTAAAGATCGCCATCTCCCAGGGCTCATCGCCCGCGATGCACTCGATATTATCGATGCAGACCAGCGAGAGATGCTCCATCCCTTCCAGCACTTCCGGGACAAACCAGGTGCGTTTATCGAGCGGCACATAGCCCACGGCATCGCCGCGCTGAGAGAGTTCGGCGCAGGCGGCATGCAGCAGATGGCTGCGGCCCGCGCCTTCGCGTGACCAGAAATAGATATAACCGCTGTGCGCCTCGCGCAAAACGTTTTGTAACGCCGCCAGTAAGGAGGGGTTATCACCCGGCCAGAAACTCGCAAAGGTTTCATCATCGGGTAAAAATAATGGCAGGGAGAGCTGTGCCGGCGTGTTCAGAGGTACCTCAACAGGGCTTACAAAAAACGCAGTGAGTCTATCATAAAAATCGACGCCGTTTGAACCGGGCGCGAGGCCCGGTTCAATTCTGTGCGCTACTTACGGTTTCGCCTGCTCATTTTCTGGCGCATCCAGTATCACCTCTTCCGGACGCAGCACGCTAATCAGCTTGAAGATCAGGCTCAGGCCAACGCCGACAATGGTCGCCAGCGCCATCCCTTTCAGCTCTGCCGCGCCGATATGCACCTTCGCGCCGCTGACGCCGATAATCAGGATCACCGAGGTGAGGATCAGGTTTTGCGCTTTGCTGTAGTCCACTTTCGACTCAATCAGCACGCGGATCCCCGAAGCCCCGATCACCCCGTAGAGCAGCAGCGACACGCCGCCCATTACCGGCACCGGAATGATCTGGATCGCCGCCGCCAGCTTGCCGACGCAGGAGAGCAGAATAGCGATAATCGCCGCGCCGCCAATTACCCAGGTGCTGTAGACGCGGGTAATCGCCATCACGCCGATATTCTCACCGTAAGTGGTATTGGGCGTCGAACCGAAGAAGCCAGAGATCATCGTCGACAGACCGTTGGCAAACATCGAACGGTGCAGGCCTGGGTCGCGGATCAGATCGCGTTTGACGATATTGGCCGTCACCACCAGATGCCCGACGTGCTCGGCAATTACCACCAGCGCCGCCGGCAGAATGGTGAAGATAGCGAACCACTCAAAGCGCGGAGTGTAGAAGGTTGGCAGCGCGAACCAGTGCGCCTGGGCGATAGGTGTGGTATCGACCACGCCCATGGCGAAAGAGAGCGCATAGCCCGCCAGCACGCCGATCAGAATCGGGATGATCGCCAGAAAACCGCGGAACAGCACCGAGCCAAAGACCGTCACCGCCAGCGTCACCAGCGAAATGGTGATGGTTTTGCTGTCGGCGCTCTGCCCGTCTGCGGGCAGCAAACCGGCCATATTCGCCGCCACGCCCGCTAACTCGAGGCCGATCACCGCCACAATGGCGCCCATTGCCGCAGGCGGGAACATCACATCCAGCCAGCCGGTGCCCGCTTTTTTGACAATCAGCGCCACCAGGCAGAAGAGCACGCCGCACATAATGAAGCCGCCCAGCGCCACTTCATAACCCAGCGGCAACAGCAGCAGCACCGGCGAGATAAAAGCAAAGCTGGAGCCGAGGTAAGCGGGGATTTTCCCTTTACAGATAAAGATATAGAGCAGCGTGCCGACACCGTTAAACAGCAGCACGGTGGCCGGGTTGATATGAAACAGGATTGGCACCAGCACGGTTGCGCCAAACATGGCGAACAAGTGCTGCAAACTAAGCGGGATCGTCTGCAAAAGCGGCGGTCTTTCACTCACCCCGATAGCACGGCGCGTCATAGTGTTTTCCTCTGAGTGTTGTTGTTAATCTCCCCGTCCGGTGCGGCGGGCAGTGTTCTGTTTCCCAAAAAAAAGCCGACTATCAAAGTCGGCTTTCATTGTGTTGTCAGTTACTTCGTCCCAAAAATCTTATCGCCGGCATCGCCGAGCCCCGGAATGATGTACCCCTGCTCGTTAAGACCCTGGTCGATAGATGCGGTATAAAGTTCGACATCCGGGTGCGCTTTCTCAAGCGCCGCGACGCCTTCCGGCGCGGCTACCAGCACCAGCACCTTAATAGTGGTGCAGCCGGCGTTTTTCAGCAGATCGATGGTGGCGATCATTGAACCACCGGTCGCCAGCATCGGGTCAACCACCAGCGCCATACGCTCGTCGATGTTCGATACCAGTTTCTGGAAGTAAGGCACCGGCTCCAGCGTCTCTTCGTTGCGGTAGATACCGACAACGCTGATGCGCGCGCTTGGCACGTGCTCCAGCACGCCTTCCATCATCCCCAGACCGGCGCGCAGGATCGGCACCACGGTAATTTTCTTACCCTTGATCTGGTCGATCTCTACCGGGCCGTTCCAGCCTTCGATAGTGACCTTCTCGGTTTCCAGATCCGCAGTAGCTTCATAAGTCAGCAGGCTGCCTACTTCTGAGGCGAGTTCACGAAAGCGTTTGGTGCTGATGTCGTTCTCTCGCATCAGGCCCAGCTTGTGTTTGACGAGTGGGTGTTTTACTTCCACGACCTTCATACTCTTCTCCTTCCGCTGACAGGTGGCAACCACAAAAAAAATCGCCGGATTATACCGCTTTTTTCCCGTTTCGCTACAGGCAGCCGCTTGATCGCGATCAATTCAGTTGGAGAAGAGTATAAAACAATAATCGACCGCGCCCTGCAACAATGGACTCGCAAACGTTTGCCTTGGCTGTTAGAATTGCGCCGAATTTTTATTGCTACCGCTAGAAAACGCGTGGGGACAGAAGCAGTGACCGATAAAACCTCTCTCAGCTATAAAGATGCCGGTGTTGATATTGACGCGGGCAATGCTCTGGTAGACCGAATCAAAGGCGTGGTGAAGAAGACCCGTCGCCCGGAAGTGATGGGCGGGCTGGGCGGCTTCGGCGCGCTGTGCGCGTTGCCGCAAAAATATCGTGAGCCAGTTCTGGTTTCCGGCACTGATGGCGTAGGCACCAAGCTGCGTCTGGCAATGGATCTGAAACGTCACGACACCATCGGCATCGACCTTGTTGCGATGTGCGTTAACGATCTGGTGGTACAGGGCGCAGAGCCCCTCTTCTTCCTCGACTACTACGCCACCGGCAAACTGGATGTCGATACTGCTGCCAGCGTGATTAACGGTATCGCCGAAGGGTGTTTGCAGTCCGGCTGCGCGCTGGTCGGCGGCGAAACGGCAGAGATGCCGGGCATGTATCACGGCGACGACTATGATGTGGCCGGTTTCTGCGTCGGCGTAGTAGAAAAATCAGAGATTATCGACGGTAGCAAAGTCGCCGATGGCGATGTGCTGGTTGCCCTTGGCTCCAGCGGCCCGCACTCCAACGGCTACTCGCTGGTGCGCAAAGTCCTCGAAGTGAGCGGCACCGATCCGCTGACCACGCAGCTGGAAGGCAAATCACTGGCCGATCATCTGCTGGAGCCGACCCGCATTTACGTTAAATCCGTGCTGGAGCTGATCGAAAAGGTTGAGGTTCATGCGGTTGCGCACCTCACCGGCGGCGGTTTCTGGGAGAACATTCCGCGCGTTCTGCCGGATAACACCCAGGCCGTGATCGACGAATCCTCCTGGCAGTGGCCGGCAGTGTTTGACTGGCTGCAGAGCGCCGGTAACGTCAGCCGTCACGAAATGTACCGCACCTTTAACTGCGGCGTTGGCATGGTGATCGCCCTGCCCGCGCAGGAAGTGGATAAAGCGATTGAGCTGATGAATGCCAAAGGTGAAAAGGCATGGAAAATCGGTATGATCAAAGCTTCTGATTCCAGCGAGCGTGTGGTCATTGAATGAAAAACATTGTGGTGCTGATTTCCGGCAACGGCAGTAATTTGCAGGCGATTATCGACGCCTGCAAACAGAAAAGAATCAACGGCACCCTGCGGGCAGTTTTCAGTAATAAGGCCGACGCGTTCGGCCTTCAGCGTGCGCGGGAAGCGAATATTCCCGCTCATGCGCTGAGCGCAGATCAGTTTGCCAACCGCGACGCGTTCGATCGTGAGCTGATGCAGGAGATTGACGCCTACGCACCGGATGTTGTGGTGCTGGCGGGTTATATGCGCATCCTCAGCCCGGCGTTTGTTGCCCACTACGCCGGTCGCCTGCTCAATATCCACCCTTCCCTGTTACCGAAATACCCCGGTTTGCATACCCACCGCCAGGTGCTGGAAAACGGCGATGAGGAGCACGGCACCAGTGTGCACTTTGTCACTGATGAACTGGATGGCGGCCCGGTAATTTTGCAGGCGAAAGTGCCGGTGTTTGCGGGTGACAGCGAAGAGGATATTACTGCCCGTGTGCAGGCGCAGGAGCATGCGATCTATCCGCTAGTGGTGAGCTGGTTTGTCGAGGGTCGCCTGACCATGCAGGAGGGCGGTGCCTGGCTTGATGGCCTGCGTTTGCCGCCTGAAGGGTATGCAGCGGACGAATAATTGCGCGTTTCCCCGGCTGCGGCTTTCGCAGCCTGGCTCTATTCTGTGCCGGAGAGGCGAAACCATCTCCGGCACCTCCCCCTTCCCTCACCACTCCGCACTATTTTTCATCACGTTAAGCAATAAAACTGATTACTGTCATACTTTTTTGCCACAGTTGGACATCTGCTAACAAAGCTCGCCATAATAAGTTGTCTTATACGAAGGAACGCCAGCAACGTTCACCTGCAAGTCGAAGCACCGCATGTGCGAGAGGGAGTGGCCGTGCTTCGAGAAAGAACCGGAGTGTAAACAGGAATGGGTCAGGAAAAGTTATATCTCGAAAAAGAACTAAGCTGGTTGTGCTTTAACGAACGCGTGCTTCAGGAAGCCGCGGACAAAAGTAACCCCCTTATCGAACGCATGCGTTTTCTGGGGATCTATTCCAATAACCTTGATGAGTTCTATAAGGTCCGTTTCGCCGAGCTTAAGCGGCGGCTGATCATCAGCGAAGAACAGGGCGTGGCGACCAATTCACGTCATCTACTGGGCAAAATTCAGTCTCGCGTATTGAAAGCCGACCAGGAGTTCGACGGGCTCTATAACGACCTGCTGCTGGAGATGGCGCGTAATCAGATCTTCCTGATTAACGAACGCCAGCTCTCGCAAAACCAGCAAAGCTGGCTGCGCAGCTACTTTAAACAGTACCTGCGCCAGCACATCACGCCGACGCTTATCACCCGCGAAACCAATCTGGTGCGCTTCCTGAAGGATGATTACACCTATCTGGCGGTAGAGATCATTCGCGGCGACGATATCCGCTACGCGCTGCTGGAAATTCCCTCAGACAAAGTGCCGCGCTTCGTCAACCTGCCACCGGAGACGCCGCGCCGCCGCAAACCAATGATCCTGCTGGATAACATTCTGCGCTACTGCCTGGATGATATCTTCAAAGGCTTCTTCGATTACGACTCGCTCAACGCCTACTCGATGAAAATGACCCGTGACGCCGAATATGACCTGGTGCACGAGATGGAGTCGAGCCTGATGGAGCTGATGTCCTCAAGCCTGAAACAGCGCCTGACCGCCGAGCCGGTGCGGTTTGTTTACCAGCGCGATATGCCGGATGCGATGGTTGAGATGCTGCGCGAGAAGCTGACCATCTCCCGCTACGACTCGATTATTCCCGGCGGGCGTTACCACAACTTTAAAGACTTTATTGGTTTCCCGAATGTCGGCAAAGCCAATCTGGTCAACAAACCGCTGCCGCGCCTGCGTCACGTCTGGTTTGATAAATTCCGCAACGGTTTCGACGCCATCCGCGAGCGCGATGTGCTGCTCTACTATCCCTACCACACCTTTGAGCACGTGCTGGAGATGCTGCGCCAGGCGTCGTTCGACCCGAACGTGCTGGCGATCAAAATCAACATCTACCGCGTGGCAAAAGATTCGCGCATCATCGACTCGATGATCCACGCCGCGCACAACGGCAAAAAAGTGACCGTGGTGGTGGAGCTGCAGGCGCGTTTTGATGAAGAGGCCAATATTCACTGGGCCAAACGGCTGACGGAAGCGGGCGTGCAGGTGATCTTCTCCGCGCCAGGCTTAAAAATTCACGCCAAGCTGTTCCTCATCTCGCGTATGGAAGGCGAAGAGATCGTGCGCTATGCCCATATCGGCACCGGTAACTTCAACGAGAAAACCGCACGCATCTACTCCGACTACTCGCTGCTGACTGCCGATGCGCGTATTACTAACGAAGTGCGCCGGGTGTTTAACTTTATTGAGAACCCCTATCGACCGGTGCAGTTCGACTATCTGCTGGTTTCGCCGCAAAACTCGCGCCGCCTGCTTTATGACATGATCGACGCGGAAATCGCCAACGCGCAGAACGGTAACCCGTCCGGCATTACGCTGAAGCTGAATAACCTCGTCGATAAAGGGCTGGTAGACAGGCTCTATGCGGCGTCCTGCTCCGGTGTACCGGTGAACTTGCTGGTGCGCGGCATGTGCTCGCTGATCCCCAATCTTGAAGGCATCAGCGACAATATTCGGGTGATCAGTATCGTTGACCGCTATCTTGAGCACGATCGCATCTATATTTTCGAACATGGCGGCGAAAAGCGCGTCTGGCTCTCCTCTGCCGACTGGATGACACGTAATATTGATTACCGTATTGAAGTGGCCGCGCCCATTCTCGATCCGCGCCTGAAACAGCGGGTACTGGATATTATGGAGCTGCAATTCAGTGATACGGTGAAAGCCCGTTATATCGACAAAGAACTGAGTAATCGCTATGTGCCGCGCGGGAATCGTCGTAAAGTACGCTCCCAACTAGCGATTTACGACTATATCAAATCCCTCGAACAGTCCGAATAATCTATGCCGATACAAGAGAAGATGCCACGACCGGAGGAGTTCGCCGCGGTCGATTTGGGTTCCAACAGTTTCCACATGGTGATTGCCCGTGTGGTGGATGGCGCGATGCAGATCATCGGGCGCCTTAAGCAGCGCGTGCATCTGGCTGACGGGCTGGACAGCAATAACATGCTAAGCGAAGAGGCGATGGAGCGCGGGATTGCCTGCCTGTCGCTGTTTGCCGAACGCTTGCAGGGCTTCGATCCGGCCAGCGTCTGCATCGTCGGTACGCATACGCTGCGCCAGGCGTCGAACGCGACAGAGTTTCTCAAACGCGCCGAAAAAGTGATCCCCTACCCGATTGAGATCATCCCCGGCAACGAAGAGGCGCGCCTGATTTTTATGGGCGTTGAGCACACGCAGCCGGAGAAAGGCCGCAAGCTGGTGGTCGATATCGGCGGCGGCTCGACGGAGCTGGTAATCGGCGAAGATTTTCAGCCACAGCTGGTTGAGAGCCGTCGGATGGGCTGCGTCAGCTTTGCCCAGCTCTACTTTGCGGGCAGCACCATTAACGGTGAAAACTTCCGCCGCGCGCGCATGGCAGCAACGCAGAAGCTGGAGTCGCTGGCCTGGCAGTACCGCATTCAGGGCTGGAACGTGGCGCTTGGCGCCTCCGGCACGATAAAAGCGGTGCATGAAGTGCTGATCGCACTGGGCGAGAAGGATGGCATTATCACCCCGGAGCGGCTGGAGAGAGTGGTCGCCGAAGTGCTGAAATTTAAGAGCTTCAGCGATCTTACCCTGCCGGGCCTCTCCGATGAGCGCAAAGTGGTGTTCGTGCCGGGTCTGGCCATTCTGTGCGGCGTCTTCGACGCGCTGGCGATCCGCGAACTGCGGCTCTCCGACGGCGCGCTGCGTGAAGGCGTGCTGTATGAGATGGAGGGGCGTTTCCGCCATCAGGACATCCGCAGCCGCACCGCGCAGAGCCTGGCAAGCCAGTACAATATCGACCGCGATCAGGCGCGCCGCGTGCTGGATACCACCACGCTGATTTACGATCAGTGGCAGGCGCAGAACCCGAAACTCGGCAACCCGCAGCTGGCGGCGCTGCTGAAATGGGCGGCGATGCTGCATGAAGTGGGGCTGAATATTAACCACAGCGGCATGCACCGCCACTCGGCCTATATTCTGCAAAACAGCGATCTGCCCGGTTTTAATCAGGAGCAGCAGCTGATGATGGCGACGATGGTGCGCTACCACCGCAAGGCGATCAAGCTCGATGAGATCCCGCGCTTTACGCTGTTTAAAAAGAAACAGTTTTTACCGCTGGTGCAGATCTTGCGTCTCGGTGTGCTGTTGAATAACCAGCGCCAGGCGACCACCACGCCGCCGACGCTGCGGCTGAAAACCGATGACAACCACTGGACGCTGAGCTTCCCCCATGACTGGTTTAGCCAGAATGCGCTGGTGCTGCTGGATCTGGAAAAAGAGCAGGAGTACTGGGAAGCGGTAACCGGCTGGCGGCTGAAGATCGAAGAGGAGCAGTCCCCGACCGTGGCGGCGTAAACCGCCACATTCGCTACTCCTCCACCAGCGCCGCCAGCGGCGCGGGTTTGCCAATCAGATACCCCTGAAGATAATCGATACCCAGCGCGACCGCCGCGCTGCGTATCTCTTCACTCTCCACATACTCCGCCACCACCTGCATCTTCTTCATCCGCGCCAGATGGCAGATCGAGGCCACAATCTGGTAATCGAGACTGCTGGCGACAATGTTGCGGATAAAACTACCATCAATCTTCAGAATATCCGCCGACACGGTTTTCAGCCGCGCATAGCTGGCATAGCCGGTGCCAAAATCATCAATCGCCACCCGGCAGCCCATCTGTTGCAGCTGCGATAAGGTATTGATCGCCTGCGCCAGGCTCGGCAAAGCATTGCTTTCGGTGATCTCAAAAATAAGCTGCCACGGCTCAACGCCGTACCTCTCAAGCAGGTTGAGCACCTCTTCGGCGAAGTGCGTGCGGCAGAGGGAGGAGGGAGAGAGGTTAATGGCGAAACGCTGGCCGGGAAGCGCCTCGTGGTGCTGCGCCATAAAGCGCAGGACATGCTCCGTCACCCACAGGTCAATGCGCGATGAGAGGCCAAACTCATGGGCCACCGGCAAAAAGAGATCGGGTTTGATGATCTCGCCGCTCTCCTCGCGCATCCGCAGCAGGATTTCGTGATAATCATCGCCGCGCACGCCCTGGATCCGCTGTGCCATCAGCACAAAATGGTCCTGCTCCAGCGCCAGTTGCAGGCGATTCATCATCTCCACTTTGCTTTTCACCCCGCGCTGCACGTTCGCCGCTCCGCGGTTTTGCAGGCTTTCCGGGTGGTGGGTCGCCAGCGACAGATCGGCAATCGTGCTCAGCTCCCCCAGCAACATATAGAGGTGTTTGACCGGCGAGCGCACATAACAGTAGCTAAAGCCGACCTGCGGCTGGAGCGGCATCTCATCCCAGACGAAACGAAACTGTTTGACCCGTGCATCCAGCGCTTCGATGCGCGTCTGGTGTGATTGGGTGTTCAGGCGAATCACCAGATCGTGGCCGGAGAGCTGGTGGACACTCTCTTCTGCCGAGAGCAGCGGCTTAAGCCAGTCCGCCATGTGCTGTTTGTACTGAATACGCAGCCAGACGCCATAGTTGCGCCCGAGCAGCTCCAGCTCCGGCACG
The DNA here is from genome assembly GCF_016624785.1 of Kosakonia sp. S42. Taxonomy (NCBI): domain Bacteria; kingdom Pseudomonadati; phylum Pseudomonadota; class Gammaproteobacteria; order Enterobacterales; family Enterobacteriaceae; genus Kosakonia; species Kosakonia sp. S42. The sequence goes on along the minus strand of NZ_JACVTW010000009.1, from coordinate 122,021 downwards.
CGTAAAAAACAGAGCACCGACCAGGGAGTATCGGCAAGCGATCGGCTCAGGGCGCGCAGGTTCGGCATATGGGTGACCGGGTCGATATAGGCCAGCCGCCGGGCGCGATCGTGCACCTGCCGCTGGCGGGTCGCCATAATCGCCATCGCGAGGATCATAAAAGAGAAGACCAGATAGCTGGAGGAGGCAATCGCCAGTTGCACATCCCAGGTCGGCGAATTGGGCAGATAGTGATAGTAAAAGTGAACCGAGAGCACCAGCAGCGGTGTCCAGATAAAGAGCATAAAGCGAAAGCCGTAACGCATTGAGCCCCACAGCATCACTGGCAGCAGCAGCGACAGCGTGTAGTTAGTGCTGAATATCGAGCTGTTATTATTCAGCGGGCGCAGCAACAGCAGCAAAATGGCGGTAATAATGCCTAACCAGATCAGCAGCTCTATACGCGTAACTTTTCGGTCGAACTCGGCGCGCAGCTGTGAGAACCAGGCAATCGCATAGCGCGGATGGCGCAAAATACGGATCACTAAATAGCTAAAGGGCACGCCGGTGATGGCCCCCACCAGCAGCGCCTGGTAGTTAATCAACGTGGGCACATTGAGCGCCAGCGCCCCGCCCTCATTAACCGCAACATCAAGATTCAGCCAGACCCCCAGCTCAAGCAGGATCAGGTAGAGCGTGGCGGGGCTGAGCACCTGCCAGAAGACCCGCTGCGTCATCTGCCGCGTCGAACCATAGGCAATTTGATGGCGACGGGCGACAAAAAGCCGGTAGCCGAACCAGCTTAGCAGCAGCGGAATCAGCATATGCACGCATCGCTCCACCACGACGAACGGGCCAGCAGAGGCATAATGCCAGGTTAAGGCGATGATCACACCCGGCAATGCGGCCCAGCCAAAGAATGTCATCATGGTGGTGAACAGGGCCATCGGCAGGTAATAGAGCATCACCTCCTGACCTGAAATAATGGTGAACGTATTTGCCAGATTAACGAGCGGGTAGAAAACGGGGGTGATGATAAGCGGCAGCGCCCACCATCTGTCTTTGTATCTGTTGTAACTTCTTATCAATGACATAATCACTCAGCAAACCCGCATAACGCGAGAGAGGTGGTTAAGACAGGTTTCCAGCCTGACTACACGAAGCCCAAACAGCGTGGCAGTGCGCAAATGATAAGAAATTTAAGAGGTCAATGCGGAGTGACAATTGTTTTAGATCAAGTAATCCGCCGCGACGCGGTTATATTCGGCTGATTATTACCGATCTCGCGCTTTTTTATTTAAGGTGTAAATAATTAATTTATCTTATATAAAGTGTGGTGATATTTTATTCACACTGTTTTTGCGGCAAGCATGATTGATCTTAATAAGAGAGTGTGACTTAATGTCCCCGTCGCCCGTTGTTCGGGTATTCCTAAGGAACCATTGTGAGTCAGGCAACCAGTATGCGAAAACGACATCGATTTGACAGTCGCATGACCCGTATCGTACTTCTTATCAGCTTCCTCTTCTTCTTCGGCCGTTTTGTCTATTCCTCTGTTGGCGCCTGGTATCATCATCAGGAAAAAAGCCAGTTACAACCTGTTAGCCAGACTATCGACCCCACCGCACAACGTTAACGATTTCCGTTTTTTTTGCCTGCACGCTTTCGCGTGGGGTCACGCACGCTTATTTCCCCTCGTCAGGCGTAATGCGTAAACCGCTCGCCAGCGCGGTAAAGGCGTCGATCATCCTGGGCAACGCCTGCTCTGGCTCGTCGCTGGCCGCGACCCACAGGGCGGCATTCAACGCCGCACCGTTTAACAGGCGTGCGGCGGCGTCGGCATCAACCGGCTTGAGTTCTCCACGTTCAATCATGGCGATCACCGTCTGGCGCGTGGCTTCGAGGCAGCTATTCTGGCTTGGCCACTGAGCCGGATCGCCGAGAAACGCCGGGCCATCAAGCAGGACAATGCGCCGCACCTCTTCATCCAGCGCCATTTTAATGTAGGTAATGCCTTCGGCTAACAGTTGCTGCCATGCGTTGGCGGCCTTCGCGGCCTCGGCCTTCGCCCGCTGCGCCATCTCACCATCGATCTCGGCAACCACGGCAGCCAGCAGCCCTTTTTTATCGCCAAAATTGTGGTACAGCGCGCCGCGCGTCAGGCCGACGCTGGCGGTTAGCTCATCCATCGAAGCGGCGGCAAACCCTTTTTCAGCAAAGGCACGTCGCGCTGCCGCCAGCAATTTCGCGCGGTTCTCTTCCATCGTTTCACTGCGGCGTTTACCGGCCATCATCCTCTCCTTTTCACATACGGTGTGTATCTCATTTGACATACATCGCGTATGTGATATTAATTTCATATACGCGGCGTATATTAAACCTTTTTCCTGCGCCGCGCACTCCTCTCACTTACATTGCCAAAAGGAACCACTATGATCCGTCGCGAAGCTGTTTTCCCTGCCAATCGTCATGCGCTTTATGAGGCGCACGGCTACTCCGCCGCCATCCGCTCCGGCGATCTGCTCTTTGTCTCCGGCCAGGTCGGCAGCCGGGAAGATGGCACACCAGAGCCCGATTTTGCCCGCCAGGTTGAGCTTGCCTTTGCGAACCTCAGCGCAACCCTTGCCGCTGCTGGCTGTAACTTTGATGATCTTATTGATGTCACCACTTTCCATACCGACCCGGAAGCGCAATTCCCGACCATCATGCAGGTGAAAGAAGCGATTTTTCCGCAGCCGCCCTACCCCAACTGGACGGCAGTGGGCGTCAACTGGCTGGCAGGTTTCGACTTCGAAATCAAAGTGATTGCCCGCATTCCCGACGCGCAGCCGTAACGCGCGACGCACGAACCATCACACCGCTGTGGCGCGATGTGCCAGGCTGATCCTGTCCTTACTGCACAACGGAGAAGTGATGATGATGACCTTATGCCGCGCCTGCGGCACCTCGTATGAGACCGCAGGCGAACACCCGCAGCAGTGCAAAATCTGTGTTGATGAGCGGCAATTTGTGCCGCCCGGCGGGCAACAGTGGGTCGATCCTGCCGAGCTGCTGGCTTCCCATGCCAATAAGTGGGCGCAGCACGAGGCGGATCTCTTCAGCCTGCAAACGGTGCCGGATTTTGCCATCGGCCAGCGTGCCTTTCTGGTGAGAACGCCGGAGGGGAATATTTTATGGGACTGCATCGCCACGCTCGACGCGGCGACAAAAACGCTGATTGCCGCGCTGGGCGGGCTGAAAGCGATTGCCATCTCTCACCCGCACTACTACACCACCATGCAGGAGTGGGCCGCCGAGTTTGACGCGCCGATCTATCTTCACGCCAGCGATCGCGAGTGGATCATGCGCGACAGCCCCTGGCTGAATTTATGGGAGGGCGATACGCTTCAGTTGACCCGCGACGTGAGCGTGATGCGCCTCGGCGGCCACTTCGCCGGCGGTGCGGTGCTCTACTGGGCGCGGGATGATGGCATTATGCTGTCGGGAGGTATTGTGCAGGTCGCGCCGGGCAATGACGCGGTCTCGTTTATGTGGAGCTACCCGAATATGCTGCCACTCTCAGCCGACACGGTGAGCGACATGCTGCGCCGCCTGAGCGCGATAAACTTCACCCGGCTCTACGGCGCGTTTGAAGGCCGGGAGATTACACACAATGCCGCAGCGATCGTGCGGCGTTCCGCCGAGAAGTATCTGGCCTGTCTGCGCTAACGCGCTCAGCCTGGTCCTTCGCTGGCGGCCGCCAGCAGCGGCACCAGCACATCGCTGATCGGCACCGCAATGCCGTGCGCGTGGCCGAGCCGCTGGATCACGCCGTTGCGGATATTCCACTCCAGCGGGCGGTTCGCCTGGCGGTCAGCCAGAATAGAGGTGCCCAGATCGGCAGGCGCGCGCTGGAAGTTGCCAACAATCTCCTGCGGCACGTCATCTTTCAGCACCGCCCCTTCGGCGCGCGCAACGGCCAGGCACTCACGCAAATAGGCCAGCGCTAAATCGGTAATATCGTCGCGGGAAAACATACCGGCACGGCGATTGGCCAGCACCATCAGCCCGGCCGCCGCATTCTGCAACAGCTTGCGCCAGGCGATAGAGAGAAAATCCGCAGAGAGATCGACCGCGCAGCGCGTGCCGCTTAATGCTTCGACCACCCGCTGTGCCTGCGGCACATCCGGCAGAGTCAGACGCGGTTTCGCCCGCAGCCAGACGGAGGCATCCGGCTCGCGCTGCGCCGGAAACCAGACCACGGAAGGGAGCACCGTCGCGCCATTGACCAGCGGCGCGAGCTGCGCTTTCTGCTCCACGCCGTTTTGCAGCGCGCACACCACCGTCTTTTCATCGCACAGTGCGGCGAGCCAGCCCGCACTTTCGGCAACCTGGGTGGTTTTCACCGCCACAAACAGTAAATCGACCGGCTGCTGGATCGCCGTTGGCTCGGTGAGAACCGGGCCGGGGACGACGATCTCGCCCTCATCGTGGCGCAGCGTTAACTGCGAATGTGCAGTGCGCCCGCATAGCAGCGGCGCGCGGTCAACTTCATGCAGCGCGGCGGCAATGGTGGTGCCAATCGCGCCCGGGCCAATCAGCGCAATCGTAAGATTTTCAGACATCAAACGTTCTCCTGCTGTGATTATCGGTTATCAGTGCCCATCAGGCGAGATTGACGCATAAGCCTGTTTTCGCCTGCATAACACCATAAGCCCGTTGCGGAATGAAAGACAGCCGATTTCATCTCACGCCTCTTTTGCCCGTCGCGTAGCCCACTCGCAAAGCCGCATGATGACAACAAAAAAGACCGGCACAAAAAATAGCGACAGCACGGTGGCGCTGATCATGCCGCCAAACACCCCGGTGCCAATCGCATGCTGCGTACTGGCGCTGGCGCCGCTGGCAATCATCAACGGCACCACGCCGAGCGTAAAGGCGAGCGAAGTCATCAAAATGGGGCGTAGCCGCTGCCGCGATGCCATCAGCGTCGCCTCGAGGGTGCTTTTGCCCTGCAAACGCAGCTGGCGGGCAAACTCAATAATCAGAATGGCGTTTTTCGCCGACAGGCCAATCAGCGTGATAAGCCCGACTTTGAAAAAGACATCATTGCTCATACCGGCGACGATCACCGCGATAAGCGCACCGATAAGCCCCAGCGGCACCACCAGCATCACCGCAAAGGGGATCGACCAGCTCTCATACAGCGCGGCAAGCACCAGAAACACCACCAGCACCGATAGCGCAATCAATCCCGGCAACTGCGCGGCGGAGGCTTTCTCCTGTAGCGAACTGCCCGCCCACTCGCCGCCAAACCCCTCTGGCAGTTCGCGCGCCAGCTGCTCCATCGTCGCCATCCCGGTGCCGCTCGAGTGCCCCGGCGCGGCGCTGCCGGTAATGCGTATTGCCGGGTAGCCCTGATAGCGGTTGAGCTGCTGCGGCGACTGGGTCCACGTCGCGCTAACCACGCTTGAGAGTAAAACCATCTCCCCGCTTCTGTTTTTCAGCGGGATGTTGAGCAGCGTCTCCGGCTGCATCCGGTATGCGGCATCGGCCTGCACAATCACCTGCTGTAAGCGACCATTCTGCGTGTAGTCATTAACGTAATTCGAGCCGGAGGCGACGGAGATCGCCTGGTTAATCTCCTCAAACGAGACGCCCATCGCCTCGGCTTTCTCACGGTCGATAGTCAGCGAGATAGAGGTGCCCTGCGGCAAACCGTCGATATAGACATCAGAGAGCGCACCGCTTTCATTCGCTTTCTCCACCAGCGTATCCGCCGCCTGTTTCAGCGCGTTATATCCCTTTCCTGCCCGATCCTGAATATAAAAGGTAAACCCGGATGAGGTGCCCATATCGGAGATGGCAGGCGGCAGCAGGCTCATGGTCGTCGCGCCCGGCACGGACTCCATCTTTTGCTGAATAAGATCGGCTTCACTCTGCGCCGTCGCACCGTGGCGCTCCTGCCACCCTTTCAGGGTGGTAAAGGCCATCGCCGAGTTCTGCCCGGAGCCTGAAAAGCCAAAGCCGAGGATCATCAGGTTGCTGTCGATGGCCGGGCGATCGACCAGCGCCTGCTCAAACTGCTCCACTACTTCCGTGGTGCGCTGCATGGTGGCGTCCGAGGGAAGCTGAATGGAGGACATAAAGTAGCCCTGATCCTCCTCGGGTAAAAAGGAGGATGGCAGCGCCACCAGACCGGCAAACAGCGCGATGCAGAGCGCGGCGTAGATCAGCAGCATGCGGCCGCTGCGCCTCAATACCCATAAAAGCCCCGATTCATAACGCGCTGACAGCCCGTTAAAGGCGCGATTAAAGCGGGCGGAGAATCCGCGTGCAGCGCCCGTGTGCGGCTTCAGCACCGTTGCGCAGAGCGCGGGCGTCAGGGTAAGCGCCAGGAAGGCGGAAAAGAGGATCGACACCGCCATCGCAATGGCGAATTGCCGGTAGATCAGGCCAACAGAGCCGCTGGCGAAGCCCATCGGGATAAACACTGCGGTCAGTACCAGCGTGATACCGATAATCGCCGGGGTGATTTCGTGCATCGCCTGCCGGGTGGCGTCGGCGGGCGTCATCCCCTGCTCCTCCATCAGGCGCTCGACGTTCTCAACCACCACAATCGCGTCATCGACGATAATGCCAATCGCCAGCACCATGCCAAACATAGTGAGGATATTGATGGAGTAACCGCTTAGCAGCATCACGGTAAAGGTACCAAGCAGCGCAATAGGCGCGACAATCGCCGGGATCAGCGTACAGCGCACTTTATGCAGGAAGAGCAGCATCACCAGGAACACCAGCACCATCGCTTCGATAAAGGTCTGCACCACTTTGTAGATGGAGAGTTTAACGAAGGGCGCGGTATCAAAAGGCACCGTGAAGACCACTCCTTCCGGCAGCACACTTTTCAGCTCTGCCAGACGCTGATGCACCGCCGCTGCGGTATTAATGGCATTCGCCCCGGTGGAGAGCTGGATCGCCGCAGCCGTTGCCGGCACGCCATTCTCGCGAATACCAAAGGCGTAGCTCTGTAAACCGCTCTCAACGCGTGCGATATCCGCCAGCCGCAAACGCGCGCCGGTGGTGTTCGACTTCAGCGTGATATTGCGAAACTCCTCAATGGAGGAGAGCTGGCCTTTGACGGTCAGCGGATAGGTCACGCGCTGCCCCGCCAGCGCAGGCTCATCCCCCACACGTCCCGGTGAGACCAGCACGTTTTGCTGCGCAATCGCCGTGGTGACATCGCTGACCGAGAGCTGATAGCTGTGCATCTTGAGCGGATCGAGCCAGATACGCATCGCCTTCTCGCCGCCAAAGAGCTGCACCTTGCCGACGCCGGGAAGACGGCGCAGCTCATCGGTCACATTGCGGGCAAAGTAGTCGCTGAGATCCGCCTCCTGGTACTTACCGTTCGTCGATTTCAGCCCGACCATCATCAAAAAACCAGTCTCTGCCGCATCGACGCTGATCCCGTTTTGCCGCACCACCTGCGGCAGCCGTGGCTCGACAATTTTGATCTGGTTTTGCAGATCGATCTGCGCAAGCTTTACATCGGTACCCGGTTTGAAGGTGACGGTAATCGACGCCGTGCCGCTGGTATCGCTGGTGGCCTCAAAATAGAGGATGTTATCTACGCCGGAGATCTCGCGCTCAATCAGCGAAATAACCGAAGTGTTCATCATCTCCGGCGTCGCACCGGGAAAGGTGACGGAAATAATCACCCCCGGCGGAGCCACCGCCGGATATTGTGATACGGGCAGCTTTGGAATGGCGAGCAGCCCGCCGAGGATAATAAATAACGCAATAACCCAGGCAAAAACGGGGCGTGCAATAAAAAAGTGCGGCATGGTTTTATTTTGTCATGTTGTCCAGAGGATCAGGCGCGGGCATGATTATGACTCGCCATTTTTTGCGCCTGGTTAATCAATAATCGTAAGGTTTATCTGTTTAGCCTTAATGCATGGTTGATGGAGCCTGTGTGGAGAGCGGGATAAGATCAGAATCGCCGGACGAGTAAAAACAGCGGCGTCACACCAAAAAAGGCGGTCAGAAAGCACTCATAGTAGAAAGTGAGATCGTAAATCGTCGGTACGCGATAGCGTAAAACGTTAAAAATAACGATCAGGCTAATAAAGAGTGAGGCAATAATCAGAAAGATAAGCGTTAATTCCTGTAATACGCCACTTTTCTGCTGCACTACCAATAAAAACGTACAGGCGCAGAGGTTGATATAGAGCAACGGCGAGGCGAGCAGCGTTAGCGCGACTTTCTCACCAATATGGTGTATTAACAGCAGCCATATATAGAGCAGGCCCCAGCAGACCAGCAGAAAAACAGCCAGCGAGGGAAAATTCTCAGCCCTGGGTTTTATATCCAGTTTCATCATTGCTTCATTCCTGATGAATAAACACGGCCCGGCAGCCGTGATATTTACTCTGCACGTAAGGCAGCACACACCGGCTGTTTGCACCGATGGCAAAACAGTGAGCGACTATTGTTATTCCGCTGCGTGTACATTTTTTAACGTGAATGTGGAGTCTGTGTGGAAGCCGTAATGAGGGGTTAAGAAAGAGCGCATTACGGCATGCAACTTTTGCCGTCGGGTCTGGTCTGACTGTGGCAAATTGCTGGCAGGACACCACCGTGTTTCATTCAGAAAGAACTAAATTAATACGCACTGACATCGTCAACGGTAGCGGGAGAGAAGATGGACAATAAGCACCTTATTCTGGTTGCTGAAGATGATGATGAAATCGCCGATATTCTGCAAAGCTATATCCATCGCGCCGGTATGCGTACGCTGCGCGCGGCCGACGGCGAGCAGGCGATTAGCCTTTGTTATCTGCATAAACCCGATTTGGTTTTACTTGATATTCAGCTGCCCATCCATGATGGCTGGAGCGTTCTGAGCGCGGTGCGCAAAGAGAGCACGGTGCCGGTCATCATGGTCACCGCACTGGATCAGGACATCGATAAACTGATGGGGCTGCGGCTTGGCGCGGATGATTACGTGGTGAAGCCCTTCAACCCGTCGGAAGTGGTGGCGCGCATCGAAGCCGTGCTGCGCCGTACCAAAGCGGGCGGCGTGCCGCCTTGCGATAAACCGATTCGCACCCAGCATGTGACGGTCTATCCCGAGGAGTTTTATGTCGAGGTGCATGTTGATGGTCAAACGGTCACCCCGCTGCTGACCACCACCGAATTTAAGCTGCTGGCGCACCTGGCGAAAAACCCGCGCAAAGTCTGCTCCCGCGAAGAGCTGCTCAATGCCTGCCTGCCGGAGGGCGATACGCTGGATCGCACGGTCGACAGCCATATGAGTAAGCTGCGCAAAAAGCTGGAGCAGTGCGGCCTGAAGGGGATGCCGGAGAGCATTCGCGGCATGGGCTACCGTCTGGGGCAGATGAAATGAGCCGCCAGCAGACATTAGATCGGCAGATCCTGTGGTTTATGATCTCCCTGACGCTGATCGTGATTGCCATCGCTATCATTGGCTCTTATCTCTTTTATGCCTTTCTGATCGACTACATCCCTGGCGGTGCGGAGATCGGCAATGAGGAGCAGATGACGATTGTCGACTGGGCGTGGATCCTGATGGTCACCCTAGTGTCGCTCGCCATCTCGCTCTTTTTCGCCGTCAGGCTGTCATCAAAAATCCTGCGCCCGTTAACCTCTGTCGCCACCAGCCTGCGGCGGATTGCCGAGGGCGATCTCGGTGCGCGCGCCGCCTGTTCCAGTTCGCACCTTGGCGAGGTCAATAACCTCGTTAATGACTTCAATACCATGGCGGAAAAACTGCAAACCCTCGAGGCGCAGCGGAAATCGTGGAATGCGGCGATTGCCCACGAGTTGCGCACGCCGGTGACGATCCTGCGCGGCAGGCTGCAAGGGCTGGTCGATGGCGTATTCGACGCCGATCCAGCGCTTTTTGCCAACCTGCTTAAGCAGACCGAAGGGTTAACCAACCTGATTGAGGATATGCGGGTAGTAAGTTCTTCCGGCGCGGCGCAATTTTCATTAACCCTTGAGGAGGTCGATTTACAGTCGACGTTGCAGAGCGCGATTGACGCCTTCTCGCTGGAGTTCGCGCGCCATCACGTCAACGTGATCGCGGAGCTGCGCCCGCAGGCCTGCGTATGCGATCCGCTTCGCATTATTCAGTGCCTGACGGTGCTGTTCGATAACGCCATCAAATATGCCACCTCGAAAACCCTGGTGATCAAAAATGGCGTTACCGATAAAGAGGTGTACGTGCTGGTGCAGGATCATGGCCCCGGCATTCCTGAAGGGCTGCATAAATTCCTGTTTCAGCCTTTTCAGCGCGGAGCCGACGCGCGCGAGGCGCACCCGGAGGGCTGCGGGCTGGGCTTATCCGTGGTGAAAGCGATCATGCTTGCCCACGGCGGCGATGTAACCTACACCCTGACGGCCAACCGCCATTCGCTGTTCAGGCTGAGCTGGCCGTTATGCCCAACGCGCTAAGTTAAGTTGAGGTGCCACATCTCACCCAGCCGGGCATCCCACTCGGCCGGGACGATCTTCAGTTTTCCCCGGCGCGGGCTGAGGGTGATTTCACTAAAATAGATCACCTCCTCCGCCGGCATCAGATCGATGCGGCAGTAATCGATCCCTTTGGCTAACCGTTCCGACGCGCCGATCGCTCGCGGCAATAAGTCAGGTTCGGGGATCGCACCAGGCGTATTGGGATACTCCATCTGGTAGGGCTGCAACTGCCATGCGCGGTTATAGACGTTGATATAACCATTCCCCTCTTCATCGGTAAAATCTGCCTCAATCACCTCGGCGACACCGTGGAAACAGTGGAGGCGCAGCATCTCTGGCGTCTGGTTTTGATTGCCGCGGGTAAAGACGTCGATATATTTCTCGCACAGAATAACGGGCGCAATATCTTTGTACTGCCACTCGCGGGTCGAGTAATACATATTCTTTTTCAGGGCCAGCGACAGCTTATTAATGGCTGCACCAACGTTAAGCTTATCCTTATCAAGACAGACCACCGCGCTGCCGCTGTCGTGATTACACTTCAGCACAAAGCGCTCTGGCAGGCTGTTGAAGTCAATATCCTCGACTCGTCGGTAAACGCCTAATAGCGGCACGACGTGTAATTGATCTGTGCGGGCATGAACGTAGTCACGCACCGCCAGCTTATCCGCCAGCAGGGTGTAGAGCGGGTTTCGGTCATACAGCATGCGGTGGCAGATCTTTTCGCTGAGCGTCACCGGGTGGCGCAAATCATGTTCGCGTCCGGAAATTCTTTTTAGCCTGCTGGCATGAAAATGGCTGTCCGCCACGGCGCAGGCAGTCATTTTTTTCGCTAAATAAGAGATGTATCTACGGAAATAGTCGAGTTTGTTCATTGCCCCCTCCTGAGAACAATGAAGATTGTGAACAGCTTTTATTGCGCGATATTGCGCGAATTATGGAGAGAAAATGGAGGTCAATAAACGACCTGTCTTGCCGTTTTAAATAATTCAGCCCTTCTCTTTTTTCCGGTAATAAACTCTCTATCGCTAAACGCACAAAGCGGGCTACCAGAATTGGCGGCGCGGGGTGTTTGAAGGGAGAGGGAAAGTTCTTTACTCTCGAAGAGCAGACACATATCCATCCCATTGATGATAAAAATCATCTCCAGATAACTAAAAAATGATAAGGGAAAACCATGACCATTGAGATCGCCACCCAGGTGACGGAGCAGGACAAAGAGGAGCTGCTGAGCGGCTTACGGCGCTATAACCAGCAGTTTATTGATGCTTCAGGTTGGGGTCAGGTCGGTGTCTACAGCCGAAACGACGCGGGGGTAATGACCGGCGGATTAATCGGTACGCAAAAAGGGTTATGGCTGTGCATCGATTTTTTATGGGTCAGCGAAGAAGCGCGAGGTGCCAGGCTTGGCAGCACGCTTATCCGCACGGCAGAAGAGCAAGCTCAGCGTATGGGCTGCCAACACGCGCAGGTGGATACCGTCAGTTTTCAGGCGCTGCCCTTTTACCTTAAACAGGGTTACGAACTGAAATTCAGCCTGCCGGACTATCCCGAAGAGGGGATGCAGCGCCACTACCTGATCAAGTTAAACCTGAATGATCCGCGCTGAGGCCAAAATGGATATTGCCTTGCAGGAACTGGATGAGTCGCATATCGCGCCCTGCGCGCAACTTTACTGTCGCACCTACCAGCAAGCGCCGTGGAATGAGAGCTGGCCGTCACCGCAGCCGATTGTCGAGTTTATTCAGGCGCATTTGGGCAATAACTATTTCCGCGGCTATATCGCCAAATACGGCGATGAGGTAATCGCGGTGAGCATCGGCTTTAAAAAACCGTGGCCCGGCGGCATGGAGTATTACATTGATGAGTTCTTTATCGATCCGGAGTATCAAAGAAAGGGAATCGGAACCCAGCTGATGAGTTTTATCGAGGCGCGCTGCCTTGATGAAGGGCTGAATGCGATAATCCTCAACACGCAAAAAGGGTATGCTTCAGATGATTTCTACATGCGTAATGGCTTTAAAGAGCATCAGGGCTTAATTGTTCTCTCTAAATCGTTAGCCAATCACCAGGAGGCTGCCTTGCCCCTTTATACCTCACGCTTACTCCTGCGCCCCGTTGCGCAGGACGATCTCGGCGATCTGTTCGCGATTTATGGCGATCCGGCGACCAACACCTTCAACCCGGCGGGGCCCTATCCCGATATTGCATACACGAAAACAGTGCTGGATCGCTGGCTGGCGCACTGGGAAGAGCACGGGTTTGGCAGTTGGGCGATTGCGCTGCGCGATGCGCCTGAAAAGATCATCGGTTTTGGTGGCCTGAGCCTGCGCAGCTTTGCCGATATCCCGATGAATAATTTGGGTTACCGCTTTGCCACCAGCGCCTGGGGCAAGGGGCTGGCGAGTGAGTTATCGCAGCTCGCGGTGAAATATGGCTTTGAGACGCTGAACATGGGGGAGATTTGTGGCGTGGTGCGTGCTAACCATCTGGCGTCGCGAAAGGTACTGGAAAAAGCGGGACTGAAGTTTGTCCGCGAAATTGCGGATATTGAGAATGCGCCGCCGAGCCTGCTCTACGCCCTGAGCAGGGATGAGTGGCAGAAAGGCGCCTCCCATCCCTTAGCCTGAAACGCGAGGTGGATCTGCCACCTCGCCCCTCATCAGAAGCCCGGCGTGCGGGTCTGTTTGCTGTCCATAAATTTGATACGCGCCTCTCTCCAGACAGGATCGTCCAGTTCAAGAGAGGTGTTAGAGAGTTTCAGCACGGCTTGTTGCGTAGTGGAAGAGCACGCCATCCCGGCCTGTTTGCCAGGCTCTTTGCACCATACCATCGGCGTCGAATAAGGAGCATTTGATGCCGGGCCATACTTCTCGACCGCCGCTTTTTCCATCGCCTCTTTGTTGGCAGTCGACCACGGCAGCTCGTAAGTGATCATTGACGCCGCCAGCGGATGTTTCGCATCCACCGGAACGCGGCCTTCGAAATAGACCTGCAGTTTCACACCCTCTTTTTCATACCCGACAAATTTCGGCTGCTTATTACCGGTGACCGGGTTGTCTTGCGGGTATTTATCCACCTCCAGCGCAGAGGCGGGCACGTTAAAGTGGGTGGTAATAGCCTTGACGACCTCATCGTAATCCATGCCGGTTTTCACCCCGGCAACGTCAAATTTTGTCACATCAACGGCACGCAGCTCTTCCGCCTGAACCACAGAGGCACCCATCAACGATACGAAAACAATCGCGCTTAAACGCTTAAACATCCTGAACTCCTGTTCCTGAAAAAGTAAGCCATTGAGCGCTTTACATTACGTCCAATGTCGATGGGCATTAAGATAGCAGCGCGTGATGAGATGGCAACCGCACCGCCCTACCAGGGTTGATAGGTTTTTCTGCAATAGTGCGTTTATGCGCCTCGTCACAGATTAGAGAGGTCATTTTTTGCCCTGGCAAACAGAGCAACTGAAGCCTGGAATCATGTTAATAGCATGTTGCAATTGATTTAGGGTAAATGTTAACGCCGATTAATGCGCGTCACGCATCAGACGATGAGTTTAATGCGCTTATTCAGCTACTTTTCCTGATCCACTCTTCAGAGAGGCGCGTTACAAGCGTCCCTGTATAACTGGAGATGACATGCAAACATTGACCCCTATGGCACGAACCAGCGCGATACTGCGCGTTACCTCAGGCAACTTTCTCGAGCAGTTTGACTTCTTTCTCTTCGGCTTTTATGCCACCTATATTGCGCATAACTTCTTCCCGGCCAGCAGCGAGTTCGCCTCGCTGATGATGACCTTCGCGGTCTTTGGCGCGGGCTTTTTAATGCGCCCTATTGGTGCCATTGTGCTTGGGGCCTACATCGATAAAGTGGGCCGCCGCAAAGGGCTTATCGTCACGCTGTCGATCATGGCGGCAGGCACCTTTCTGATCGTGCTGATCCCCTCTTACCAGACCATCGGTATCTGGGCGCCGCTGCTGGTGCTGAGCGGGCGCTTACTGCAAGGTTTCTCCGCCGGGGCCGAGCTGGGCGGGGTCTCCGTTTACCTGGCTGAGATCGCCACGCCGGGCCGCAAAGGGTTTTACACCAGCTGGCAGTCCGGTAGCCAGCAGGTCGCCATTATGGTCGCCGCCGCGATGGGCTTCGCCCTTAACGCAGTGCTGGAAGAGTCGGCAATCCGTGAATGGGGCTGGCGGTTGCCGTTCCTGTTTGGCTGCCTGATTGTGCCGTTCATCTTTATCCTGCGCCGCAAGCTGGAAGAGACCCAGGAGTTTAACGCTCGCCATAAAAAGCTGGCGATGCGCGAGGTCTTTACCACCCTGCTGGCGAACTGGCCGGTGGTGATCGCCGGTATGTTAATGGTGGCGATGACTACAACCGCCTTTTACCTCATCACCGTTTACGCGCCGACCTTCGGCAAAAAAGTGCTGATGCTCAGCGCTTCAGATAGCCTGCTGGTGACGCTGCTGGTTGCGATCTCTAACTTTATCTGGCTGCCGATTGGCGGGGCGTTATCCGATCGCTTTGGCCGCAAAGCGGTGCTGGTGACCATGACACTGCTGGCGCTGTTCACCTCCTACCCGGCCCTCAGCCTGCTGGCGCAGAACCCCACTTTTACCATGATGCTGACGGTGCTGCTGTGGCTGTCGTTTATCTATGGCCTCTATAACGGCGCGATGATCCCGGCACTCACAGAGATTATGCCCACCGAAGTGCGTGTCGCCGGTTTCTCGCTGGCCTACAGCCTGGCAACCGCGGTATTTGGCGGCTTTACGCCGGTGATCTCCACCGCGCTGATTGAGTACTCTGGCGATAAAGCCTCCCCCGGCTACTGGATGAGTTTTGCAGCCATCTGTGCCCTGCTCGCCACGCTCTATATGTACCGCCGCAGCAGTTTAACCCTGCAAACCGCACGTTAAGGAGTGACGATAATGAAGACTATGTTGCGTTCCCTGTTCGCCACGCTGCTGCTCTGCACGCTGAGCCTGGGCGCCACGGCGAAAGAGATCACGGTAATGATTTCCGGCGGCTTTAAACCGGCGTTGCAGAAGCTGATCCCACAATTTGAAGCGAAAACCGGCGATACCATTGTGGTGGTCGCCGGGCCGTCGATGGGCAAAACGCCGCAGGCGATCCCCGCGCGGCTGGCGCGTGGCGAAGCGGCGGATGTGGTGATTATGGTCGGCGACGCGCTGACAACACTCTCAAAAGAGGGATGGATTGCGCCCGGCTCCCGCGTCGAGCTGGCGGACTCACCGATTGGGATGGTGGTGAAAGAGGGTGACGCGGTTCCCGCGATCAAAACGAACGAGGAGCTGCGCGCGACGTTGCTGAAAGCCAAATCGATTGCCTATTCGGACAGCGCCAGCGGCGTCTACGTCAGCAGCCAGTTATTCAAAAAACTCGGTATCGACGAGGCGGTGGCGCAGAAGGCGCACAAAGTGGAGCGCATTCCGGTCGCTGGCGAGGTGGCAAAAGGCCATTACGCCGTCGGCTTCCAGCAGGTGAGCGAACTGCTGCCAGAGCATGGCGTGACATTTGTGGGCGAACTGCCGGCCGATCTTCAGTACATCACCCGTTTTGCCGGGGCGGTGACGGCGAAAGCGCAACATGCGCAGGAGGGCAAAGCGCTGCTGGCGTTCCTCTCCGCCCCCGAGGCGCAATCGACCATCCACCTTACCGGGATGCACTCCGTTGCGGCGGCACCGCGTGATACTGCTCGGTGATCAGCTTCTCCAGTTCGGCGGCGATATAGGACTGCACGCGCCCGCTGCGGCGGATCAGCCCCAGCGTGCGTTTGACTACCGGGTCGGTCAGCGGCAGATGCGTCAGCACCGAATGGGCTGACGCGGGCATCGACATCGCCGGTATCGCCGCAATGCCCACCCCCGCTTCCACCATGCCAATCATGGTGGTGACATGGCGGGTTTCACAGATGCTCGGGCGCTCAGGCGTGATGTGCCCCAGCATCTGGTCAATCAAATTGCGGTTGCCAGAGGTTTTATCCAGCCCGATATAGTCATACTGATAAAACTCGCGCCAGGTGAGGCTCTTCTTGCTGGCAATCGGGTGATCGTGGCGGCAGGCCGCGACATAGGTGTCCACCACCAGCGGGCGAAACTCGATATCTGCCAGCAGGCTACCGGCAAAGCAGATGCCGAAGTCGGCCTGGCCGCTGGCAACGGTGTCGATCACGTTGCCCGCGCTGCTATCAATCAACTTCACGCGCACCCGGGGAAAGCGCGCTTTGAAAGTGCGGATCACATCAGGCATGAAGTAGCACGCGGCAGAAGGCACGGCGGCGACCGTCACCACACCGACGCGATCCTGGCTCACTTTATCGATATCCGCTAACACTGCTTCCACATTCATCAACAGCTGTTCAGAACGCTCGGCGAAGGTCTGCCCGTAGAGGGTCAGCGCAACCCGGCGCGTGGTTCTGTCGAACAGCTTAATGCCCAGCGCGTTCTCAAGCTTCTCTATGCGGCGGCTCAATGCTGACTGCGACAGGCAGATTGACTCGGCGGCAAGGCGAAAATTGCCATATTCCACCAGGGCGCGGAAAGCATAGAGATCGTTGAGATCGAAATTCACGGGCATGATGAGAGGCGATCCTTCTCGGGCGGTTAACAGAGGGATAAGAGCATAACCGCCCGACAGACAAGATCAAATATTTAACAACGTTACAACACCGGGCTGCGCGTTATCAACAACACCATTAGCGCAATCAGCGCCGGAAGCGCCTGAACATAGAGGATTTTCCGGCTGGCGGTGATCGCGCCAAAAATCCCCGCTATCAGCACGCAGACGAGGAAGAAAACCTTAACCTGAAAGCCGCTATCGCCAAGCCATAACCCCCACAGCAAACCGGCGGCTAAAAAGCCGTTATAGAGCCCCTGGTTGGCGGCCATCACACGGCTGTCGCGGGCAAAGTCGGGGCTGAGGTTAAACGCCTTGCGACCTGTCTCTGTATTCCAGAGAAACATTTCGAGCACAAGAATGTAGAGGTGAATAACGGCGACAAGCGCAATCAGGATATTTGCTGGCATAGCAAGCCTCAAAAATTAATGTGCGGGTTAAGAAACAGCTTAACCCATTTTTTGTTAATTTTGCGGCTGGCACAAGAGAGGCAGGTATTAATAAAGCGAAGCGCGGACGTGCAGCCAGATTATTGCCACTGCACGTTGCGCCCGGTAAGACTATAACTCGTTTTCGGCAGCCGCAGGCGCGGTCAGCGTTGCCCTTACCTGCGGCAGGCCGTGTGGATAGTTTTGCTGAATGAACTCAATCATTTTTTCACGCACGTAACAGCGTAAATCAAAGGCCGTTGGCGAGTTCTGTGCCGTCATCAACATCCTGATGGTCATGGTTTTTTCCGTGGTATCGGTCACCTGCAGCACCTGCGTTTCCTGATCCCAGAGCTTGGTTTCACTGAGCACTTTTTCAAAATGCTGGCGCAGCGGCTCTAAAGGCATCGAGTAATCAACGTAGAGAAAAACCGAGCCTAAAATTTGCGCATTATTACGCGTCCAGTTCTGGAACGGATTTTCGGTGAAGTAGGTGATCGGCAGCACCAGCCGACGCAGATCCCACAGACGCACCACCACATAGGTCAGGTTGATCTCCTCAATCCAGCCCCACTCTTTTTCCACCACCACCGCATCATCAATTTTAATAGGCTGCGTAAAGGCAATCTGAATACCGGCAAAGAGATTGACCAGCGATTTTTGCAAAGCAAAACCGATGATAATACCGGCAACCCCGGCACCGGCAAGAATCGTGGTACCGAATTTTCGCACGCCCGGAAAGCTGAGCAAAATCAGTGAAAGGCAGAGCGTCACGAGGATAACGATAGCGACTTTCTTCACGTACATTATCTGCGTGCGAATTTTGCGCGCACGAAGATTGTTCGAAATATTAATGTCATAGCGGATGAAAAGCATATCCTGAGCAACGTTAATTAAGCGGATCAGGACCGAGCAGAATGACAAAATAATAAATATATTAATTGTTGTGGTAATAAACCCCATCGATTCTGGCTGGATGTGGACATAATTCACACCGACGCGGATTAACAGCAGCGGAATGAAAAGAAACATCGAACCGCGCAGGTGTTTCTCAAGTGATTTAAAAAGCTTTCTGTCGCGACTCTGCCAGTAACGGATAAATTGCAGCAGGATAAATCTCGCGAGAAAACCGATCGCGAGTGAGAGCGTGACGAGCAATACCGCAGGCACCCATGCCGGAGCGCCAGATAACTCACCAAATAAAAAAGGCATGCTTTCCCCTTATTTTCTGCCAACAACCCTGCGTTGCCAGTACGGTTAAACGGATCGGTAACCCTTCCCTTGCAGATAACCCGCAGATTGCCTGATTCCCGCGCCTTATTATATGAAAAATATGAAAACAGCCTTATCCGTTGATAACAATATCAGGCAATTCTGATAACGATTTTCAGGGATGAAGCGCCCTCAAGTTAGCCCGATATATTAAGAACTCTAACGTATTAAGCTTGTAAAAAATGCGTATCCACTATACTGACCACTGCAGTTGTCATTTACCTACGAGGCTGCTGACGATTACAGAATTCATAAAACCTGTACCCATGACCATCAGGAGAACAACATGCAAAAGAGTAAAACTTTAAAAGGACTGCTGGCCGTATCGGCCGCCGTCGCGATGTTCACCACGGTTGGCGTGCAAGCCCAGACTCCGGCGAGCGCCGCGCAGAGTAGCGCGACCGCAACCAGCACCAAACTCAGCTCCGGCGATGAAAAAGCGTTAAAAGATATGGCGCAGGCCAATATCAATGAGGTCGCCGCCGCGAAAATCGCGCTGGAAAAAGCCAAAAGCAGCGAAGTGAAAGCCTATGCGCAGAAGATGGTCGATGACCATGGCGCAGCGTTGACCAAAGTTCAGGACGTCGCTAAGCAAAAAGGCGTTGAACTGCCGACCGAGCCGGATGCTAAGCACAAAACGATGGCTGCCAAGCTCGAAAAGGAGAGCGGCGACAAGTTTGACAAGCTCTATATGGAAAATGCCGGCACCAAAGATCACAAAATGGTGCTCGATAAACTGCAGAGCGACGCTAAAGAGATCAAAGATCCAGACGTTAAAACGCTGGCCGATGCCCATACCCCGGTGGTTGAGCAGCACCTGAAGTCTGCCGAGCAGATGTCTGCAAGTAAGTAACAAAGCGTAAAAAAGTACACGAGCCTGCAAGCAGAATGACGCAGACTTAACGTGTTACAGACCGGGGCCGCGCCGCTGCCAGACGCCGTGGCGCGGCCCTTCAGGTCATCTATCCCGCTTCGCTCACGGTTAACCATTGATTAAATAATATCCTGCAACTATCGCACTGATACATAATGCTGCTGGTGAGTTTGCCGATAACCAGATCAATTCTTACTCGATCCGGTAAATCTGATGCGTATGCCTTTCCTTAAACACCTTTTTTCCCTGAGCCGCCTGCGTTCATCCGCGTCTTATAACGCACTTTGCCAGAATAAACCTGTCATTGAATTCAGTCCGGAAGGGATCATCCATAGCGCCAGCCCGCAGTTTCTCTCCGCGATGGGGTATCGCGCGGATGAGATCATCGGCCAGCACCACCGCATTTTCTGCCCGCCGTCGCT
Organism: Kosakonia sp. S42; assembly: GCF_016624785.1. Classification (NCBI taxonomy): domain Bacteria; kingdom Pseudomonadati; phylum Pseudomonadota; class Gammaproteobacteria; order Enterobacterales; family Enterobacteriaceae; genus Kosakonia; species Kosakonia sp. S42. Next base: position 101,922 of record NZ_JACVTW010000009.1, on the reverse strand, counting down.
GGTGAACTCAGCGGAGTACGCGCAGTTCTGGCAACGCCTTTCGCGCGGCGAAAGCTTTAGCGGCAAATATCTGCGCCTCGCTAAGGGCAATCGCCCTGTCTGGCTTGAGGCCAGCTATATCCCCGTCACCAACCGTCACGGCGCGGTGACCCGAGTGATAAAAATTGCGGCCGATATTTCTGAGCGCATCCATGTTGCGCTTGAGAAGGAGGCGATCGTTAACGCCATCGGTCGCTCAATGGCCATCATCGCCTTCAGCCCGGAAGGGATCGTGCTGGAAGCGAATGACAACTTCCTGAGCACCACCGGTTATAAACGAGAAGAGGTTATCGGTAAGCACCATCGTCTCTTCTGCTCGGAGACGCTGCATAAAAGCGACGAATACCGCCAGTTCTGGGAGAGGCTGAATCAGGGCGAGTTCTTTTCCGGTCAGTTTCCACGCCTGAACCGCCGGGGCGAGCCTTTATGGCTGCGGGCAACCTATAACCCTGTGTTTAACAGCGACGGGCAGCTCTATAAGATTGTGAAATTCGCCACCGATGTCACGGCAGATGTGCTGCGCAACCAGCGGGAGCAGGAGGCGGCTGTCCACGCATGGGATATGGCGGTGCAAACTCGTGGCAGCGCGCAGAATGGCGCGACGGTTATCGAAAACAGCATCCGCATGATTGACACCATTGCCCAGAGAATGAGCACGGTCTCCAGCGATGTCTCGCGGCTCAACGATCAATCTGACAGCATCGACGGGATGGTTGAGACCATTCGCAGCTTTGCCATGCAGACAAGATTGATTGCACTGAACGCCGCGATTGAAGCTGCGCGAGCGGGCGCGTCCGGGCGAAGTTTTGCCGTGGTTGCCGCAGAAGTGCGGACGCTTGCAGCGAGCGTCAGTAGCGCGACGGAAGAGATTGAGCGGGTTGTGGCCAGCAATAATCAGCTGGCTAAAGAGGTGCTGAGCGGCATTGAGAACAACCTGATGAGCACCCGCGAAGGTGTGACGCTGATGCGTGAAGCGGGCGAGGTAATTGCCAGCATCCAGAAAAATGCAGCCGGGGTTGAGGCCGCGGTGAAAGATGTCGCCCTTTCCGTCAAAGCTGACTGACTTCAACAAACAGAAATGCGCCACGCCGTAACCTAAATTTCCCGTCCAGACCAGGAGAGGGCAGAGCACCCAGCGCGCTGCCCTCTCCCCTCTTTCCCGGCTTTTAACCACCGTACGCACCTATTAGTATGCAAGGAACAATCAATTAAAGCCGGCGGTTAATAGCGATTATGCCTATTAAACAAGCCGTTACGCCTGAGCTTAGCCGCCCCGCTTCACGTCGACTGTTTCATCACGAAATTATTTACCTCTCTCCCCCTATCTTTCCGTAAAAATCCTGCCACAATTCACTCAATAAAATCGCGCGTAATTAGTTAATGCGCTACTTATATAACGTAACGACAACACACTTTGCCACCGCTACCAAACAGGACGCGACTATGAACACATTGAAAAACTACACTATCCGCCGCGTCGTGTTATGGATCCTCCTGACAGCGCTGGCGCTGATTACCGCCACCGGCGGTTATGCGGCCTTTGCCGTACGCGATATGAACAAGCAGGCGGATCAGAGCACAGCCCTGACTCAGCAGGCGATCTTCCTCTCCCACGCCACGCAGGTGTTGCAACAGGGAAGCGCAGCCGAAAAAGCGGCCTTGATTAATGAAATCCCGCCGGGCGCGGAGTGGGCCACAGAGGCGTTATCCGGCTCCGCCAGCGCGTGGAGAATGCAGGCCAGCGAGCATCTGGCGGCGTTAACCCGTAAGTCTCATGACAATAGCGCGCAGATTGCCGCCGATCGCACTCAACTTGATATCGTACTGATTGTTGCGCTGCTGGCGGCCGCCGGGCTGGTGCTGTTTTGCGACTGCTACCTGGTTATCCATCTGGTGAGGCCGGTTGGCGATATCCGCGCCCATTTCCGCCTGATTGCGCAGGGTGATTTAACCTACCAGGCGCAGGATATTGGCCGTAACTGTGTAGGCCAGATGATCCCGCTGGTGCGTGAGATGCAGAACAGCCTGCTGACCACCGTAAGCGCGATCAGCGAGAACAGCGATGCGCTTCACCGTGAAGCACGTGAGATTGCCGCCGGTAACAGCGATCTGGCAAACCGTACAACCCAGCAGGCGGCAGCCCTTGAACAGGCGGCATCCAGCATGGAAGAGTTGACCTCAACGGTCAGCCACAACGCCGACAATGCGCGTCAGGTTCGCGATCTGTCGGTAATGACCGCCCACACCACCGAGAAAGCCAGCAACCTGGTGGAAACCCTCGCCAGCACCATGAACCGCATTGCCGATGGTTCCGAACAGATCCGCCAGTTCACCTCCACCATCAACAGTATTGCTTTCCAGACCAATATCCTCGCGCTAAATGCCGCTGTGGAAGCAGCGCGTGCTGGCGAGCAGGGCCGCGGTTTCGCCGTGGTGGCAACAGAAGTACGCTCTCTCGCCCAGCGCAGTGCGGCGGCGGCGCGTGAAATTGAGTCGCTGATCAAATCCGCTATTACCTCGGTTCATGAGGGCAAAGATGTGGCGGAAGATGCCGGTGAGGCGATGAGCGAAGTGAAAGGTAATGTCGCCAGCGTCAATGCGCTGATCGGTGAAATCGCGCTCGCCTCCGATGAGCAGAGTAAAGGCATCTCGCTGGTGACTCACGCAGTTGCCGAGCTGGATCGCGTGACTCAGCAGAACGCCGCGCTGGTACATCAGATTACGGCTTCAGCCAGCAACCTTAATGGCAGAACGGAAACCCTGCGCGGCGTGGTGCAGCACTTTACGCTGCCGCACGCGGTGAGCTGAGCTTCCTGAAGCAACGTGTTATACGGGACGAGGCTACGCACCGGAGAAGTCGCCGGGCGTAGTAATAAAAAAGCATACGTCTTTTATCCTCTTCGTCTTATTTATAACGGGCAGTGCCGGTGTCGCGGCTGCCCGTTTTTTTTATCTCTTTTTGGCGCCCTGAAATATTCTTCTTATTTATTAATGGTGTTGTTATGAGATTTTTGCATCCCCTTCCACCTGATGCTCTTTTTCCCCTGCTGGCGGGCGCTGATGGCGTAAATCAAATTGTGAAATAAATGTGAGACCGCACCTTTTACAGGCATCAGTTGCGCTCCGTTACTGCTACTATCAATACAAATCATATTTGCATTGGGCTGACGTTGCCTGCCGGTATGCTTCCATCCCGCTGTAACAACTAAAAAGCGTTTTCAGCACCCTTTATCTCTTATTTTTACCCACCGTCCACAGCCGGTTGGGAGGCAACAATGTTACTCAATATCGGCGACGACAAAGAGCGCCATTTTCTGGCGTTACAGGCCCTGCTGAACCCGGATGACAGTCGCGATGATGTGCTGCGTAAAATTACCCAGCTCGCCGCCAGAATGTTAAAAATACCCGGCAGCTTTATTTCCGTACTCGATGATGAGAATCAGTATGTGCGGGCCGCGATTAACTTCCAGCTGGAGACCTCGTCGCGGGTTAACTCTTTCTGCCGTTATGCCGTCGACAGCGGTAATCCGTTTATTGTGCCGGACACTCTACAAGACGCCCGTTTTGTCACGCATCCGCTGACCGTTGCCAGCCCCTTTATCCGCTTCTATGCGGGGGTGCCGCTGACCACCCGCGATGGCATTACGCTCGGCACGCTCTGCGTGGTGGATACCAATCCCCATACGGTGACCAAAGAGCAGATCGATACGCTGCGGCTGCTGGGCGAACTGGCGATGTCGTTTCTGGAAGCCTGGCACTATGCTGGCCTGACGGATGCCATTACCGGGCTGCCGAACAAGCTGCATCTGCTGCGCGATATCCAGTTGCTGAACGCGGCGAATGATACCGCCGAGCGTAACCTGATTCTGATTGACTGTATCGACATGCCCCGTGCTTTCGAACTGGCGCGTACCCGCGGCATGGCTCCGGTAGAGAACCTGCTGCGCGATATGGCGATTATGCTCCCTCTGCGCCTGCGCCCGCTGAAGTGCGGCAAACTCTATATGGTGGCGACGGGCCGCTTTGCCCTGCTGACGCGTGCGTCGGACAACATTACGGCCTGCGCCATCGCCAGCCGGTTGCAGGGCGTCAGCGCCGAGCTGGAGCCAGGCATTACCGTCGAGTTCCGCGTTCACACCGCAGGCAAAAACTTTACCCCCGGCGATGTATCTGCCAGAGAGGTGCTCAATAAAGCCGTGCATGCCCTGCATGAGCGCATCCGCCAGAACACCTTCCAGTTGCCGGAAACCATTATTGATGAGGATGCAGCGGCCATGCCGGTGCTGATGAAGGAGCTGTCGCAGGCCATTGACGGCAAACTGTCAGGGCTCTACCTCGTCTACCAGCCGAAAATGTGTCTGCAAACCGATGCGCCAGTTGGCATTGAAGCGCTGATCCGCTGGCGACATCCGCAAAAAGGCGAACTCTCGCCGGGGATGTTTATTCCCTTTGCTGAGCAGGCCGGTCTGCTACAGGATCTGACAGGCTGGGTTATCGCCAATGTAATTACCCAACTGGCAGCCTGGCATGCGCTCGGGCTTGCGCTGCCGGTCTCCGTTAACGTGAGTATTCAGGATATCTCCGCGCCCGGCTTTGCCGACAGCCTCGAAGCACGCATGATCCGCGCCCGCCTGCCCACCAGCCTGCTCGGCATTGAGTGTCTGGAAACCGAGCGCATTATTGAGAGCGCGGCGGCATTGAAAGGGCTGGAGATGCTGAAACTGCGCGGCTTCCCCATTTCGCTCGATGATTTCGGCACTGGCTATAGCAACATCAGCTACCTGCGCCGTATGCCGATCGACATTATCAAACTGGATCAGAGCCTGATCTCTAAACTGTCGGAAGATACCGCTTCGCGCATTATCGCCCGCAGTATTATCGGCATGCTGAAAGAGCTCGATTACGTTGTGCTGGCGGAAGGGGTGGAAAACGCCCAGACCGGCGAAACGTTGCAGAAGTATGGCTGCGACCAGGCGCAGGGGTATCTCTATGCCCGCCCGCTTCCAGCCCAGGAGATGAGTAGTTGGCTGGAGTGGAAGATCCGTACCTAATATAGCAACGCGTTGACAGGTTACCGTCAGGCGAGGGATCGCCTCAGAAGCGATAATTTTCAACGGGTTACCGCAAACTTGTCATACATATATACATTTAATGTATACAAGATCGCGTATTCACAAATAGTGTCATTGAATTCATTGCATCCCGGAGTAATATTCGTCTGAAATAATATCTTCAGATGGGTAGGCCATGAAAAACGTCATACTGAGTATGCTAATTAAAATGTCCAGGATGGATGCGCAGATGAAAGAGCTGACCGCCCAGATTGAGGCGCAGTCGCTTATCGTTGCCGCCCTGACGCTGACCGTCGGCAAAGGCGGCGGGCTGGATGAAATGGTGGCGAGCATTAATAAGTCGATCAACTCTGTGCTGGAGACGCCCGACGCCGCGCTGCAATCCGACGCCGAGCTGCTGCTGGTGAAGTTTCATGAGCAGGTCGAATTAACGCGCGCCGTCAGCAAAGAGTCGGACGAGACGCCCGCTGTGGCCACAGGTGATGACCTGACAGCCGATCGGCCAGAGCAGAGCTAATCTGCCGCTTTTTACTCAGCGTTAACCCACGCCTGATTCTGTATCACCACCCGGTAGCCGTCGGCATCGGCAAAGGTGCGCCCGTTACGATCCCAGTAGGGGTTAAACGACGCCACCGGAATAAAACCGGCATCCAGCATCGTTGCGCAGGCCGCCTCCCACTCCGCTTTGTCGGGGTAGTAGAGCACCAGCAAATCCTCGTCCGTCTGTGAAGGCTGCACCGGATGATGGTGGCAGAGGGTTAATTCCATATGCCAGCCCAATCCTTCCCGGCCTAACATCACGCCGCTGAAACCATCATGATCGCTGAAGTCCGCAATACGCTTCAGCCCTAATCCTTTGCTGTACTGCTGATAAGCCTGCTCCAGGTTGGTCACCGGCCTGGCAATTCGCATATGAGAAAACATTCCGCGCTCCTGTCATCGCGTTGATTAATTGCCTTTAGCCTATACAGAATTTGCGGGTGGATTTGTCGGTATGAGCCTGCCGATGGCAGCCAAATAAAAAAGCCCGCCATATGGCGAGCTTCGGCATCCGTTCAACTCAAATTACTCTTCTGCCAGCATCTTCTCTAACCGCGCACGCACGTTATCATCCGGCTCCGCGTGGAAGGCGGTTTCCAGCATGCCATGCAGCTCTGCCGGAAGCTGCTCTTCCGGCCAGCCCTCCAGCGCGTTGAGCGCCATCAGGCGGTTACGCACCACCGGGCTGCGCAGGCCGGTTTTAATCAGCGACCAGCCCATACCGGGAAAACGGTTGAGATCCTGGAGGATAAAATCGAGCGCGCCGTGCTGGCGATACTCCGCGCCAAGGCCCATCAGCGTATCTGGCCCGCTGGCAATGGCAGCAAGATCAAGCTGCTGCTCAGCGAGTTGCAGAATGCGCTCCATGCGCTGCGGGCTTTCGGTCTGCATCAGTTCGTACCAGTTCGCTTCATTGGGCACCGTTTGTTGACGGGCAAAAACCTGCTCCCAGGTATCGATGCCTAATAGCTTCGCTGCGCGCAGGGCGAGGTAAAAATCGCCGTTATCGCAGGCGGTTAAATCCTGCTGCACGCGCATCAGCCACTTCTCCTGTGCGACGATCGCCTCTACATCCTCTGCAATCTGCTGACGGATCTCATCGCTCCAGCCTTCCACCTGCAGCGTCTCCCAGTTGTTATCTTCATCACCGGCAAACGCGCCAATGGCGCTGGTGTTGAGCAAGTTGCGCAGATCGTCGTTTTGACTGCGGCGCAGCAGCGTGAGGTAACGATGGCAGGCCTGCGCGCCTTCCGGGTAGTCATGAATATCGCGCGCCGGGCCGCCGGCAATCAGCGCCGCAAGAATATCGCCCGCGCCGGTCAGCACGCCATCATCCACCGCGTCGACCGAAAGCGCCGCCAGCAAGCGCCCTTTGGTGGCGCAGTCCCAGGCGGTGTACTCATCCATCACCGAATTGGAGTAGCCCTCGCGCAGCAGCCACTCTCGTGTGGCGGGCGAGACCTCATCCGGCAGGCGCTCAATAAGCTGAATACGCCCCCAGCCAGTTACGCGTTTCGCCAGCGCCGTCAGCGTTGCATCAAATGCCTCTTCCGGCAGCATGTTGCGCAGGGCGACGGCGGTAAAAAGCGTAAACTCCTCATGCAGCCCAAGCGTGGTCACCAGCGCCCGATTTTCGTCGGAGGGGAAAAAGGCCAGCAGTGCAATGGCGCATTTGACCGCGTTGCGATCCGGGCTGTTGGTCGCCAGCCATACCATCAGGTCGTGAACCTGCTGCGGCGAGAGCGAAGGCACTTCCGGCAGTTTGTCGGTCAAAATATCGATGTAATCGAGCGGCGGGCGCGCTTTCAGCAGCGCATAGAAGGTGTTCATATTGGCCGGGGAGGGTTTGCGCAGCACGGCGCTTAACGCGCTGATAATCTCATCTGCCGCCTCTTCTGCGTCTGCGCCGCCGCCGTGGTGACCGAACGCACCGTCCATGCCGCCCGCGACCCAGCGCAGCTCGCCTTCAAGGGTATCTTCATCCGGCAGGGTCTGCGCCTGCTCCGGCAACGGCGCGCTGCCGTCTGCATAAGGGGAGATAAAGTGGTAGATGCTCTGCCTGTCCCCCGGCCAGGGAAGCGGGAAAGGTGCGTCCTGCTCTGCAGCCCCTTGTTTACCGAGGATTTTTGCTAACCATCGCTGCATACTCATATTCCTTGTATTGAATTCCTGATGTTTGCCGGATGCGCAAAACGCCGACCTTTACGCCTGTTTATAGCTGATTATGCCTCTGCCGCACAGAGTCGCCCCCCTGATCAAGTAGGTGATCGTACCTTTCAGAGCAGTAACAATCCCTGTACAACGAGATAAATCTAAGGGTAACGCGTGCGCTATGAATGCAATGAAGTGCTGAACGATCTGGTGAACTACTTTCTGCTTGCCGATATCCGCCTGCTGAAAAAGTTCAAAGATGACAACGAGCTCGCTGACGACCTGGCAACGGAGTTTACCCGCAATGAGAGCGGCGATAAGGCGGTGCTGGAAGGCGTGCTGATCCCGATGACGGGCGTTGAAAACTACCCCTACACCATTATATTCACCCTGCCGCCCGAGACGCCGGAACTGCTGAAAGCGAAAAACAATCTCCAGCACCGCCGCCCAGGTTACACGCTGCGCGTCGAGCATGGGCAGGTGCAGCTCTTTACCTGGCGCATTCTCGACGACTTCAACGATAAAAGTATCAGCGCGTTATTGCAGCGCTATGAAGCGCCGAACCGCCCGCATATCACGCTCGAAAACGGCACCTATTCGGTGGAGATCCTTGCGGGTGAAGTGTTCCGCGAGGATGACTATCAGCCAGCATTTGAGTTTGTGCTGGAGAAAAACGACGATGCGAAGCCCGCAGCCGACCTTGATATCAACTATCTTTTTAGCGTCGACAGCCAGAGCTATTAATTGAGAGCGCCCAACAATGAGTAATGAGAGCGATAACTGCCCGCTTCCGCCGCTGGTTTGGCCGGAGTTTACCGATCAGCACGCCCGCCTTGCCTGGTGGCGCGACTGTGTGCACGCCTGGCGCGATCAGTGGGATAATCCTGCGCCTTCCACACCCGCCAGCGACGCGGAGATTGCTGACCTTGAGCAGCGCATCGGCTGCCCGCTGCCGTCGGTGTTGCGCACCTATCATCAGCAGATTGGTGAACTAAACCTCGCCGAAACGCTGTGCAGCGTGACGCCTGCGCAATACGCCGCCATTGAACCACTGCTGGCAGCCTACCCTGGCATTAGCGATATCCTTGAGGATGTGCCGCAGGATGACCCGCAGTGGAAGCTGGTTAACAACCTGATCGCCTTTGGCGACTATCTCGGCAACGGTAATTTGTGGTGCTTTCACCGCGAAACCGGCGAAGTGTGGTATTTCGACCACGACACTTCGCCGATGCTGACGCAGATATTCCGCGATGCCGGGCAGTATCTCGACGCGCTGATGTTTAAATGCCTGCTCGAAGCCCACGGCGAGGAGGAGAATGAGGAACTGCTGCGCGAACGGCTCGGGGATGAGGTGGTGGAGAAGTGGATGTATTAATGGAAGCGGCCTCGTATTGAGGCCACTTTTGTTTGTTAATAGCACGAGAATTTACGCGCCCTGCTCTTCCTGAATACCTTGTTCCTGTTTATCCCGTCGATAGCGCGATGGCCAGATCGCATCCGGCTGCGTATCGAGTGCCTCAGCAATTAACCGCTCCCCCTTCGGCCAGCGTCGAGTTAAGGCGTTGGCGAGAGTTGATGATGCCAACCCCGATTCACGAGATACCGCTGCCAGTGAGGTTCCTTTTTTGCGTAAGCCCGCAATGATGTCGGCCGGGTGCCAGTCTTGATGTTCCATGCTTTCTCCTTTCGTGTCGACTATAAGTCACATAGTAGCACGGGGCTTAACCATTGTGACTAATAGTCCGTGGACTTATAGTCATCAAAACGTGATGCTTCTCGCATGAAAAATTCTGAAAACATCAAAAGCCTGCTTGGGCAACAAGTAAGATCGCTGCGACTTCAGGCAGGTCTTTCTCAGGAAAACTTTGCTGAACGATGCGGCCTCGATCGCACCTACATTAGCGGCATCGAGCGCGGCACAAGAAACCCAACGTTAGAAGTGCTTTATATCCTCGCGACTGCTCTGCATACCGACCTCGCCTCACTGTTTGCATTTAGCAAAACAAACTAAGTCGTAATCTTGTCGAGGGGATCAATAATTCCACCTCATATGTGACTCATCGTCCGTGGTCTGATAAGCAACGAAGTTTGATGCTGTCGGTCATGAAAAATTCAAACAACATTACGGTCCGATTCGGACAAAGGGTCAGACAACTTCGCACAGAGCTTGGGCTTTCGCAGGAAGCTTTTGCTGATAAATGCGGGTTGGATCGTACTTATATTAGTGGGATTGAGCGTGGAGTGAGAAACCCTACGCTGGAGGTTATTGCGGTGATTGCAGATGGTTTGGGAGTAAGATTAAACGAATTATTTACTCTTTAATAGCAAGATGCATATCAATATATCCTAGAGCACACTACACGATTTAAAGTTAAGCGTTTGAAAAAAACTAAAACCGTTGACCCAAAGCCGCATCCACATTGGGTGTAGTAATCCTGCTTACTAATTTCAAGCAGGATTATATTGTAAAATTAGCTAGAAGTAGCTTCATCTATTAATTTTAATAAAGTAGCCCCCCACTCTTTCCTTGAAACAGTTCCAGAGACTTCTAAATGTGATTTATGCCTACGTAATTGATGCGAAATCGTAGTGTTCCAAGAGCTATCTGCTTTATGATTGCAAGTTTCTACAATTTGTTCAAAAGTAAAAAGCATCCGGCTTACAAACCACTTATACTCATCGTTATAGCTAGGGTCGTTTACTAAAATTCCACGTGCATAATAAGGCTTATCCATACACATTTTCAAATAATCATTGTAAACAGCAAAAGCCGTAGACCTTCGTGCTTCCTGCTTAGATATATATATTTGCCTTGCCGCATATATAACCCCAACCATGGTAATGAATGGAGTTAGTATTGTTGTCAGATCTTTCCAGTAACTTAATTTTAACAATACTACCCATCCAGTTTCCAAACATGTCATGTTTCCCTCCCATCCAAAATTTTACTTAGGGATTCTTTTCCTTAATGTTGAAATAGAATAGCCTTCAGGCACTGGCTTATATGGATCTTTTTCATTAGGCCATCTCTTGTCACGACTTTGAAAAGAACGAAGTTTTTCGATATCAATACTTGCAACTACAACATGTTCATTTTCACCTCCTCTAAGACGGCATATATCGCGGCTATAAGATTTCTTTGCAGGAGACCTAACCCTACTATCACCAAAGGCTCTATTATTGACAAGTGCTATATAAGCATGCACATCAAGACTAGCAGATTCTACAAGTGATGAAAAAGACTCAATATCCTGATTCCAAGAAAGAACCATTAAACAATCAATCTGCCCTTGTGCAGCTTGGCGATGACGTATATTTTGCAGCTCAGAGCAAACAAGAACACTGAAATGAAAACCAAAGTGGTTATAGATTATTTTTTTTATTTTCTCTACATCCTTAGCCCAATCTAGCCCAAAGAATTTTTTGAGTCTTTCCTCTTCTCCGGGGGCAGGATAGGATTTTGGCTGCCTTATTTGAACAGATGATGGGAAACCTAATCTATCGTCAATCAAGATAAGCACAGCTTCACTATATATCGTTTCATCAGTTGGTTTGAAATAATCCAGACCAGCAATCAAGCTTATCCCAGCCTCCAAAAGAAAGCTTGAGACAGTATTAATCCATCTTTTTGGTAGAGACAGCTCAGGCAATAATAAATGAGTTGGCCGCGGGTAGGCATCAATAGCCTGATTTACTATTCTTTCGATAGTTTTGTATCTCTCACGAGATATATCAGACTTACCATTAGCAGCTGCATCATAACTATACTCAGTTGTGAGGAGACTACTAATACCCAGCCTAACATCATTATTACTCCCTTTTCTTCCAATATTAGCAAAGATGAGTTTATCTTGATCACCTGTATCAAGACCATGCGGGTTTTTAATCAGGCTTACATGAGCGTTTTTAGAGAAACCATCTAGAACCCAAATACCCCTTATAGCACGTACATATGTAGACCATAAGTAGACGGCGTGATCACCATCATTCCCATATACACATTTTTCTGGAAGGTAAAGTGATATTTCTTGAGCGCTATATGGTCTTGTAGGAAAAAGATAAGGAAGTAATGATAACTCGCCTTTTATAAGATTACTTGATTTGCATTTCGGATTAACTCTGGAAATACTAAGCCCTTTTCCTGCTAAAGAAGACTTCTCAAGGAAATTAACAAGATCATTCTCATATTCATATAAACCATATAGAGAAGCTTCATCTGTAGTTATATTTCTTTGCCGTAATGCATGTCTATTGAGATGAACTTTATACGCGATTTTAGACCAATCAGACTCTCTAAGCATCAAGGCCAGTTCACTGATTTTATCAACGTCAACATCTAAGCCTACTCGCTTACAAACTTTTTTTGCCATCAATGTTAAAGGCTGCATGTGGCGAGTGCTTGAATCCCAACTCAATGAGCGAAGCAAGGCATCTTTCGCATAAAAATAGGTCGTGCTAATTAGAATATCCCAAACATGGGATATATTTTTATTAGCTAATTTCCCATTTATTTTGATTGAGGAAGTAATTTTTCTCTTTAATTCTTCAATAGAACCTATTGTTGCTATGAGCAATCTGTGTGCTGCATCCCAATCGTTAAGTGCAACAGTCAGGGAGAGAAGCCTTGGTAAATAATCCAAGTGATTAAGTATTTTATCAGGCCTTAATATATGGCTATGAGAGAATTCATAAAATTGGTAACGTTCTTTTTTCCAATCTTGCGAACGTAGATCTTTAGCCAAAATTTCAACGGATCTTAACTGAATTGACCAACTCAATCTGCGGACTGCCAAACCATCCGCACGTCTAAGCGTATCAGCTTCTTCTGAAGATTGTCCCGCTGCAGTAAGAACTTTTGCAGAAGCCATTGATTCCAATTTATCAGGAGAAGGCATAAGCCGTCTTTCGCTTGATACGCTACGGATTTGAGATTCAATATTACTTAATAGATCGAGCCCTCCTTGCCCTTGCAAGAAAAAGGCCTTCTGTTTTGTTTTATGTAATAAAAGCTTTGTTTTCTTCTGATATTCCCCAGATAATTTAAGTAAAACCTCACCGTCTTTAATCTTACTTGCTTTCGGAAAAGATTCAGTCCTTTTAGCAAAAAAATCAAACAAATCATTCGTGTTATTTAAAGTCAGCGGATCCTTAATAACTAAAAAAATATCATCAACATATCTCCCATAATAAATAGGCGTTAAGCCTTGCTCGATATCTCTATCGAATCCGATCAAAAGGGCATTTGAGAGAATACGTGATATAGATAGTCCTATTGGCAACCCGCCAGTATTTTTTCCTTTAGGACACCCGTAATTATGCATCTTCTCAGTTACCATTTCAGACCATTTTTTCAGAGCCGTATGAAAAGCGATGGTAAAATTTAGTTCCCAATCAGTTAGTCTAATATTAAATTTATTCAAAAAACTTACATCCTTCATAAAGGAAGGATCTATATTATGGTAGTAGCTTGTTAAATCCATTGATATAGCTATAACGGCATTTTCATTCTCAAGCTCTGTTCTAATGGCTTGTAATCCCCGGTTTCTCCATTTCTTGTAAGGCTCAAAATATGGCTGAAAAGAGCCTAATGCATTTAAATGGTAGTCTCCTAATGCTCCTTTTATTCCTCCCGGTTCCGGGCGATATCTTCTTAATCTCGAACCATAAGATGATTGTGAAAGAGCGGCATCAAACTTATGGCCAACCTTATTAATCCAGAGAGCTGAAAGGATATGCATTGTTACGGGAAAATTCCCTATCATTCTCATTTCAGGAACAAGATCATAATTATTGAATAAATTTTCAAAAGCTCTTTGTGATGAAGAAAAATAAATATGCCCATCAGATTTTATTTTAGAATGCTGTTGTACCTCTTTTGTTTTTTCGTTGATGGACAATTTTTTAGATACTATATGTAGATCGCCTAAATTTTCCTCAAGTAAATTTCGTAAATCATTTTCATGTAACCGATTAAGAACGTACCTTAAGTTATCAGCCAAAGTATTTTCGTACTTTGCAAACTCTTCTGATATACAAATCGAATTTTCAAAAAAACAATCAGCTTTAGCTTTTCTAAACGCATAAAAAAGATCTTTCATACCGATATCATTCCAAGAGTTAATATCCATTCTGACCCTCAAATCTACAAATATGTCTTATATAAAGATGATGGTATCAGACTTTTCCTAACTAGAGAATTATATAAAGGAGAAAAAACTAACAGCTCACTCACTGTGAGTGATTAATTGTGCAAACTTACCATAAAGAAGGTAGGGGTAGAATTTTTGAATTTTAGTTGAAAATTGAAAAAGAAGCCTAAAATTAAGCACTTAAAACAGGACGCTAAGCTATGTTTAGTCAATTAGCTTCCAAAACAAAATTCGGTATTAATATATTAAATATGATATATAAATTCTAACGTGATTAAAAAACCAGTAGCCTATTAAACACTGGTTATCAATATTTAACTGAATCGCCACGGGTTCAACACACTCCTGAGAGTCATTTAAGATGACTTAAAAGAGAGGTGCCCATGAGCGGTAAGCGTTGTCCCGAAGAGTTTAAAATTGAAGCAGTCAAACAGGTTGTTGATCGTGGTTATTCTGTTTCCAGCGTTGCAACACGTCTTGACATCACCACCCACAGCCTTTACGCCTGGATAAAGAAGTACGGTCCGGATTCTTCCACTCATAAAGAACAGTCAGATACTCAGGCCGAGATCCGCCGTCTTCAGAAAGAGCTGAAGCGGGTTACCGACGAACGGGACATATTAAAAAAAGCCGCGGCGTACTTCGCAAAGCTGTCCGACTGAGGTACGCCTTTATCCGTGACAACACACGTTGCTGGCCTGTTCGCCTGCTCTGTCGGGTGCTGGATGTTCATCCCAGTGGTTTTTACGCCTGGCTTCAGCAGCCGCATTCACAACGCCATCAGGCAGATCTGAGACTGACGGGACAGATTAAACAGTTCTGGCTGGAATCGGGATGCATCTATGGTTATCGCAAGATCCATCTGGATCTGCGGGACAGCGGGCAACAGTGCGGAGTCAACAGAGTCTGGCGACTGATGAAACGTGTCGGGATGAAGGCTCAGGTCGGCTACTGGAGTCCGCAGGCACGTAAAGGCGAGGTCAGTATCGTGTCGCCCAACAGGCTCCGGCGACAGTTCAATCCGGATGCTCCGGATGAGCGTTGGGTAACGGACATAACTTACATCAGGACCCACGAAGGCTTGCTGTATATTGCCGTGGTTGTTGATCTGTTCTCACGCAAAATTATCGGCTGGTCCATGCGATCCCGGATGACAAACGACATAGTCCTGAACGCACTGCTGATGGCTGTATGGCGGCGTAATCCCCAAAAACAGGTGCTGGTTCATTCGGACCAGGGCAGTCAGTACACAAGCCATGAGTGGCAATCATTCCTGAAATCACACAGACTTGAGGGCAGCATGAGCCGTCGCGGTAACTGCCACGATAATGCGGTTGCAGAAAGCTTTTTCCAGTTGCTGAAACGCGAACGGATAAAGAAAAAGATCTACGGAACGCGGGAAGAAGAAGCCCGCAGTGATATTTTTGATTACATCGAAATGTTTTATAACAGTAAGCGTCGGCATGGTTCGAGCGATCAGATGTCACCGACAGAATATCAAAACCAGTATTATCAACGATTCAGAAGTGTCTAGATTATCCGTGGCGATTCAGTATTGATTAATGGAAGCGGCCTCGTATTAGCTGGAAATAATTCTGTACAGATTACAGGCAGCTCCTTAGAATTCCCCCACAGATAATGCAGCCTTTGGGATATGGGAGGAAGTATGGAAATCAATGTGATTACGCTGATGAAAGCGATCATTGGTGGTGCAGGTTTAGGATTTGCCCTTCCCGGCGGCTTGTCATTTCTGATTCCAGCTTTCACCGTTACGGCAGGTATCGCATACAGCTTTGCTTTAGCAGGTGCTGTTGCCCTGCCTGCGCTCTATGCTGCAAGGAAGTCTGCTCACTAAAATGCACTTTTTTGACTGGCTTGCACCGCAGAATACACAGGAGTTAACCCGATTTTATTTCATCCTGTGTACAGGTTATCTCGCAGTGCATCTCATTTGGGATGCCTTATGCAAAGAGACTCCGCCCTTCTCGCTTGATAAACTCCAGTTCAAAATGAATGAGGTTTATTCATCCTCAACCTTTGCAACCAGCGCTTTTTTTATTGTTATCCTGTTTGATATTAAAAACCCACTCAGAACATCCGACGCCTTTATTTTCCCGTTAATCATTGCCGCATTAACAAGCTTTATGATTTCGCTATCCGCAATCGCTCCTAAAAGAGTCAAAATAGAGTAAGCCTGCTATTACAGACTTGTTTAAATTCGCGAATCCTGAATATAAAGTGCTCCACTAATATAATTCTTATAGCGCCAAATATAAAAAACCCACCGTATAAACAGTGGGTTATATTTAATTTAGTTCTCTGAAAAACTCGGAAAAAGCTATCCGATCATTCCCACTCAATCGTAGCCGGCGGCTTCCCGCTGATGTCATATACGACACGGGAAATACCGTTCACTTCGTTGATAATGCGGTTAGAGACGCGGCCCAGGAAGTCATACGGCAGGTGCGCCCAGTGGGCGGTCATAAAGTCGATGGTTTCGACCGCGCGCAGGGAGACAACCCAGTCATACTTACGGCCATCGCCCATCACGCCAACGGAACGCACTGGCAGGAAGACGGTGAACGCCTGGCTCACTTTGTTGTAGAGATCGGCTTTGCGCAGCTCTTCGATAAAGATATGGTCAGCGCGGCGCAGCAGGTCGCAGTACTCTTTCTTCACTTCGCCGAGGACGCGAACGCCGAGGCCCGGGCCCGGGAACGGATGGCGGAACAGCATGTCGTACGGCAGGCCAAGTTCGAGGCCGATTTTACGCACTTCATCTTTGAACAGCTCTTTCAGCGGCTCAACCAGACCCATCTTCATCTCTTTCGGCAGGCCGCCAACGTTATGGTGAGACTTAATAACGTGCGCTTTACCGGTTGCAGAGGCTGCGGATTCAATCACGTCCGGGTAGATAGTGCCCTGAGCCAGCCACTTCACATCCTGCAGCTTCAGCGCTTCTTCATCGAATACTTCCACAAACACGCGGCCGATGATTTTACGCTTCGCTTCCGGATCGTTCTCGCCCGCCAGCGCGCCGAGGAAGCGCTCTTCTGCCGGAACGTGAACAATGTTCAGACCAAAGTGGTCGCCGAACATATCCAGCACCTGCTCTGCTTCGTTCAGGCGCAGCAGGCCGTTATCGACGAAGACGCAGGTCAGGTTTTTGCCAATCGCGCGGTGCAGCAGCATCGCGGTGACGGAGGAGTCCACGCCGCCGGAAAGGCCGAGGATCACTTTATCGTTGCCAACCTGCTGGCGGATGCGCTCAACAGCGTCATCAATGATTTTTGCCGGTGTCCACAGTGCTTCGCACTCGCAGATATCGCGCACAAAGCGCTCCAGCATACGCAGCCCCTGGCGGGTGTGCGTCACTTCCGGGTGGAACTGCACGCCGTAGAAACGCTTCTCTTCGTTAGCCATAATGGCGAACGGGCAGGTTTCAGTGCTGGCAACGGTGACAAAGCCGGACGGGATCGCCGTCACTTTATCGCCGTGGCTCATCCACACGTCCAGCAGCGCTTTGCCGTCTGCAGTCAGGGCATCTTCAATCCCACGGATCAGCGCGCTTTCGGTCTGCACTTCAACCTGCGCGTAACCAAATTCACGCTCGTTAGAGCCTTCAACGTGGCCGCCAAGCTGCATCGCCATGGTCTGCATGCCGTAGCAGACGCCGAGCACCGGCACACCGGCGTCGAAAACGTACTGCGGCGCGCGCGGGCTGTTCTCTTCGGTGGTGCTTTCCGGGCCGCCGGAGAGGATGATGCCGCTTGGGTTGAAGTCGCGGATCTGCGCTTCAGTGACATCCCACGCCCACAGTTCGCAGTAGACGCCGAGTTCACGCACGCGGCGTGCGACTAACTGAGTGTATTGCGAGCCAAAGTCGAGGATAAGAATGCGATGTTTATGAATATTGTCCGTCATTGACGTTAGTTCCGAGGCAAAGAGCGAGATTGAAAAGTCAACGCCCGGCAAAAACCGGGCGCGAATTGCATTAAGAACCCATGCGGTAGTTCGGGGATTCCTTGGTGATGGTCACGTCGTGAACGTGGCTCTCCTGGATGCCCGCGCCGCTGATGCGCACGAACTCCGCTTTGGTGCGCAGGGCGTCGATAGTACCACAGCCGGTCAGACCCATACAGGAACGCAGGCCGCCCATCTGCTGGTGAATGATCTCTTTCAGACGGCCTTTGTACGCTACGCGGCCTTCGATACCTTCCGGCACCAGTTTGTCGGCGGCATTATCGGTCTGGAAGTAGCGGTCGGAGGAGCCTTTGGACATCGCGCCCAGCGAGCCCATCCCGCGATAGGATTTGTAAGAGCGGCCCTGGTAGAGTTCGATTTCGCCCGGGGACTCTTCGGTGCCTGCCAGCATGGAGCCGACCATTACCGCGCTTGCGCCAGCGGCGATCGCTTTAGCGATATCGCCAGAGAAGCGGATGCCGCCATCGGCGATAACCGGGATGTCCATCCCTTCCAGCGCTTCAACCGCGTCGGAAACGGCCGTGATCTGCGGAACACCCACGCCAGTCACAATACGGGTCGTACAAATAGAACCAGGACCGATACCCACTTTCACCGCGCTGACGCCAGCTTCAGCCAGCGCGCGAGCGCCTGCGCCGGTAGCGACGTTACCGCCGATGATTTGCAGATCCGGGTATTTGGCGCGCGTTTCGCGAATACGCTGCAACACGCCTTCAGAGTGGCCATGGGAGGAGTCAATCAGCAGTACGTCAACACCGGCGGCAACCAGCGCATCAACGCGCTCTTCGTTGCCCGCGCCCGCGCCGACCGCTGCGCCAACGCGCAGACGACCCTGCTCATCTTTACAGGCGTTCGGTTTACGTTCTGCTTTCTGGAAATCTTTTACGGTGATCATGCCGAGCAGATGGAAGCTGTCGTCCACCACCAGCGCTTTTTCGACGCGCTTTTCATGCATTTTGGCGAAGACGACTTCGCGCGCTTCACCTTCACGTACCGTTACCAGGCGCTCTTTCGGCGTCATATAAACGCTTACCGGCTGGTTGAGATCGGTAACAAAACGCACGTCACGACCGGTGATGATGCCAACCAGTTCGTTCTCTTCGTTAACAACCGGGTAGCCGGCGAAGCCGTTACGCTCGGTCAGCTCTTTCACTTCGCGAAGAGTTGTCGTCGGCAGCACGGTCTGCGGCTCTTTTACCACGCCAGACTCATGTTTCTTCACGCGGCGGACTTCATCTGCCTGGCGCTCGATAGACATGTTTTTATGAATAAAGCCAATGCCGCCTTCCTGTGCGAGGGCGATCGCCAGACGCGCTTCCGTTACGGTGTCCATTGCCGCAGAGAGCATAGGAATGTTCAGGCGAATGGTTTTCGTCAGCTGAGTGCTTAAATCGGCGGTATTCGGCAGAACAGTGGAGTGGGCGGGAACGAGGAGGACGTCGTCAAACGTCAAAGCTTCTTTAGCGATACGTAGCATGGGCAATATCTCTGACCTGGGTGGTTAAATATTGCCGTGGCATTATACAGAGCGTAACCGATTGCATCTACACTTTTTTGGAAAAATACTTGTAATTGGGTGGCATCAAGCTACTATCGACCGAATAACTTGCTGATTTAGAATTTGATCTGGCTCACATGTCCTCATTGCAAACTCCCTCCATTTATACTGTCAGCCGCCTTAACCAGACGGTGCGATCGCTACTGGAACGCGAGCTGGGCCAGGTATGGATCAGCGGCGAAATCTCCAACTTTACCCAGCCCGCTTCCGGTCACTGGTACTTCACCTTAAAAGATGACACCGCCCAGGTGCGCTGTGCCATGTTCCGCAACAGCAACCGCCGCGTCACCTTCCGCCCGCAGCATGGGCAGCAGGTGCTGGTGCGCGCCAACATCACGATGTATGAGCCGCGCGGTGAATACCAAATCATCGTCGAGAGCATGCAACCGGCGGGTGAAGGGCTGTTACAGCAGAAGTATGAGCAGCTGAAAGCCAAGCTGGCAGCGGAAGGGCTGTTCGATCAGCAATTTAAACATCCCCTCCCCTCACCGGCGCACTGCGTTGGGGTGATCACCTCAAAAACCGGCGCCGCGCTGCACGATATTTTGCATGTGCTGAAACGCCGCGATCCGTCGCTCCCCGTGGTGATCTACCCGACCGCCGTACAGGGCGAAGATGCACCGGCGCAAATCGTGCGCGCCATTGCCCTTGCTAACAGCCGTGACGAATGTGATGTGCTGATTGTCGGGCGCGGTGGCGGCTCGCTGGAAGATCTCTGGAGTTTCAACGACGAACGCGTCGCGCGCGCCATTTTTGCCAGCCGAATTCCTGTTGTCAGCGCCGTCGGCCATGAGACGGATGTCACCATCGCCGATTTCGTTGCCGACCTGCGCGCGCCAACCCCGTCGGCAGCGGCGGAGATTGTCAGCCGTAACCAGCTTGAACTGCTGCGCCAGGTGCAGGCGATGCAGCAGCGTCTGGAGATGGGGATGGATTACTATCTGGCAGGGCGCAACCGCCGCTTTGCCCAGCTTCATCACCGACTGCAACAGCAGCACCCGCAGCTGCGCCTGGCGCGTCAGCAGACGGTGCTCGACCGCTTGCAGCAGCGCATGCACAACGCGCTGGATACGCAGCTTAAGCGCGCGAACACGCGTCAGCAGCGCGTGCTGCAACGACTCAATCATCACAACCCGCAGCCGCGCATTCACCGGGCGCAAACGCGGGTGCAGCAGCTTGAGTATCGCCTGAGCCAGTCGATTCGCGATCGTCTTGGCAGCACGCGCGAGCGCTTCGGCACCGCCCTCACCCATCTGGAAGCCGTCAGTCCGCTGGCGACACTGGCGCGTGGCTACAGCGTCACGACCGCCACCGACGGGAAAGTGCTGAAACAGACTAAGCAGGTGAAAGCGGGCGATACGCTCACCACCCGCCTGAATGATGGCTGGGTCGAGAGCGAAGTGCGCATTGTCACACCGGTGAAACAACCGAGAAAACGAAAAACCCCGTAGTTAAAACTCTTAATGCGGTGAGGCGACCTATACTTTTGTTGTTCTTTTGATTTTATCAAGGAGATCAACATGACCACTCGCTTCCCGCACACCGTTATTCCCCCCTACATTCTCCGTCGCATCATTGACCAGGGCTCTGAAGTCCAGAAGCGCTGCGCGAAACAAACCCTGATGCATGTCCAGACGCTGATGGCGCACAGCCACGGTAAACCGAGCGCTCCGCAGGCGAATTCGCCGGGCGAACTGGTGCGCGATATCTACGATGCGCATAACAAAGAGAGCCTGCCGGGTAAGCAGGTGCGTTATGAGGGCCAGCCTTCGAATGGCGATGTCGCCGTTGATGAAGCCTACGACTACCTCGGCGTCACCCACGACTTTTTCTGGAAAGAGTGGAAACGTAACTCGCTGGATAACAAGGGTCTGGTGCTGAGCGGCACGGTGCATTACGGCCAGGAGTACCAGAACGCCTTCTGGAATGGTCAGCAGATGGTGTTTGGCGATGGCGATGGTGAAATCTTTAACCGTTTTACTATCGCTATTGATGTGGTGGCGCATGAGCTAAGCCACGGCGTCACCGAGTCGGAAGCGGCGCTGATCTACTTTGAACAATCGGGCGCGCTGAACGAATCCCTGTCGGATGTCTTCGGTTCACTGGTCAAACAGTACCACCTCAAACAAACCGCAGACCAGGCAGACTGGATTATCGGCGAAGGGCTGTTAGCCGAAGGTATCAACGGCAAAGGGCTGCGCTCGATGTCCGCGCCGGGCACCGCCTATAACGATCCGCTGCTCGGTAAAGATCCGCAGCCCGCACACATGAAGGACTTTATTAAAACCCGCGAAGATAACGGCGGCGTGCACCTCAACTCCGGTATCCCGAACCGCGCCTTTTATCTCGCGGCCACGGAGATTGGCGGTTATGCGTGGGAAAAAGCGGGCTACGCCTGGTACGATACGGTTTGCGATCGCCAGCTGGCGCAAAACGCCGATTTTGCCGCCTTCGCAAAACTGACCATTCATCACGGCGAAAAACGTTCCGGTAAAGCGGTGGCAGCGGCTATCGAACAGGCGTGGAAAGATGTCGGAGTCTTATGATGAACGAACCCGAACTGACCGACGATGCGGTTGTCGAGCTGGCCCGTGAAGGCGGCGTGGCTTATATCCCGATGCTCGCCGGGCGAAGGCGGATTGTTATCGCCCAGTTGACCGACGAGCAGCGTCAGCGGCTGATCGAGATCCTGCACCAGGCGTTACCGCTGGCGCAGCCTCCCGGTCAGGCTGACTCCCCGGGGCGCGGCGACCAGCGCTTTTACCGTTTGCAGATCACCTGGACCACGCGGCAGACGGATATGCTGCTGCTGATCCCGGAGAGCAAAGCGCCGCCGTCGTTCGTTGAGCTGTGGCGCGAAGGCGAAGGCTGTATCTGCAAGCCTTAACGCAGGGTGAATTCGACTCGTTTTTTGGAAATCAGCCCGTGGCCGTGCTGGCAGAAGTAGTCCACCGCGCCACAGGCTTTTAACACCTCAAGCGGCTGGTGACACTCCGGGCAGGCGGCATTCACCTCCATATCTTTATTGCACGTGGCGCAGTGCGCCATGGTTCCGGCGAGTTCAAGCTCACCGTGGCAAGTCGGGCAGTTCAGTTGCATCACGCACTCCTCACAATCGCTTAAGATTGACCTAATGATACACCCTCAGAAACAAAACACCCGCCAGCGGCGGGTGAAGTGAACGGTTACTTACCTTTCTTAAGGTGCTTAATCAGGCGCTTACGCTTACGTAACTGGTTCGGCGTCAGGGTGTTGCGCTTGTCAGCAAACGGGTTCTCGCCCTCTTTGAACTGGATACGGATCGGAGTACCCATCACTTCCAGCGATTTGCGGAAGTAGTTCATCAGATAGCGCTTGTAAGAGTCCGGCAGGTCTTTCACCTGGTTGCCGTGGATCACCACAATCGGCGGGTTGTAACCACCGGCGTGGGCATATTTCAGCTTCACGCGACGGCCACGCACCAGCGGCGGCTGGTGATCTTCTGCCGCCATGTTCATGATGCGGGTCAGCAGCGCAGTGCTGACGCGGCGGGTAGAGCTGTCATAGGCTTCGCGTACGGATTCGAACAGGTTTCCGACGCCGCTGCCGTGCAGGGCAGAGATAAAGTGCACGCGCGCAAAGTCGATAAAGCCGAGGCGGTAATCAAGCGTCTCTTTCACCTGCTCTCTCACTTCCTGGCTCAGGCCGTCCCACTTGTTGACGACAATCACCAGCGAGCGGCCGCTGTTGAGGATAAAGCCCAGCAGGGAGAGATCCTGGTCAGAGATGCCTTCGCGGGCATCAATCACCAGCATCACCACGTTGGCGTCTTCAATCGCCTGCAAGGTTTTGATAACCGAGAACTTCTCGACCACGTCGGTGATTTTGCCGCGCTTACGCACGCCGGCGGTGTCGATCAGGACATATTCGCGCTCATCGCGCTGCATCGGAATGTAGATGCTGTCGCGGGTGGTGCCCGGCATGTCATACACCACGACGCGGTCTTCACCGAGAATGCGGTTAGTGAGCGTTGACTTACCGACGTTAGGACGCCCGACAATCGCCAGCTTGATCGGCAGATCCTGCGGGTTGAAATCGTCTTCCGGCTCTTCGGCTTCACCGTTCGCCGCGGCTTCAAACTTCGCCCAGTACTCAGCCTCTTCATCCACCTCTTCCGGCGGGTTCAGCTCGTCCATCCACGGCATCAGCACATGCTCAAGCAGGCTGGTGACGCCGCGTCCGTGTGAAGCGGCGATGGCGTGAATTTCGCCAAGGCCAAGGGAGTAGAAGTCAGAAACCGCCTGATCCGGGTCGAGACCATCAGTTTTGTTGGCGACGAGGAAGGTAGCCTTCTCGCGCGAGCGCAGATGCTTGGCGATAGCGATATCGGCCGGCATCAGCCCGGCGCGGGCATCGACCATAAACAGCACGACGTCCGCTTCTTCAATCGCCAGCAGCGACTGCTCCGCCATGCGCGTCTCAACGCCATCTTCGGTGCCATCGATACCGCCGGTATCGATACAGATAAATTCGCGGCCTTCTACTTCAGCACGACCGTACTTACGGTCACGAGTCAGACCCGGAAAATCCGCTACAAGCGCATCACGGGTGCGAGTAAGACGGTTGAATAGCGTGGATTTCCCAACGTTAGGGCGCCCGACAAGCGCGACCACAGGTACCATGTTTAAAGCCTCATTGCAGAAAATTCATTAGCAAAACGTCACGATTTACGCGGCGTTTTAAAAACAGGAAAACGGCTCCTGCAACAGGAGCCGTCTTTCAGATACGACACTCTCAGCGCACTTAGCGCGTGAGGGCGTACAGCGTGCCGTCTTTCGCCTGGATAAGCAGTTTGCCGCCAGCCACAACCGGCTCGGTCAGGAAGCCGGAACTATCGACTTTCTGCTGGGCAACAAAACGACCATCTTCGACGTTAATCCAGTGGAGATAGCCTTCGCTATCGCCGGTCACAATATAACCATTATAGAGCGCCGGAGAGGTCAGGTTGCGGTGCAGCAGATCGCTCTGCGTCCACAGCGTTACGCCGCCATCTGTGCTCAGGGCCAGCACGCGATCGTTCTGATCGATGATGTAGATACGGTTGCCATCAATCACAAAATCGCTTACCGAGCCAAGATCGCGTTTCCACATGATCTGGCCGCTGCGCAGATCCAGCGCCGTCATATTACCGTTATACGCCAGCGCGTAAACCACACCATTCACTACTACCGGCGTGGTATCGACGTCGCTCAGGCGATCGATTTCGGTCGGGCCATTCGCCTGGGAGATGCGCTGCTGCCAGATCAACTGGCCCTGCTGCATCAGCACGGCGCTGACGCGTCCGTTATCACCGCCGACAATGGCAGCGCCAAACGCGGTAGTCGGCGCAGATTCACCGCGCAGGGAGAGCGACGGCATATCGAGGTTAACGGTCCACTTCACCGCGCCATCCGCTTCGTTCAGCGCCTGCAACTGACCGTTGCTGGTGTGAATCAGCACCAGACCATCGCTGACTACCGGGCGAGAGAGAGCTTCACCCACCACGCCGGTTTTCCAGGCAACGGAACCATCGCTGGCGTTCAGCGCATACACCTGCGCCTGCTCGGTACCGATGTAGACTTTACCGCCGGAAACGGTCACACCGCCGGAGAGCAGCGCGGCGCGGGTGGAGAACCAGCCATCTTTCTCAGCCAGGTTTACCG
This sequence comes from Kosakonia sp. S42, assembly GCF_016624785.1. Lineage (NCBI taxonomy): Bacteria > Pseudomonadati > Pseudomonadota > Gammaproteobacteria > Enterobacterales > Enterobacteriaceae > Kosakonia > Kosakonia sp. S42. The sequence continues at coordinate 76,748 of NZ_JACVTW010000009.1, read as the reverse complement.
ACCAGATTTCACGGCCATCATCAATGCTGAGCGCTTTCACCACGCCATGACGATCGGCGGCGTAAACCACGCCATCGGCAAAGGCCGGGTGCAGGGTGGAGTAGTACTTGCCGATACCGTTACCGACGGAAGTGCTCCACGACGTTGTCGGCGTGAACTGGTTTTCAACCACCGGCAGCGGCGACATTTTGACAACATCTTCTTCGCTGTTGAAGAGGGAACAGCCGCTCAATAACGTGACGGAAAGCAGCCCTGGCAGTAGTAATTTACGCAATTGCATCGGGTCCCTCTTAGATGGACAAATTATTAATTTTCATCTGCATCATTTCACTCAGCGCAGGAGAAGCATTGTTTTTAATGCCGTTTTCCCATGCGGTGCGCGCACCTTTTTTGTCGCCTTTGCTCAGCAACGCTTCGCCGCGCAGATCCGCAACGATGGCCGACCAGCTTTCACCTTTCACGGCATCCAGCGTTTTCAGCGCCGCGTCCTGCTGCTTCAGTTGTACCTGAATGCGCGCCAGACGGACATTGATCATCGACTTTAGATTCTCATCGTCGGTCGCAGCCAGACCCTGTTGCAGCTGTGCAGCGGCTTTTTGCAGATCGTTCTTCTCAACGTAACGCTGAGCCAGCTCAAGCGAAGCCAGCGCACCGTAGCTGTTTTTGTTATCAGCAGCGAATTTTTCCGCCGCGGCATAGGAGTCCTGTTTGCCGGCCTGCAGCGCGCTTACCGCGCTCTCATACGCCTGCGAGGTCTCGCGCGCATTGTCCGCCTGATGGCTGTTCCAGAAACGCCAGCCCACCAGCGCGCCGATACCCAGTACAACCCCAACGGCCAGCGCTTTGCCATTCTCGGCAAAGAAGCGCTTAATCGCGTCTACCTGGTCGTTTTCGTTTTCGTAAATTTCCACGCAGTCCTTCTCCTTAACGATAAATCACCGGGGAGATTAGCCCAGTAGTGTGCGCAAATGCGCCGCAACGCTATCCTGCGTTACCGTACTCTGCTCACCAGAGCGTAAATCCTTCACCACAACATTTCCGTCGGCAATTTCAGACTCGCCGAGCACCAGCGCGACGCGAGCGCCCCACTTATCTGCCCGGGCAAACTGCTTCTTAAAGTTGCCGCCGCCGTGGTTCATCATCAGCCGCACGCCAGGCAGCGCATCGCGCACCTGCTCACCCAGCAGCATCGCTGCGGATTGCGTGTTAGCGCCAGACGCCACCAAGTAAATATCGACAACGGATTCGGCTTTAAATTCCGGATTAACTGCCTGAACCAGCAAAACAAGTCGCTCAAGACCCATCGCGAAGCCAACCGCTGGCGTCGCGCGACCGCCGAGTTGCTCAACCAGGCCATCGTAACGGCCACCGGCGCAGACGGTGCCCTGCGCGCCGAGGCTGCTGGTCACCCACTCAAACACGGTGCGGTTGTAGTAATCGAGACCGCGCACCAGGCGCTGGTTAACGGTGTAGGCGATGCCCGCTGCGTCAAGGAAAGCGCAGAGACCGGCAAAGTGCTCGCGTGACTCATCGTCAAGATAATCGCCCAGCTTCGGCGCATCGTTCAGCAGCGCCTGAATATCCGGGTTTTTGGTGTCCAGCACGCGCAGCGGATTGCTGTACATGCGGCGCAGGCAATCTTCGTCGAGCTTATCTTTATGCTGCTCCAGGAACGCCACCAGCGCGTCGCGATAGGTCGCGCGGGCTTCCAGCGAGCCGATGGAGTTAAGCTCAAGCGCAACGTGAGAAGCGATGCCCAGCTCGCGCCACCAGCGCGCGGTGAGCATAATCAGCTCGGCGTCGATATCCGGCCCCTGCAGGCCAAACACTTCCACACCCAGCTGATGGAACTGACGGTAGCGCCCTTTCTGCGGACGCTCGTAGCGGAACATCGGCCCGACGTACCACAAGCGCTGTTCCTGATTGTACAGAAGACCATGTTCGATGCCGGCGCGTACGCAGCCCGCGGTACCTTCCGGACGCAGCGTCAGGCTGTCGCCATTGCGGTCGTCGAAGGTATACATCTCTTTTTCAACCACGTCGGTCACTTCGCCGATCGCGCGTTTGAATAACGGGGTCTGCTCTACAATCGGCAAACGGATTTCACTGTAACCGTAGCTGCCGAGCACGTTCTTCAGGCTGCTTTCAATGCGCTGCCAGATGGCGGTCTCGCCAGGCAGATAATCGTTCATGCCGCGAATGGCTTGAATATTTTTTGCCACGTTTATTCTCTTTATTAATACAAAAAATGAACCCTCAGGGCGGCGACAAAAGCGGTCGCGCCGGGCGGGCTCATGATACACGGGATGCCAGCCTTGGCGGCACCCTTATTTTTCTACCTGCATGACGTCGATACGGCGCGTCTCATCCAGCATCGCGGCTTTCGCACGAATACGCGCCTCAAGCTGGCTGATCATATCGCCGTTATCGAGGCGATCTTTACGCACGCCATCTTCATACAGGCCGCTTTTCTTATTCCCGCCGGTCACGCCAAGGGTTGAGACCAGCGCTTCGCCCGGCCCGTTCACCACGCAGCCGATAATCGAAACATCCATCGGGGTGATGATATCTTCCAGCCGCTGCTCCAGCGCGTTGACCGTACCAATCACGTCAAACTCCTGACGGGAGCAGGTCGGGCAGGCGATAAAGTTGATGCCGCGCGCGCGGATGCGCAGGGATTTGAGGATATCGAAACCGACTTTGATCTCTTCAACCGGATCCGCCGCCAGCGAAATACGCAGCGTATCGCCGATCCCTTCCGAGAGCAGCAGGCCTAAGCCAATCGCCGATTTCACTGAGCCTGCGCGTGCGCCGCCCGCTTCGGTGATCCCCAGATGCAGCGGCTGATCGATCTGCTTCGCCAGCAGACGATAGGACTCAACGGCAAGGAAGACGTCAGAGGCTTTCACGCTCACTTTGAACTGGTCGAAGTTGAGGCGATCGAGATGATCCACATGGCGCATGGCCGATTCGAGCAGCGCCTGCGGCGTCGGCTCGCCATACTTCTCTTGCAGATCTTTTTCCAGCGAACCGGCGTTGACGCCGATGCGGATCGGGATGTTTTTATCGCGCGCGCAGTCGACAACGCTGCGAATACGCTCTTCGTTACCGATATTGCCGGGGTTGATGCGCAGGCAATCGACGCCGTACTCGGCGACTTTCAGCGCAATGCGATAGTCAAAGTGGATGTCCGCCACCAGCGGGACACTCACCTGCTGTTTGATAAGCCTGAACGCTTCTGCCGCGTCCATCGTCGGCACCGAGACACGCACGATGTCTGCGCCGACGCGCTCTAATGCTTTGATTTGGTTGACCGTTGCTTCAACATCCGTGGTGCGGGTGTTTGTCATAGACTGCACGGCGATGGGAGCCCCATCGCCGATCGGCACATTACCAACATAAATCCGTTTTGATTTCCGCCGTTGGATCGGCGACTGGTTATGCATGAATGATCTCCCGCGTTGCCCGTCTGTTACTGTGCTGCTGATTGTTCGGCATTGAGGGTCAGACGCGCAACCTGGTTAGTTCTGATAAAACGACTCAGATCGACAGGTTTCCCCTGGAACTGGATCTGCACAGCCGACGGCGCGCCAATTTTCAGTTTATAGGGTGCCTGGCCGGTGAGATTCAGGGTGGCATCTTTACGCTGCATACCGCTAAAGAGTTTTTTACCGGTCGCGTCGCTCACTTCCAGCCAGCAGTCGGCATTAAAGTTCATCACCAGCGCGTTCGCGTCGGCAGATGCACCCGCTACGCCCGCCTGATCGATTGGCAGCTGAGAGGCGTTATTGGCGGTAGCAGCAGGCTGCTGGGAAGAAGGTTCAACGTTCGCCTGCGAAGGCGGAACCACGCTGTTCTGGTTAGCGGTGGTGGCAGGCGAGGTGGTTGAAGGTGCCTGCGTGCTGTTGGTCGGAGCCGGGGTTTCAACCGGGGTGGAACCGTTGTCCACCGGGGTAGAGGCAGCCTGGTTATCCAGCGGCACGCTCTGGCCGTTGCTGGCATTAAGCTCGGCGGAGGATTGATCGGCCATGGTGCTGATCTCTTCCTGCTGCGCTTTGTGGTTTTGCCACCACCAGGCGCCCGTCAGGCCGACGACTACAAACAGCACCAGCCAGGTGACGCTCATCAGCCAGCCGTCGCGTTTTTTGCGCGGTTTACCCAGCGCAAAGCCCTGCATCGGTGCGACTTTAGCCGCGCGAATCGGCGCTTGTTTCTCAAGGATCGGCAGCAGCTCTTCTTCGGGAATGTGCACCAGGCGAGCATAGGAGCGGATATAACCGCGCACAAAGGTGGATGCCAGATCGGCAGGCGACCTGTCCTCTTCGATATCGCGTACCGTGGAGACCTTCAGGCACAAGCGTTCGGCAACCGCTTGCTGGCTGAGTCCAAGTTGCTCACGAGCATTGCGCAGACGAACGCCCGTGGATTGTGCTTCGTTTTGGTCTTGAGTGGCTTCAGTATTCATTCGCTACAACTACTGGTACGTGAAAAGTAAACACACAGGCGCGCGTAACCGCATAACCTACACACGCCGCGAAAAATCCGGGTCAGTTAAACGTAGACCCACAGTATAAGACTGTCAGGTTCGTGATAACAGGACGGCTTTCAGCACTATTTGCTAAGCCGTTGTTCCAGCATTACATACTGCCTCAAAGTAAGAGGAAACGCACCGTAATTATTAACGGCCTCTATATAAGCAGGCCAAATATTCAACATATTCCAAACCTGCGGCACCAACTTCGCGCCGCAGTCACGCTTACAGCGCTTTAACCGCGATCGGCTCGCCCTGCAGACGTTTACGCATCGTGCGCTTGGTACGGTCGATGACCTCGCCCGCCAGCTGACCACAAGCGGCGTCGATATCGTCGCCACGGGTTTTACGCACAATGGTGGTGAAACCGTAGCTCATCAGCACTTTGCAGAAACGGTCGATACGGCTGTTTGAGCTGCGGCCATACGGCGCGCCCGGGAAGGGGTTCCACGGGATCAGGTTGATCTTGCACGGCGTATCTTTCAGCAGCTCGGCCAGCTCATGGGCGTGTTCGGTGCCGTCATTGACGTGATCCAGCATCACATACTCAATGGTCACGCGGCCCTGGTTGGCGTTGGACTTCTCCAGGTAGCGGCGCACCGACCCGAGGAAGGTTTCGATATTGTACTTTTTGTTGATCGGCACAATTTCATCGCGAATGGCGTCATTCGGCGCATGCAGTGAGATCGCCAGCGCAACGTCAATCATATCGCCGAGTTTATCGAGCGCTGGAACAACGCCGGAGGTCGAAAGCGTCACGCGACGTTTAGAGAGACCAAAGCCGAAGTCATCCAGCATGATCTCCATCGCTGGCACCACGTTGGTGAGGTTCAGCAGCGGTTCGCCCATGCCCATCATCACCACGTTGGTGATCGGGCGGTTGCCGGTCACACGGGCAGCGCCAATGATTTTCGCCGCGCGCCACACCTGGCCAATGATTTCCGATACGCGCAGGTTGCGGTTAAAGCCCTGCTGCGCCGTGGAGCAGAATTTGCACTCCAGCGCACAACCGACCTGGGAGGAGACGCAGAGCGTCGCGCGATCTTCTTCCGGGATATAGACGGTTTCAACGCGCTGATCGCCGACGGCGATAGCCCATTTGATGGTGCCATCAGAAGAGCGTTGCTCTTCGACGACTTCAGGGGCGCGGATCTCCGCAACCTCTTTTAACTTGCCGCGCAGCACTTTGTTGATGTCGGTCATCTCATCAAAGTCGTCGCAGCAGTAGTGATACATCCACTTCATCACCTGATCGGCGCGAAACGGTTTTTCGCCTAAGTTTTTGAAAAACTCACGCATCTGCTGACGGTTAAGATCCAGCAGGTTAATTTTTGCATCTTTATTTGGAACCGTGAGAGCGTCGCTCTCAGACATGGCAATTTGTTCAGACATATTTTATTCCGGCCTCGTTATTACACGTTGTGGCCCGTGGAGGGTTAAAAAGAAGCGCCCCAGGCAAGCTTCAGCTCATCCTGGGGCGCAACATTGTACAAATTCTGTCGCACAGATACCACGCCTGGACGCGGCATTTACCAATTAAAGTGTAAATCTCGTTACACAGTTAACCGGAAATTAACGGGTGCGCGGGCAAACTTCGCCTTCAGCGAAGAAGTAAGCGATTTCGCGAGCAGCAGATTCAACGGAGTCGGAACCGTGGGTACCGTTCTCGGTGAAGCTGTCTGCGTAATCTGCGCGCAGGGTACCGGCCAGTGCGTTGTCCGGGTTGGTTGCGCCCAGCAGGTCGCGGTGACGCTGAACGGCGTTTTCGCCTTCCAGTACGGAAACCACGATCGGGCCGGAGGTCATGAACTCAACCAGACCATCAAAGAACGGGCGACCTTCGTGCTCAGCGTAGAAGCCGCGCGCCTGCTCAACGGTCAGGTGCAGCATTTTGGTGCCAACGATTTTAAAACCTGCCGCTTCAAAGCGAGAGAAGATGTTACCAATAACGTTTTTTGCCACCGCGTTCGGCTTGATGATGGAAAAAGTACGTTCAATAGCCATGATTACCTCAGTAAGTTGTTCTGTTGCCCTGAATAGGTGTGGCGCGGATTATAAAGAGCAACACCGGTCTTGCCTATGGATTAAGGTAACATTTTTTTAAAATAAGACGAGTTTGAGCAACACCAACACCTGAAGGTGCCCTTTCTCGCCCTATTGCACCGTAAACTGCACGGCAGCGACCTGCCCCGCCTCATCCATTACCACCAGTTGATAGTCACCGGCTTTATCAAGCTTCAGGCTCAGTAGAGTGCCGCGCGCCGTTAACGGTTCACCGTTCAAAAACCACCAGCGTCCCCCTTCCCCGCCGCTGCTTTGCAGAGGAAGAATCGCAAAATCCTGACCGGGTACGCGCTTGATCACCGCCCCTTCGCGCACGCCATTTAACAACAGCGGCGGCGGGGCGTTCTCATCCCGCGGCGGGCAAACATGGTCCGCAGGCGGTAAGCGCGCGGCGCGGCGCTCGCCGGGCGGCAGCCACGGCTCAAGCGGCAGCGGCCAGACGATCCAGTTTTTCTGCTGCGCATCCGGGCAATCCGCCGCCACACGCCGCCCCTGATGGTTCAGCCACAGCGGAAAACTGATGCCGTGCAGCCCTTCCTGCTCCGGCATTAACAGCGTCGGCGGCTGGCTGCCATCAAGTAACCAGGTAGCAAGGCGGCGGCGGCAGTTGCTGTCTCCGGCAGGCAGGCTCTGCCCGCCCGGCCAGCAGATCACCCCGCTGCTCACCGATGCCGGGCGCGGGTCGCGTGGCAAACGCGCCTGGTCCAGCGCAGAGCGCGGTTGCAGCAGGTTGTTCACCTGGTTGAGTAGCGGCACAGCGCTGGCAAAACCAAACTGCCCGGCAACCGGCGTGCCGTCCGGGCGACCGGTCCAGATACCGATCACATACCGGGAGTTGAGGCCGATGGCCCAGGCATCGCGGTAGCCGTAGCTGGTGCCGGTTTTCCACGCCAGCGGCACCACCTGCGGCAGTGCGCTATCCGGCACCGGCTGCGCTTCATTCGCCAGAATCCGGCGGATAATCCACGCCGCGCCCGGCGACATCAGGCGGCGTTCAGTCAGCGGCTCATCGGGCGTCAGCCTTAACTTGCCCGCTTTACCTTCGCGGGCAAAAGCGCTGTAGGCGGCAGCGATATCCTCCAGCCGCGCGCCCGCGCCGCCGAGGATCAGCGAGAGGTTTGGCTCAGCCCCGGCGGGCAGCATCAGCGGCAGCCCGATATTACGCAGGTTACCGGCAAACTTTTTCGGCCCGTAGGCCTCCAGCACCTGAACCGCAGGCAGATTGAGCGAGCGTACCAGCGCCTCGTTCATGCTCACCGGGCCATGAAAACCGCTGTCAAAGTTACCGGGGCGATAATCCCCGACACGCCGCGGCACATCCTGCAACAACGATGCGGGGTGAATCAGCCCTTCGTCCAGCGCCAGGCCGTAGATAAAGGGTTTCAGCACCGAGCCCGGTGAGCGTACGGCGCTGACCATATCGACATGGCTGAAACGGCTGTCGTCGTTGATATCCACCGACCCCACCCAGCCGCGCACTTTCATATCCGTATGGTCGACCACGATGATTGCCAGCGAACTGCGCATCGGCAGCCGGGATTTGACGCTCAGCGCCAGCTCCTCCAGCTGTCGTTGCAGGCTGGCGTCCAGCGTGGTGGTCACCTTCAGCTTTTTGTTGGCACCCAGCATGCGGCGGGCAAAGAGCGGGGCCAACTGCGGCATCTGCCGCGGCGCTAACCACACCGGCTCTTCGCGCGACTCTTTCACCTGCGCCACCGGCCACACCTGCTGCGTCACCATGCGATCCAGCACTTTATCGCGCGCCGCCTGCGCCCGCTGCGGCCAGCGATCCGGCCGTAAACGGCTCGGTGCTTGTGGCAGCACAGCGAGCAGCACCGCTTCCGCATAGCTCAGCTTTGAGGGCGGTTTACCGAGATAGGCCCAGCTCGCCGCACCTACCCCCTGCAGAGTGCCACCAAAGGGCGCGCGGTTGAGGTAAATGGTCAAAATGTCGCGCTTGGAGAGATGCCACTCCAGCTGCATCGCCCGCCACAGCTGGCGAACTTTGCCACCAAAGGTACGCGGATGCGGGTCAAGCAGACGCGCCACCTGCATGGTAAGCGTACTGCCGCCGGAAACCACGCGTCCGTAGCGCAGATCCTGCCAGGCCGCGCGCGCAATAGAGAAGGGGTTAACGCCGGGATGGTCCCAGAACCAGCGATCTTCATACTGGATAAGCGCCTGTAAATAGCGCGGCGAGACCTCTTCGATAGTGACCGGATAGCGCCAGATACCGTCGGCATCAGCAAAACGCCACAGCGGCGTGCCATCTTCGGCCACCACCACCCGCGCGGGTGACACCTCATTCAGGGGCAGTGGCCAGATTTTATCGGCGGCGATAACCAGCAGCACAAAGAGAAGAGGCACACCCGCCAGCCAGCGCCAGCGGGTGCGTATCAGAGAGACGATCTTCACGTTATGGCGTGATGATCAACGGGCCGCTGGCCGCGCCGGTTGCCCGCCACTGCGGCACATACATTGATTCCACCTGCGGAGCCGGAACCTGGTAGGTGCCCGGCGTCACCGCACGTGCCAGATAGACCAGCGTGACCGGCTGCCCTTCGCTCACCGGTACGGCGGCGACAAAGCGATCGTCACGGAACTCCATATGCTGAATATCGGCCTGCTGCATGCGGTTGAGCAGCTCCTGCACTTCGCTGCCGCTCTCCTGCAGGCTGGCGCTGCTGCTGGCCAGGTTCTGGTTTTCCAGCTCCAGACCCGCAGGCAACAGATCGACCACCAGCGCGTCCGGGACGTTCTGGCTGGCCGTCACTTCCAGCCACACCAGCACCAGCTCACCGCTCTTCAGGGAAGAGAGCGGTTTGCTGCGCCCGTCGGTGCCGAGCACATTGCGCTCGATATGCAGCACTTTGCCGGAAGGTGCCGGAGCCTGCTCTGGATAACCTGTCGTGTCGAGACGCAGCCACAGCGGTGTGGTGCCGCTGTTGGTCACTTGCAGTGCACCAAGCTGATCCGCCTCAAGGTTACGGCTCTGCGCGGTGTTACCGGCCAGCATCGCGGTATCAAGCGAGGTTTGCGCCTGCCAGTTACCGGTGCTGTTTTGCAGATTGCGGCCTGCCATAAACAGCGCGTTGCTCTCCTGGGTTGAGAGCCAGCGCTGGCTGTAGGCCTGCTCGGAGAGCGTAGCCAGCAGGTGCGCCTGCGCATCCGGCAGCAGCTTGTTGTCTTCCAGCAGCGCCAGCATCAGCGCGTTATCACGCAGGTTGCTGCCGTAATCCGCCAGCCAGCGGTTTTCCGCAATGCGATCGGTTTTCAGCGCCAGCGCGATAGCCTGATCGCCGCGCTGGGCATCGCCCATCAACTTCAGCGCAACGCCAAGCTGCATTAACGGCAGCCCCGCTTTCGCCTGCTCGTGGCGCTGCCAGATTTCACGCAGCGCGCCCAGCGGCGCTTTCTGCTGACGTGCCAGCACCAGCCCGGCGTAGCTCTGCACGGCAAATTTCGTCGCTGGCAAGTCGTCGCTGTAGCGCACTGCCATCGCCGCCGGATCCTGCAAATAGCGCAGCAAGCGGTTGTTGGCGTTGTTCAGTGCTTCAGCCGGAACGCTGTAGCCCTGCGCCGAGGCGCTGACGAGGAAATCGGTCACGTAGGCGGTCAGCCAGTACTCTTCCGAGCCGCTCTTATCCCACAGGGAGAAGCCGCCGTCGTCACGCTGCATCTGCAACAGGCGGGAGATGCCGATATCCACCGCGGCGCGGCGCTGCTCATCGCTCTCGCCTTTGATGCCGAGCGCTTTAAGCTGTGCAGCGTTGGTGTAGAGCGACGGGAAGAGCCCGCTGGCGGTCTGCTCCAGGCAGCCGTACGGGTAGGCGCGCAGCTCCTGAATGTAACGGGCGATATTGAGCGGCGGTTTACCGCTCAGCAGCAAGCGACCCTGCAGGGTAGCAGGCGAGATGCCCGCCAGATGCTGGCCCGGCACCTGCCAGCTTTCGCCCGGATTGAGCATCGCACCGGTGTTGATGGTCTGCGCGGCGAAAGGTGGGCGTACGCCAATCTTCCACTGCTTCTGCTGCGGCGCGAAGGTTTCGCCCGGCAGCGCAAGGCCGCTGATTTGCGCGGCAATCTCGCCGTCACCGAAGCCATCCAGCGCGCGCACCGGAATAAAGAGCGTGGTGCGTTTACCGGCCGCGAGCGTCACGCTCTGGGTAGCAGCACCCTCAAGTGAGAGCAGACCGCTTGCCGTCAGATCGACATTCAGGGTTTGCGGTTTGTCCGTCAGGTTGCTGAGATCCAGCGTCAGGCGTGAGGTGTCACCGCTGCCAAGGAAGCGCGGCGTGTTCAGCTCGGCAATCACCGGGGCTGCGACTATCACTTTGCTTTCGCTGCTGCCAAAATCGTCTGCCGTCCAGGCCTGCGCCATCACGCGCAGTTCCCCGTTGAAGTCACCAATCGGCATCGTTACGGTGCCTTCGCCGTTTTCATCCAGCGTCACCGGCTGCGCCTGCTGGGCAATGATGGTGACGTGGTTAACCGGCGGTTTGCCGCCGCGGTTCAGCTCATCGCCATCACCACCGAAGCGCAGCGCCGCAAGACGGCCCTGGCCTTCAATCACCTGGCCGTAGATATCATAGATATCGGCACCATAGCGTTTCTGGCCGAAGAAGGCCTGCCACGGATCCGGCGTTACGTAATCAGTAATGTTCAGCACCCCGCTGTCGACGGCAGAGAGCAGGACGTTAACCTGTTTCGGCGTCGCGCCATCTTTCATTGAGGCTTTGACTTTGACCTTCAGCGGCTGGTTAGGACGCATTTTCTGCGGTGCGTCGAGGGCAATCTCCAGGCGGCGGTTCTCATCGCCCATCGGCAGATGCAGCAGACCGACCGCGCGTTTCGGCGTGGCGGACTTCGACTTATCGCCAGGGCGCACCACCAGCGTGCTGATATAGAGATCGTGGCGCTGCCACTTCTGATCGACCGGGATCGAGAGATCCAGCCCGTCAGCAGGCACGTCAATCTCCTGCCACCAGAGCGGGCCTTCGCTGGATTCGATCATCGCATAGCCTTTACCGGCGGCTGGGGCGGTGATGTGCAGCTTAACGGTATCGCCTGCTTTGTAAGAGGGTTTATCGAGCTTCATGGTGACGCGATCCGGGCGTGCCGCACCGGCGCCGTCGCTGTTATCCTGCCAGCTGTAGCCAGCCCAGAAACGCACGCTGCTGACCGTCTCATCCGGGCCTTTGACCTCCAGACGATAGGAGCCCCAGTCCACCGGGAAGGTGACTTTGCCGGTCTCATCGGCCTTCAGCGTCAGGCTCTGCTCGCCTTCCACCAGATCTTTCTGGTTGAACTGCGACTGCCAGCCATCGTTTTCTGACCAGTTCCAGAAGTAGTCGCGACGCTCGCGGATCAGGCGCACCTGCAGATCGCTGACCGCTTTTTTGTTGCCCTGCGCGTCGGCATAGACAATATCGAACGCGGCGTTACCGCCCTCATCGACAATCGGCTGATTGACGGTGGTGTCGGTGCGGTAGTCATAGACCGCTTTTGAGGCGAACTGCGGGCGAATCCCCGGCAGAGCGGGCGCAGGCCAGATCGCCTGCTCCGCGCGGCGGGTCACTGGACGACCGCCCGACTCCAGCAGGCTGGCCTGCAGGATCACTTCCAGCGGCGAGTGGGAATCCTGCCACTGGCTTGGCGTAGTCACTTCGCCTTTGCCCTCATCATCAAGGGTCAGATGGGTTTCATCGAGGCTGCGGCTCAGGTTCTCTTCGGCGATATCGCCAAACTGGAAGCCCGGTAGCGCGGCAACTGCTTCACGCAGCGGGCGCAGGAACAGCTGACCCTGCAGGGCGTTGCCGCTGGCAGGCGCGCCGTAGAGATAGTGGCCTTCAATGCTAAACACCACGTCTGCTGCGGGAGCCAGCGGCGTCGGCTGCGGCGTGACATTCAGCGCCATGCGCTCCGGCATAAAGTCTTCGACGTGGAAGCTCCACTCACGCGACAGGTTGTCGCCGGTATTGGCGCGAACATGCCACATACCGGTCTGCGCGCTGGCGTCCAGCGCATAAGTGAAGTGATAGAGGCCGTTCTGCGGCTGGCTCACCACCGAGCGAACCACCTGCCCGTCCGGTTTTACCACTTCCAGCTTCACCGGCTGTTCGGCAATCGGCTTGCCGTCGCTGTCGCGCAGCAGGCCGTTGAGGATCACCGTTTCGCCAGGGCGATAGAGATCGCGCGGGCCAAACATAAAGAACTGTTTGCTGTAGCCGGGATCGCCGGTAATGGCGAACTCGGCGAGATCCAGCGCCGGGAGGTTAAGGTCGAGCAGCGTAGTCTCGCCCTCTTTACGCGCCAGCAGCAGCGCGCCCTCTTTATCGGTGCTTAAGGTGGCGTGACCATCGCTGTCGGTCTTCGCCTGCGCCAGGCTCTGCCCCTTATCATTGAGCAGCATCACGTCGATACCGCCAAGCGCTGCGCCACTTTCCAGCCCCTGGGTGAAGATATCCAGGCGGTTATGGTAACGGTGCGCAGAGAGGCCAATGTTGCTGAGCGTGAAGAGCGTCGCGGCATTGCTGTAGTTGTAGTGCCCCGCCTGGTTCATCACGGCGATATAGACGCCCGCCTGCTGCAGCGGTTTGATGCTGCTCAGCGGCAGCATCAGTTTTTCGCGGGTGTTGCGCGCCGGGTTAAGATCAAAACGCCCGGTATAGACCAGATCCGCCATCTTCAGCAGCGTATCGGACTCCCAGTTGGAGAGCGAACTGCGGTACTCCCACTGGCTAATGAATGAGGCCAGCGATTCCGGCTTTACGCGGTAGAAGTTGATGTCGACATTTTCGACGTTGAGCGCCATCACCGGCAACCCTTCAACCACTTTGCCCGGCAGCAGCGAGCCGCGGCTGGCAAAGCCTACGCTCGGCTGAATATCCTGGGTGGTGATCGACTTCTCGAAACTCTTGCCGAAGGTGGCTTTATTAAGCGCTACCAGCCCGCTCTCCACCGACACCAGCAGTTCGCGGTTCGGCTCAAGGTGGCGCAGGCGCAGCTCTTTCAGGTTCGGAGCCAGTTCCCAGGCACCGTCGACCTTGCCGCTCTTCTTATCGACCAGATGCACCACCTGGGCGAAGTTCTGATCCGGATCGAGCGGCACCGAGAAGGTCAGCACCAGCGTGGCGCTGCCGTCGAGCTGCACTTCGGACGCATCCAGCAAGTTTAAGGGTTTGCCTTCGCTACGCGCGGCAAGTTCATCGCGTTTGGCTTTATCCGGCATGGCTGCTGCCGCAGGCGTTTGCGCGGCGGATGAGGCGGACGCGGGTTCAGGCGCGCTGGCGCTCTTCGGTTTATCGTTATTGTCACAGCCTGCAAGCGTGAAGGCGGTGAGGAGCGCGAAAGTCAGCGCCGCGTAACGTAGCGGTTTCATTCTGTATCCCTGAGTGATTGACCCGTTGTGAGAGGCGTCGTCATTATCATTCGCAACGGTTAGAAATACAAAATATCTGATGGATTCTGGAAAGCATCTCGCAAAGCGCATTTTTTGCGCGACGCCCGTGATGTTAGGCCGATCACACCCCGTGACGTAACATGTAACGTTGCGCGTCATTTGTTTTTAAAACAATAAGATAGATAGCGACAACACCCGACCGACTGCTAACGTTATGCGGTCTGTGTCCCTTACTACGCGGTGCTAATAAGCGAGAACACTATGTCCAGAGCCGTGAATGCCCTACAAAATTTTGGTAAGTCCCTTTTTGGCCCGGTGCTCATTTTGCCGATCGTTGGCCTGTTTATTGCTTTCGGTAATATCTTCGGCAATGGCAATCTGGCCGAATACCTCCCCTTTCTTGGCCACCCTCTTATTCAGCATACGGGTCAGTTGATCGCCAAATCCGCCGTTTCGGTGCTCGCCAACCTTGCGCTGGTGTTTGCCGTCGGGATCCCGGTCGGGCTGGCTTCGCGTGATAAAGGCTATGCCGCGCTGATTGGCCTGGTGACCTTTATCGTTTTCATTAATGCCATGAATGTCACGCTGCAATTGCAGGGCGCGCTGGCACCGGCCGATCAGATGAAAGCCGCAGGCCAGGGGATGGTGCTGGGCGTGCAGGTGCTGGAGATGGGCGTTTTCGCCGGGATCCTCACCGGCGCGCTGTCGGGTTATCTCTACGACCGCTACTCCCGCGTGCAGTTTTCCGGTGCGATGGCGATCTACTCCGGGCACTGCTTTGTCGCGATTATTATGTTGCCGGTCTCAATGGTGCTTGGCGTAGTAATGAGCGAGCTGTGGCCCTTCGCCCAGCACGGCATCAGCGCGCTGGCGCTGGCGATTAAAGGCGCAGGCCCGTTCGGCGTGGCGATTTACGGTTTCCTGGAGCGCATTCTGGTGCCGACCGGGCTGCATCATCTGGTCTATACGCCGTTTTTGTATACCGAACTCGGCGGCACGGCTGAGGTGTGCGGCAGCAGCTATCAGGGCGCGCGCAACATCTACTTTGCCGAAATGGCCTGCCCGGGTGTGACCAAACTGAGCAGCACCGTGGTGTGGGATGCGCGCGGCATCAGCAAGATGTTTGGCCTGCCCGCAGCGGCGCTGGCGATGTATGTGACGGCGAAACCGGAACGCAAAGCCGCAGCAAAAGCGATTTTGATCCCCGCCGCGCTCACCTCGCTGCTGGTTGGCGTCACCGAGCCGATTGAGTTCTCTTTCCTCTTTATCGCCCCGCTGCTGTTCGTGGTGCATGCGGTGCTGACCGGCATCGGCATGATGCTCTTCTCACTCTTCGGCGTTCATGCCATCGGCGCGAACGGCATTATCGACTTCATTCTCTACAACCTGCCGCTCGGCACCGAAAAGTCCAACTGGCCGATGTATCTGCTGGTCGGGCTGATTATGTTCGTCCTCTACTTCATCACCTTCCGCTTCCTCATTCTGCGCTTCAACATGAAAACGCCGGGGCGCGAAGAGGAGAGCGAAGAGACGCGCCTCTACAGCAAGCAGGAGTACCAGGCGAAGGGGAATAACGACGCGGTGGGCGAAGCGATTATTAATGGCCTCGGCGGGCGCGAAAATATCGAGGTGGTGGACAACTGCTACACCCGCCTGCGCGTAACGGTGAAAGATGTGGCGGCTATCAATGAGCCGCAGCTGAAAGCTACCGGCGCGAAAGGCGTGATTAAACAAGGTAATAACGTTCAGGTGGTCTACGGGCTGCATGTCAAAAAAATGCGAGAAGCTGTTGAGATGTTTCTCTGAAGGAGTCCAGAAATGGTTAAACCCCCGTTTATCTTATCCATTGCCGGTGGTGGCAGCACGTATACGCCGGGCATCGTCAAAAGCCTGATGGTGCGGCTGGAGGATTTCCCGCTGGCGGAAATTCGCCTCTATGACATTGATGCCGAGCGGCAGAACACCATTGCGCCGGTGGTCGAGAAGGTGATTCGCGACCACAGCGAGAGCATCAAATTTACCGTCACCAATGATGCCGAAACCGCCTTTAGCGGCGCGCACTTTGTCTTCGCCCAGATGCGCGTCGGCCAGTACAAGATGCGCGAGCAGGACGAGAAGATCCCGCTGCGCCACGGCGTGGTCGGCCAGGAGACCTGCGGGCCAGGCGGGCTGGCCTACGGCCTGCGCACCATTTTGCCGATGGTCGAGCTGATCGACCTGGTCGAGCGTTACGCGGATAAAAAAGCCTGGATCGTTAACTATTCCAACCCGGCAGCGATTGTCGCTGAAGGGGTACGCCGTCTGCGCCCGCACGCGCGGGTGCTCAATATTTGCGATATGCCGGTGGCGGCGATGCGCAATATGGGCGCGATCCTCGGGGTCGATCGCCACCAGCTTGAGGTCGACTATTTTGGCCTTAACCACTTCGGCTGGTTTACCCAGGTGCGCGTCGATGGCGAAGATCGCCTCCCCGCCCTGCGCGAGCACGTCGCGCGCTTTGGCCTGCTGACGGAAGATGCCGCCCAGACCGATCCGCAGCATGCCGATCCGTCATGGGTGAAAACCTGGCGCAACATTAAGCCGATCATGGATCACTTCCCGGAGTATCTGCCGAACCCCTATTTGCAGTACTACCTGATGCCGAACGAGATTGTCGATCATCAGGATCCGAACTACACCCGCGCCAATGAGGTGATGGACGGGCGTGAGAAAAAACTCTTTGCCGCGGCGGCTGAGTATAAGCAGACCGGCATTCTGCCTGATGCGTTCCACGTCGGCGTTCACGGCGCGTTTATTGTCGATGTCGCCTGCTCGCTGGCCTTCAACCTGCGCCAGCGTCACCTGGTGATTGTTGAAAACAAGGGCGCGATTGCCAACCTGCCTTACGACGCGATGGTGGAAGTGCCTGCTTACATCACCAGTAACGGGCCGGAGCCGGTGCGTATGGGCGCGGTGCCGCTGTTCCACCAGACGCTGTTAATGCAGCAGCTGGCCTCGGAGCAGTTGCTGGTGGAAGCGACGATGGAGGGGAGTTACGAGAAGGCATTGCAGGCCTTTACCCTTAACCGCACCGTGCCGACCATGCAGCATGCGAAGGCGATCCTCGATGAGATGATTACCGCCAACCAGGATTACTGGCCGGCGCTGCAAAAAGCCTGGGAAAACGGCAAAGCGGTGTAATTTTCCGAGGTGGCTCGCGGCGCGAGAGATGGTAGCTTGTCGGGTAGTGAAAAAACGTTAACAATTCAGATAACTGTTGATGACCCGGAGGCACCATGTCCACCTCTTTTTTTGTCGCGGCCGACTGGCTGATAGAGCACAGCGATGATCCTGAAATCCAATTGATTGACGCCAGAATGGCGCCGGTTGGCCAGGAGCATCGCGATATGAAAGCGGAGTACCGCGCCGGACACCTGCCCGGTGCGGTCTTTTTTGATATTGAAGCCCTCTCCGATCACACCTCTCCCCTGCCCCATATGCTCTCTCGCCCGGAGACCTTTGCCGTCGCCATGCGCGAGTTAGGCGTCTGCCAGGATAAACACCTGGTGGTGTATGACGAAGGCAACCTCTTCTCCGCGCCGCGCGCCTGGTGGATGCTGCGCAAGGTTGGCGTTGAGAAGGTCTCTATTCTGGCCGGTGGGCTGGCGGGCTGGCAGCGTGATGCCCTGCCGTTACAGCAGGGCGATGTTGCGCTGCCGGAGTCTGATTTCACCGCCAATTTCGATCCCTCCGTGGTGAAAAAAGTGACCGATGTGCTGCTGGCGAGCCACGAAGGCACCGCGCAGCTGGTCGATGCCCGCCCGGCGCCGCGTTTCAGTGGCGAAGTGGACGAGCCGCGCCCTGGACTTAAGCGCGGCCATATTCCCGGCGCGCTGAATGTGCCGTGGGTCGATCTGGTGGCGGATGGTGAGCTGAAAACCACCGATGAGTTGCTGCGCATTTTCCAGCAACAGGGTGTTGATCTGCATAAGCCGATTATCGCCAGCTGCGGCTCCGGCGTGACCGCCGCAGTGGTGCTGCTGGCGCTGGAGACGCTCGGTGTCAATACGGCAACGCTCTATGACGGCTCGTGGAGTGAATGGGGCGCGCGCGACGACCTGCCTGTCGAAAGCGTGTAGATGGATAACCGACTTGCGCCTCTGCTGACGCGCGGGGAGTCACTCTCCCGCGCTGAATACCGCGTGCTGGCTCATCTTACGGAGCACCCGCTGCTGGTGGGCAACATTACCGTGCGCGCGCTGGCGCAGGCGACCTATGTCTCGACAGCGACGATTATTCGTCTCTGTCAGAAGCTGGGGTTTAGCGGTTTTAGCGAGTTTATCTGGCACTGCAAGCAACTGCTGGCGGATACGCCGCACCTGGCGGAGCAGCACCATGACGGCGTCGGCGAGCTGCCCGCTCTGTTCCAGCAGTTTATGGTCAATTATCAGCACACCTTTCAGTGGGTGACCGAGGAGAAGCGGCGGCAGTTTGCCAGCCTGCTGCGCGAGCGGGAGAGCTTTTTTCTCTACGGCGCGGGGTTCTCCTATCTGTTTGCCGAGTACCTGACCAAAAAGTTACAGGTGCTGGGCAAAACGGCGTTTATCTCCGGCCCCGGCGACAGCCGCAATATCTTTCTCAGCAACGCCGCGCGTTATCAGGTGTTTATTGCCGTTTCGCGCAGCGGAGAGACCGAGCAGGTGCTGGATAAAGCGCGGATTGCGCGCACGGTGGGGATGACGGTGGTGGCCTTTACCCGCGCGTCGGCCAATTCGCTGGCGGCGCTGGCGGATGTGCATTTCGCCCTTTACGACGAGGCGGTGCATTTCGCCGCCGAAGCGGCGGGGATCACCTCGTTTGAGTCCAACCTGGTGCTGCTGATGGATCTGCTGCTGCTGGAAGCAACGCAGGCCGGGTGACGGTGCGGTGAAATGCCTGATGGCGCTGCGCTTATCAGGCCTACAAAGGCAGCCCATGCGATCCCTGGGCCGGATAAGGCATTTACGCCGCCATCCGGCATTCACACGGCACCAAAAACGTAGGCCGGATAAGGCGTTTATGCCGCCATCCGGCATTAACACGGCACCGAAACCGTAGGCCGGATAAGGCGTTTATGCCGCCATCCGGCATTCACACGATACCGAAAATGTAGGCCGGATAAGGCGTTTATGCCGCCATCCGGCATTCACACGGCACCGAAACCGTAGGCCGGATAAGGCATTTATGCCGCCATCCGGCATTCACACGGCGCCGAAACCGTAAATCGCCATCGGCAATATCACGCCGAATGTTTCGACAACTCCCGGCGCGCCCACGCGCTTTCCACATACTCATTGAGCGCAACGTAAAACTCCTCGATGGACAACTTCTCGCGCTGCTCGCCTTTCAACAGACCGCCGGGCAGGCTCAGCACCACTTTGCGGTTTTTCGGCTCGAAGATGAAGTTGCGCACCAGCCGGCTGACAAGCAGCTTCGGTGGCTGATACCCCTCGCGCCAGAAGAGATCGATAAATACCCAATCATTAATGCTGCGAATGCCAATATTCTCGATGGCGTCGAGCATAAACGGCGCGCTGAGCTGATAGCTCTCAATCCCCTGCGCCGTCAACGTAAAGAGCGGCTGGCGCACGCGGGTGTACATCGTCCAGCTTGCCAGCGCAAAGAGCAGTGAACCAGCCACAAGGCCGAAGGTAATCATATCCATCGGACTGTTGGCCGAAGAGTTCCACTGAATGCTCAGCGTAAACACCATCACCGCGGCCGCCGCACAGAGCATCGTCAGCCCAACGAAGATCCACAAATTTTTCTTGCGCAGTGAGACCACCAGCGTATCGGTGGCGCGGGAAGCGAGATCCTTAAGCTCAGAGTGATAAGCCTCGTAATGGGCGTCAACTTCGCTGGCCATGCCGCTGGTCAGCGCCTTAGAGAGCGCAGAGGCATCGCGAAACAGGCTACGCATCCAGAGATAATCCGCTTCCCCGACCGGGCGCGACGCTTGCGCCATCAGCGCATCATCCAGCGGAACGTTAAGCTGTTCAATACGCGCACGGGTTGGCGGATGGCTGTCGGTCGGGTGCGCCAGCGCCTCTTCCAGTGATGCGGAGAGATCAAACCGTTCGCCGCTGCGCAGTTCAGTAAAGAGGCTATGCACCAGATCGTCAGTCTCCAGTTTGCGCTGGAAGAACTGCTCCATCGGCCCCTGAAAACGCTCATTGAGGGCGGAGAAACGCAGCAGCGACGCGGCAAGCGCCATTGATGAGCTGGTGCGCGCTCCTGCCGCATCCGCTGCGAGTTCACGCACGCGGCTCCAGCCACTCACCGTTTCGTGGAACTGGCGGAAAAACCACATGCCAAGATGGATGGTCGGGTTAAGCGCCAGACGCTCCAGCCAACCGCTGCCGCCAACATCACGGTAGAAGTAGTTGAGGCTGTTCTCCATCCCGGCGTAAAGCCCGGCAAAGTGCAGCGTATAGAGCGTGTCATTACCGGAGAAGTGCCCCAGTTCGTGACCGATGACCGCTGCAACTTCCTCTTTATTCATAAACGCCGCATAGCTGAGCGGGAAGTAGAGGGTGTTGCCGGTAAGCCGTTCGCCCTTCTCGATCTGCACCGGGCTTGCGGTGACGTAGAAGCCCTCGAACAGGCCCACCACAATATTATCCGGGACGATCGCCTGCCCGCGCTGCGCAAGCTCCCTGACCCAGCGCCACAGTTCCGGCGCATCGTTTTCGCGCACGGCGGTGCCGTGCACCTCCATATCCTGCGGCTCAAACAGGGTGAAACATTTTTTCAGCAGGAAGAGGCTCTTCAACACCATAATCAGCAGGGAGCCAATCACCAGCAGAATGAACAGCACCAGCTTGATGTTTAACGCGCTAGCAGGCCCCAGGGTGTAGAGCCAGCAGATTTCATACAGGAAGACCGCGATCAGCGCAAAACCGATGCAGGACATTACGGTGACCATGATAAAAGGCAGCAGTTTACGACAGAGGTTAAAGGCGACAATCAGGTGATCGGCAGAGAGGCGCGCCCTGCGCACGCTATAGAAACAGAGCGCCACCGCGCTGGTGCTGGCAAGCAGTGCCATCAGTGACAGAAAGATACCGGCTTTCGACAGAAAGTGGCGCAGCAGATCGGCCGCCGCGCTGTGCCCGACGGTGCCATATCGCGTGACCTGGTAGACATAGCCATCATCGATACGAATGTTTTGCCAGCAGGCATAAACAAGCAATAAGAGGGGCACGCCGAAGCAGTAGAGCAGAGTTTTTCTGTCCATAACCTTAACCGTAAAGAAACGTAAAAGCGCACCCTACCACAGGGATGGGCTGAATACATTCCCCACGAATTTAGGGGGGTAAGCGGTACGGGGCGTACCGCCTGAGACGTTAGATAATGCGGTTGGTTTTGAAATCGCGCAGGAAGCTACCCCAGCGGCGCTCGTAGAACGGGGTGATGTGCGCCAGCATAAAGTGGCTGATGCCCTTCTCGCCTTCGGCGACCTGGCAGATATCGATTGGCTCATCGCCCGGCAGCGTATCGGTCGCCACGCTGCCCGCGGCATGAATGATCTCTTCGATATCGCCTTCGGCTTCAATGCCAATTAACAGGTTCGCCTGCGCGTCGGCCTGCTCTTTGATGGAGCAGATAAAGGCGCGTTTGACGGTTTTGATGCTTTTGAACAGCGTGGTCAGGGAGTCAACCATCTGCGCGGGCGGCTCGGCAACTTCCGAGAGCAGCAGCGCGGTACCGCCTTCAAGCACCTCTTGCTGGCTGAGCGGGCTGCCCTCTTCGCCAACCAGATGGCTGATTTCTCGCGGGGTGAACTCTTTCCCGGTTGGCAGCTTAGCGTTAAGGAACAGAGTTTCGCCGAGCGTCATTTCAAACAGCGTGCGCGCAGGCATCACCACAAAGGCCTGCTCGTCGTCGATTGCCTGTTGCAGGGCGGCAAGGGAGGTGAAAAAGGGGATCACCGAGGTGCCGTCATCTTTTTCCCAGTGCTGGATATCGAGCGCGCTCTCTTCCACCACCGCTTCGCCTTCTGCGGCATTGCCTGGCACCCAGACGGTAGAGTCGAGCAGCGTGCGGAAAAAAGCCGGACGGTAAGCGGGTTCGGTCGCCGCCTGCTCAAGCAGGGTTTCTAATTCGTTTTTCGTTTCGGACATAGGATCTCTGGTTCGTTTTCGTGCGTCATCGCGCCCGGGTTTTGCGCATTGCCGGATGGCGGCATTGCCTTATCCGGCCTACGGGTTCAGTGCCGCTTTATTGCCGGATGGCGGCGAAACGCCTTATCCGGCCTACGTTTACGAGCGCAACCCGTGGCTACGGGGCGCTTTATTGCCGGATGGCGGCGAAACGCCTTATCCGGCCTGGGTTTCGGGCGCAACCCGTGGCTACGGAGCCGCTTTATTGCCGGATGGCGGCGTTTCCTTATCCGGCCTACATTTTGCAGCGGGTTGCTTTTGTAGGCCTGATAAGCGTAAGCGCCATCAGGCACACCGCTTACTCGGCGGTCAACAGATTAGCAACGGTGCGCACACCCAACCCTGTCGCACCGGCGGCCCACTGCTCAACCGCCGATTTACGGTAGGTCGCCGAGCAGTCGATATGCAGCCAGCCCTGCTGATAGTTTTCAACAAAGTGCGAGAGGAAACCGGCGGCGGTGCTCGCCCCTGCCGGGAAGGCCGCGCTGGCGGTGTTATTCAGCTCGGCAAAGTTGGACGGCAGCTGGTGACGGTGGAACTCCGCCAGCGGCAGACGCCAGAACGGCTCGTTTTCCGCCGCTGCGCTGTTTAGCAGGCGGCCCGCCAGCCCGTCATCGAAGCTGAACAGCGCATGGTAGTCATTGCCCAGCGCGGTTTTCGCCGCACCGGTCAGCGTCGCGGCATCGATAATCAGCTGCGGTTTTTGCGCAGAGGCGTCAATCAGGCCATCTGCCAGCACCAGACGCCCTTCCGCGTCGGTGTTCATCACCTCAACTTTTTTGCCGTTGCGGTAGTGAATAATATCGCCCAGCTTGAAGGCGTTGCCACTGACCATATTGTCAGCGCAGCAGAGCCACAGCTTCACGCGCTTGTTCAGGCCACGGTTGATGGCAAACGCCAGCGCACCGGTCACCAGCGCCGCGCCGCCCATATCGGATTTCATCGAATCCATAAATGCGCTCTGCTTCAGGCTGTAACCGCCGGTATCAAAGGTGATGCCTTTGCCCACCAGCGCGGCGTAGACCGGCGCATCCGGATTACCGGTCGGGTTGTAATCGAGCGCCAGCAGCACCGGCGGACGCTCGGAGCCGCGCCCTACGGTATGCAGCCCCATATAATTCTGCTCGCGCAGATCTTCGCCTTTGGTGATGCGGTAAGAGACATTGTCGCCGCCAACGCTGAAGAGCAGATCGACCGCGCGCTGTGCCAGCTGCTCCGGCCCTAGCTCTTCCGCCGAAGCATTGATGGTGTCACGCACCCAGTCGATCACTTTCAGGCGGCTATCCAGCTCTTTCTGCTCTGCTTCATCAAGCTGCGCCCACTCGACTTTACGCGTCCCTTTTGGCCCTTTATAGCCAGACCAGAACGCCCAACTGCGATCCGCATCCCACCCTTCGCCGCTCAGGGCGACATGTTTGATGCCGAGGCCGTCGATTTTGCGCGCCGCGCGCTGAATAAGACCGAGATCGTCGTTGCCGGTTAAGTGCAGTGCGATGCCGTCGTTGTTGATGCTGTAGGCTGCTTTTTCACCCCAGCGCGCGTCGGCGGGTTGCGTGGTGAGGGTGACTTTCATAGCTTCTGTCATTCTTTTTATCCTTTTCACAATCGCCGGAGGGCAAATGCCTGCTCCGGCCAACGGTTGTGTCCATAAAAACGGGCCACCCTAAGGCAGCCCGTTTGATGATTATGCTGCTTCGTCTAACCAGACTAGCAGAATCGCTTCAAGAATTTTTTCATTCGATGCAGCCGGATCGTCATCAAACTCTTCCAGCTCGCAGATCCACTGATGCATATCGGTGAAACGTACGGTGGTCGGGTCAACGTCCGGGCGGCTGTCATACAGCGCTTCGCCGATTTCACGGCTGTCGGTCCACTTCAGCCCCATCTTAGTGCTCCCGCGCGTGGTTGATGGTGTAACGCGGGATCTCGACCACCAGATCTTCATCGGTGACGCGCGCCTGGCAGCCTAAACGGCTCTCCGGCTCCAGACCCCAGGCTTTATCCAGCATGTCATCTTCGTCTTCGCTGCTTTCCGGCAGCGAGTTAAACCCTTCACGCACCACGCAGTGGCAGGTGGTGCAGGCGCAGGATTTTTCACAGGCGTGTTCAATCTCAATGCCGCCGCGCAGGGCGACATCCAGAATCGTTTCACCGCTCTTTGCTTCCAGAACTGCGCCATCCGGACAGAGGTCCTGATGAGGCAGAAAAACAATTTTAGGCATATTAAACCTCGTCGACGGAATGGCCTTTTAATGCGCTGCGTACGGACTGATCCATACGACGCGCGGCGAATTCCTGGGTTTGTTTATCTACATTTTTAATGGCGTGTTCGATGGCGTCGGTATCATCGGTTTCGGCAACCGCGCGCAACTGCGCAACCGCCTCGTCGATCTCCGCCCGCTCTGCGGCGCTTAGCAGCGCGGCATCCGCGGCGATCGCGCTGGTGACACTCTCCAGCACGCGCGCGGCTTCCACTTTCTGCTCCGCCAGCATGCGCGCTTTCACGTCCTGCTCGGCGAAACTCATGGAGTCTTTAATCATGTCGGCGATTTCGCCGTCGGTCAGCCCGTACGAGGGTTTCACCTGGATGGAGGCTTCCACGCCGGTCGATTTTTCCATCGCCGTGACGCTCAGCAGACCGTCGGCATCCACCTGGAAGGTGACGCGAATATGCGCCCCGCCAGCCGGCATTGCCGGAATGCCGCGCAGGGAGAAACGCGCCAGCGAACGGCAGTCGCTCACCAGTTCACGCTCGCCCTGCATCACATGGATCGACATCGCGGTCTGCCCATCTTTGAAGGTGGTGAACTCCTGCGCACGCGCCACCGGAATGGTGGTATTACGCGGGATCACCTTCTCAACCAGGCCACCCATGGTCTCCAGCCCTAACGACAGCGGGATGACGTCCAGCAGCAGCATTTCGCTGTCCGGCTTGTTGCCGACCAGAATATCGGCCTGGATAGCCGCGCCAATGGCGACCACTTTATCCGGGTCGATGGAGGTCAGCGGCGTGCGGCCAAAAAACTCGCCCACGCGTTCGCGCACCAGCGGCACGCGGGTCGAACCGCCGACCATTACCACTTCCAGCACCTCGTCAGCTTCAACGCCCGCATCTTTCAGGGCGCGGCGGCAGGAGAGCAGCGTGCGTTTTACCAGCGGCGCGATTAATGCGTCGAACTGTTCACGGGTGATTTCACCCTGCCAGCCCGCCACATTGACCGCCACGCGGTCGGCATCGCTCAGGGCGATTTTGGCGGCAATCGCCGCATCCAGCAGTTCGCGCTGCTGGCGGGCATCGCTGCGTTCGGAGATGCCCGCCTGCTCGCAGATAAAGTCCGCCAGCAGGTGGTCGAAATCGTCGCCGCCGAGAGCGGAATCACCGCCGGTGGCCAGCACTTCAAACACCCCGCGGCTCAGGCGCAGGATCGAGATATCGAAGGTGCCGCCGCCGAGATCGTAGACGGCAATGACGCCCTCTTTACCGGAGTCGAGACCGTAGGCGATCGCCGCCGCCGTCGGTTCGTTCAGCAGGCGCAGCACATGCAGGCCCGCCAGACGCGCGGCGTCTTTGGTGCCCTGGCGCTGAGCATCATCGAAATAGGCAGGCACGGTGATCACTACGCCATCCAGCTCGCCCGCCAGCGATTCTTGCGCGCGGGCGGCAAGGGCTTTGAGGATATCGGCAGAGACGCGGATCGGGTTAACCAGACCGGCGCGGGTGACAATCATCGGCAGGCCGTTTTCGCTCGCCTGGAACTGCCACGGCAGGTGCGGATAGCGCGCCTGGATATCCGCAAGGCTGCGGCCCATCAGGCGTTTTACCGAGCTAATGGTGTTGACCGAATCGAGCGCGGCGTTGTTG
This sequence comes from Kosakonia sp. S42, assembly GCF_016624785.1. NCBI lineage: Bacteria > Pseudomonadati > Pseudomonadota > Gammaproteobacteria > Enterobacterales > Enterobacteriaceae > Kosakonia > Kosakonia sp. S42. The sequence continues at coordinate 50,709 of NZ_JACVTW010000009.1, read as the reverse complement.
CGCGCATCAAAGCCCACCACGTGGCTTTCGGCCTGATAGTGGACGACAGAGGGGAGCAGATGGCGCCCGGCGCTGTCGGCCAGCGTTTCCGCCTGGCCGCTACGTACCGTCGCCACCAGCGAGTTGGTGGTCCCGAGGTCGATGCCTGCCGCCAGCCGACGCTGGTGCGGTGCGGCGCTCAGACCCGGTTCACTGATTTGTAATAAGGCCATGATGTGCTTCCAGAAATTTAAAAACCGAGCAGTTTTTCTTCGAGTTGTTCTGTTGAGCTGCGCAGTTTATCGAGAAAACGTAGTTTACGCACGGTATCCGCCGCCGTCTCCCACGCTTGTGCATCAAGTTGTTCAACCATCTGCTGATGACGGGCGTCATACATGCCTTTGATGCGCGCCTGAAAAGCTTCCAGACGGGCGGCGTCTTCAGCCTGGGCAATCTCATCCAGCTCTTCTCGCAGCTCCAGCTGTTCCATCAGGAAAGCGGTGTCGCGCACGGTGTGCTGTTCAGAGGCCAGATCGAAGCCGTGCAGCGAGAGCAGATACTCTGCGCGCAGCAGCGGATGGCGCAACGTTTGCCATGCCTGGTTGATGGTCGCGGATTGCTGTACGGCGGCCAGTTGCTCAGACTGCGGCTGGCTGGCGAAGCGATCGGGGTGGAACTGCCGTTGCAGATCCTGGAAACGCGTGGCCAGCGCCTGGGTGTCGAGTGGGTACTGGGCCGGCAACCCAAAGAGGGTGAAGTAATCCATAACAATTCCGGGTATGCAATCGTAACAAACCCCACGCGCAGGCGACTGCGGTGGGGTCATCGTCAGAGGCGATTAGACGTGGAAGCTTTCGCCGCAACCGCACTCATCTTTCACGTTCGGGTTGGTGAACTTAAACCCTTCGTTGAGGCCTTCTTTTACGAAGTCCAGCTGAGTGCCGTCGAGGAACTGCAGACTTTTGCCGTCAACCACTACCTTCACGCCTTTGTCTTCGAACACCGTATCTTCTTCGTTCGGTGCGTCGACAAATTCCAGCACGTAAGCCATACCAGAACAACCGGAGGTTCTCACCCCCAGGCGCAGGCCAAACCCTTTACCACGGTTGGCCAGGAAGGCATTTACTCGCGCGGCGGCACTGTCGCTGAGGCTAATGGACATGACAACAACCTCCTGCCTTATTTCGCGTCTTGTTTACTTTTGTAATCCGCAATCGCGGCTTTAATCGCATCTTCTGCCAGGATAGAGCAGTGGATTTTAACCGGCGGCAGTTCCAGCTCTTCGGCGATATCGGTGTTCTTGATCGCCTGCGCTTCGTCCAGAGACTTGCCCTTCACCCACTCGGTGACCAGCGAGCTGGACGCGATGGCAGAGCCACAGCCGTAAGTTTTGAAACGCGCGTCTTCGATAATGCCTTTATCGTTAACTTTGATCTGCAGTTTCATCACGTCGCCACACGCCGGTGCGCCAACCATGCCGCTACCGATGCTGTTGTCGCCGTTGTCGAACGAGCCAACGTTGCGCGGGTTTTCGTAGTGATCGATTACTTTTTCGCTATAAGCCATTTTTTATTCTCCTGTTTGCGCAACCTAAAATTAATGATGAGCCCATTCGATGGATTCGAGATCCACGCCCTGCTTGAACATCTCCCACAGCGGAGAGAGATCGCGCAGACGGCCGATGGATTTGCGGACCAGCTCGATGGTGTAGTCAATCTCTTCTTCAGTGGTGAAACGCCCTAAAGAGAAACGGATGGAGCTGTGCGCCAGTTCATCATTCATGCCCAACGCGCGCAGCACGTAGGACGGTTCCAGGCTTGCAGAGGTACAGGCTGAACCAGAAGAGACAGCCAGATCTTTCAGCGCCATGATCAGCGACTCGCCTTCAACGTAGTTAAAGCTGACGTTGAGGATGTTCGGTGCGCCGTGCTCAAGATCGCCGTTCAGATAGACTTCTTCGATATCGTTGATGCCGTTCCACAGACGGTTGCGCAGCACGCGCAGACGCGCCATTTCGCTCTCCATCTCTTCTTTCGCGATACGGTAAGCTTCGCCCATGCCAACGATCTGGTGAACAGGCAGCGTGCCGGAACGCATGCCGCGTTCATGACCGCCGCCGTGCATCTGCGCTTCGATACGGATACGCGGTTTACGCTGTACGTAGAGTGCGCCGATACCTTTCGGGCCGTAGATTTTGTGGCCGGAGAAGGACATCAGATCGACTTTCAGCTGGCTCAGATCGATCGGCAGTTTGCCGACGCTCTGGGTAGCGTCAACGTGGTAGATAATGCCGCGCGCACGGCACATTTCGCCGATAGCCGCGATATCCTGCACCACGCCGATTTCGTTATTCACGTGCATGATAGAGACGATGATGGTGTCGTCACGCATCGCCGCTTCGAGTTCTTTCAGATCGATAATGCCGTTGCGCTGCGGGGCGAGGTAAGTCACTTCAAACCCTTCGCGCTCAAGCTGGCGACAGGTGTCCAGCACGGCTTTGTGTTCGGTTTTGCTGGTGATGATGTGCTTGCCTTTTTTCTGGTAGAAATTGGCAGCACCTTTAATCGCCAGGTTGTCGGATTCGGTTGCACCGGAGGTGAAGACGATTTCGCGCGGGTCAGCGCCGACCAGTTCAGCAATCTGGTTGCGGGCGATATCTACCGCCTCTTCAGCCTGCCAGCCGAAGCGGTGCGAACGGGAAGCAGGGTTACCAAAGGTCCCGTCCAGGGTGAGAAACTGCATCATTTTCTCGGCAACACGCGGATCCACCGGCGTGGTTGCGGAGTAGTCGAGATAGATCGGTAATTTCATTGCTCTTTAAACTCCGTACATCGCTCTAATGCAAGGAATCAGGCAACCGGCTGGATGTACGACCGTGTTAACAGGGCATCAGACGATGCCCTGGCCCGATTCTGAATTCAGTTTAATTATTATGCGCGCAGCTTAACGTCGATCGCGTCCTGGCCACGGGTGTTACGATGGGATTCGTTGCTGTGCTGACGGTCAGAGACGTCGAGGATTTCCTGATTATTCACCAGCTCACCGAGGGTGATGTTGTTCAGGAAACCGGTCAGGCGATCGCTCAGATCGCGCCACAGCGCGTGGGTCAGGCACTTATCGCCGCCCTGGCAGCCACCTTTACCCTGGCAACGGGTCGCATCGACAGATTCGTCAACGGCGCTAATCACTTCGCCGACGGCGATGCTGTTCGCATCTTTACCCAGCAGATAACCGCCGCCGGGACCACGTACGCTGGAAACCAGTCCGTTTTTACGCAGGCGGGAAAAGAGCTGCTCCAGGTAGGAGAGGGAAATTCCCTGACGCTCGGAAATATCAGCCAACGGCACCGGGCCCGATTCGGAGTTGAGCGCAACGTCCAGCATTGCGGTCACGGCATAACGCCCTTTAGATGTCAGTCTCATGTCTTACAAGCCTCAAACTCGCCCCTGCCCGGGGTTTATTATTAAAATGTTAACGTTGCATAGCAGACGCAAGTCTGACATTCCTGACTAAAATGGTCAACTATTTAGTTGACTGTTTTAGTCAAGTATTCACCGCTTCGCTTAACCGCCCGCCAGGACAGGGTTTGTTGCCTGAATTACCCTTTTTGCTTCTGCTCAATCGACGCCAGAATGCCGCGCAGGATGTTCAATTCCTGGCTCTCCGGACGGGCGCGAGTGAAGAGGCGGCGCAGTTTATTCATCACCTGGCCGGGGTGGCTTTCACGGATAAAACCGGTGGAGAGCAGCGTCTGCTCCAGGTGACCGTAGAAGCGCTCAAGATCGTCGACCAGCGGGTAAGGCGTCTCTTCCTGCTCAGCGGTCGGCGCATCGCTCTCCTGCTTTGCCAGCCACGCCATGCGCACTTCATAGGCGATCACCTGCACCGCCATCGCCAGGTTCAGCGAGCTGTACTCCGGGTTGGCGGCAATCGCCACGTGATAGTGGCACTTCTGCAACTCTTCATTGGTAAGCCCAACGCGCTCGCGGCCAAACACTAACGCTACCGGTGCATGTTCCGCTTCGCCGATGCTCTTCAGACCGCATTCGCGCGGGTCGAGCATCGGCCACGGCAGCGTGCGTGAACGCGCGCTGGTGCCAACCACCAGGCTACAACCGGCTAAGGCTTCATCTAATGTGTCGACGATCTGCGCATTGCCGATCACATCGCTGGCACCTGCGGCGAGCGCAATAGCCTGTGAATCGGGTTTGACCAGTGGGTTAACCAGCCAGAGATTGGTTAAGCCCATGGTTTTCATGGCACGGGCAACGGAGCCCATGTTGCCGGTATGGGAGGTTTCAACTAAGACAATACGGATATTTTGCAGCATAGGTTTTCTACGGCTAAAGAATATTGCCGGATACTATCATAAAGCTGAGACATAATTCGAATTCGCTGGTATGATACGCGCCGTTTTCCGTTCTTTAACATCCAGTGAGAGATATCGATGCATCCGATGCTGAATATCGCCGTGCGTGCTGCGCGCAAGGCGGGTAATTTAATTGCCAAAAACTACGAAACACCTGACACCGTAGAGACCAGCCAGAAAGGCAGCAATGATTTCGTGACCAACGTTGATAAAGCTGCTGAAGCGGTAATTATCGACACCATCCGCAAATCTTACCCGCAACACACCATCATCACCGAAGAGAGTGGCGAGCACGAAGGCACCGACCCGGATGTACAATGGGTTATCGATCCTCTGGATGGCACTACTAACTTCATCAAACGCCTGCCGCACTTCGCGGTATCAATCGCCGTTCGTATTAAAGGTCGCACCGAAGTGGCGGTCGTTTACGATCCGATGCGTAACGAACTCTTCACTGCCACTCGTGGCCAGGGCGCACAGCTCAACGGTTACCGCCTGCGCGGCAGCACCGCTCGCGATCTGGATGGCACCATTCTGGCGACCGGCTTCCCGTTCAAGGCGAAGCAGCACGCAACCACCTATATCAACATCATTGGCAAACTCTTTACCGAATGCGCGGACTTCCGCCGCACCGGTTCTGCCGCGCTGGATCTGGCCTATGTTGCCGCCGGTCGCGTTGATGGTTTCTTTGAGATTGGCCTGAAGCCGTGGGATTTCGCCGCAGGTGAACTGCTGGTTCGCGAAGCGGGCGGTCTGGTGTGCGATTTCACCGGCGGTCATAACTATATGATGACCGGTAACCTCGTCGCCGGTAACCCGCGCGTGGTGAAAGCGATGCTGGCAAATATGCGTGAAGAGCTGAGCGACGCGCTGAAGCGTTAATCCTCTCGCTGGCCGGGTTTTGTGAATTGCCTGATGGCGCTGCGCTTATCAGGCCTACAAAAGCATGCTCATCAGGCCGGATAAGGCGTTTACGCCGCCATCCGGCAACAAAAGCAGAACCCCGCAGTTCGCAGGCCGGATAAGGCGTTTTCGCCGCATCCGGCAACTAATGCCGCACTTCGTATCCGTCCTCGATTAAAAGGGGCGTAATCCGCCGCCCGGCGGGAGCGCGCTCATCCACATCACCACCGCCGCACTCACCAGCACCACGCCACCCGCTAAGGCTAATGTCGTCCAGCCAATCTGCCGCCACAGCACCGGCGCACGCTTACCGCTTATTTTCACCGCCAGCTGGCGAAAGCCGTGCACCAGCAACGCCAGCCCGCTGATGGTCAGCGAGGTCCCGGCAGCCATCGCCAGCGCAGAGGCCACACCCCAGGCGAAAACGCCAATCACTTTACTGAACAGCAGCACCATAATGGCGCCGGAACAGGGCCGCATACCCATCGATAAAACAATCACCAGCCGTGCGCGCCAGTCACCGCCGTTTTGCAGCTGCGACTGCGTCGGCAAATGCTGATGACCACATCCGCAGTTGTCGTGATGAACATGATGTGGCGTAAACGCGCGAAACTTCGGCGCATGCAGCAGCTGACGCAGGCGCTTAAGCGCGCGCCAGCAGAGCAGCAGCCCCAGCACGCCGACCAGCAGATAACTCCCCTTCTCCAGCCAGTAGCCGCTAAGGTGCAACTGTCGGGCGGGCAGCGCCAGCAGGCTCAGCACCACAACCACCAGTAAAATCGCCACCAGCCCCTGTAGCAGAGAGGATGCCAGCGTCAGGCCGATAGCGGGTTTTAATTTTGAGGGATGAGTCGCAAGCCAGGTGGTGATCACCACTTTGCCATGACCTGGCCCCAGCGCATGCAGCACGCCATAGACGAAGCTGAACAGCAACAGCGTGCCACCCGCTTTGGTCGGGTTTTCGGCCACCGCTTTCAGCAGCGTGCTCATCTGGATATTCACTTCGCGCTGCCAGAGCGCGCTTCTCATCACCACCTGCGGCCACGCCTGCCAGAGCCAGAGTGCGCCGAACAGGGCAACCACCATAAACAGCAGCAGCGGCCACCACTGCAATACGCGCCGTTTGCGCGCCATCTGTTGGCTGATTACTGACATAGCAGCGTCACCGTTTGAGCAAACTGTTTACCCAGTTCCATATCCTCCTCCGGGGCGTCGGTCTTATCCAGCGACTGCGCGTAGCTCAGCACCTCTTCGCCGGGTTTCGGTGTATGTAGCGTGGTTTTACAGCTCGATTGCAGCGCCGCGGGCAGCGTGACATCGCTCTCTTTGTCGTAGCGCATATCCACGTAATAGGTGGGATCGAAGGTCGAGAAGGTATATTTCTGCCCCTTCAGCGGCTGCGGCTCCGCCAGCGGCAGCACAAAGGTGAGCACCGCCTGGTGCGCCTCACGCGCGAGTCCATACTCGCTCGGGCGGTTGAGGAACTTCACCTTCTGCCCGTTATGCCACACTTCGGTAAAGTAGTGCTGGCCGAGCACGTTTGCCATCACCTCCGCCGCCAGCTTTTTCCAGATCTCTTCGCCAGGCTTTGCGTTACCAGCGTCATAGAGCAGGTCTGCGGAGGTGATCTCATCCATCGTCCAGCGCATTTTCAGGCCGGTAAACTGACCGTTTGCGCTAACCAGTTGCGTCTTCATCACGATAAAGCTGTGCGGGTGCGCCATAAGAGAAAACGATAAAAGCGCGAGAAAAAGCCCCAATACCCACTGTTTAACTAATTGCATCTCTTCCTCACGTGAAAAATTCTGTGATGCTCCCCGGCATTCCTGGTCGAAAATGCGGCGGCTGCGCTGTCGCTCAAGATACCTTTAACTACGCTTATCAAATAGCCCTTTTTCCCAACCCTAACTGGACCCTGACAGATGACCATGACGCTGACCCCACCATCTGTGCTCTCCAGCCCGCAGCGTCGCTGCCAGGTGCTACTGCTGCTTGCCCTGCCGGGACAAGGTATCACCATGAAAAACATCAGCGCCATTAATGGCGTGGATGATACCGTAGCCCTGCAGGATATCGCGGAGACGCAAAGCGAGATCCAACTTTACCACCGGCTTTCCATCGTTCCCTACGGTGAAGGCGGTTACCGCATCGAAGGCACGCCGCTCGATCAGCGCCTGTGCCTGCTGCACTGGCTGCGCCGCGCCCTGCGCCTCTGCCCGCAATTTATTACTGAACACTTTACGCCCGCATTAAAAACGGCGCTTAAACAGCAGGGCATTGCGCGCACACTCTATGACGATATTAATCTGCATGCGTTGATCAACCTCTGCTCGCGCCGCCTGAAACGCTCGTTTGAGTGTCGCGATCGCCAGTTTTTGGGTCTCTATTTGCAGTACTGCCTGTTGCAGCATCATAGCGGCCACTCGCCGGAATTTAACCCCGTGCAGCAAGCATGGGCGCAGATGCGCGCCGAGTATCTGGTGGCGCAGGATATCGTTCGCCACTGGCAGCGCCGCGTCGCCGCTACTGCCCATGAGAATGAGCACCTCTTTTTAACCCTGCTGTTTATGCTGGTGCGTACGCCCGATCCGAGCCAGGACGATCATCAGCAGGATCACCGCCTGCGCCTGGCCATCAGCCAGATGATTGCCCACTTCCACCAGCTCTCCGGCATGCATTTCAGCGACGAGCAGGGTCTGACCAATCAGCTCTATATTCACCTCGCCCAGGCACTGGATCGCAGTTTGTTCGGTATCGGCATCGATAACACGTTGCCGGCAGAGATTAATCAGCTCTACCCGCGCCTGATGCGCACCACTCGCACGGTATTAGAGGGGCTGGAGACGGAGTATGGACTGCGCTTTAGCGATGAGGAAGCGGGTCTGGTGGCGGTGATTTTCGGTGCCTGGCTAATGCAGGAGAGCGATCTGCATGAGAAGCAGCTAATGCTGATTACCGGCGACGACAGCGCCAGAGAGCAGGAGATTGAGCAGCAGCTGCGCGAGTTAACGCTGCTGCCGCTCACCATTCGTTACTTGCCGCTGGAGAGCTTCCGCGAAGAGGGCGCGCCGAAAGATGTGACGCTTATCATCACCCCTTACACCACGCCGCTGCCGCTCTTCTCTGCGCCGCTGATCCACACCGACGGGCTGCTGAGCGAGCAGCAGCAGGAGCATATTCGCATTATGCTTGAGGGCTCCCCTTCTGCGCGGCGACCGTTGGACGCAGGACCAGCGCTGGCAGTGCCAGCAACGCCATAATAAAGAACAGCCCCTGATGCAGGTGTTCGAAGAGGAAACCGGCGATCATCGTCATCAGGGCAATACTTCCGCCCATCGCCACGGCGGAGTAGACCGCCTGTAACCGGATCACCTCACTGCCCTGCCGGGCGGAGATGTAGCGCATGGCCGCCAGGTGGCAAACGGTGAAGGTGCCGCAGTGCAGGATCTGCGCGACAACCAGCCACGGCAGCGCAATGGTCCAGCCCATCAGACTCCAGCGAACCAGCCCGCACACCGCGGAGAGCAGCAGCAGATCGCGCGCGCTGAAGCGGCGGAACAGACGGTTGCTGAGCGTAAAAATCACCACTTCCGCCACCACGCCCAGTGACCACAAATAACCCACCGTTGAGGCGGAGTAGCCCACCGACTGCCAGTAAATCGCGCTGAAGCCGTAATAGGCCGCGTGCGCACCCTGTAACAACGAAACGCAGGCGAGAAAGCGCCAGTTCTGCACAATCAACGTGCGCCAGGCGGGCCAGCCTGCGCCATCCTGCTGGCGATTTTCACCCTGCGGCAGGATCGTCGGGCGCAGCAGCATGCCGAGCAGCATTGAGGCCGTGCCCAGCGACAGCATCACCAGAATCGCCCGGTAGTCGTAAAGGCTAACCAGTTTGCCGGTCAGCGCCGAGCCAATCACGAAGGCGATCGATCCCCACACCCTGACGCGGCCATAATCCATCGGAAACTGTTTTTGCCACGTTCCCGCCAGCGCATCCGTCAGCGGCACCAGCGGCGAGAAGAAGAGGTTAAAGCCGACAATCACCACCGCCAGCCAGGCGACATGGCTTCCGGCGTAGAATGCCATCGCAAAGATAAGCGTAGCCAGCGCCAGCACGCGCAGGGCGGTAATTAATCGGGAGGGGTCGCTTACGCGCGGGGCAATCAACAGGCTACCGAGAAAACGGGCAACGAGACCGGCGCCAAGCAGCATACCGATAATTTCCGGGGTTAATCCGACGCCTTTGAGCCAGACGCCCCAGAAGGGTAAGAAGATGCCGTAACTGAAAAAGTAGGTGAAATAAGCGAGCGCCAGCCAGCGCGTTGACTGCAGAACCATGATTTCCTCCTGAATCGAAGCGTTAGTCTGGCGGCAAACGCCTGGCCTGGCAAGCAACAATCAGGTAACAAATTTGCCTAAGCGCAGGTTTTGCAACATTAAAACGCGCCGGGCGGAATGCATCGCTGGCAAGCAGGCAAAAAAAAGCCCGCTTCACAGGAAGCGGGCTTTTTTGATGTCGGAAACTTATGCGTAAACCGGGAAACGGGCGCAGATATCCAGCACTTTCTGTTTGGTGCGCTCGATTACCGCTTCGTCATTGATGCTGTCCAGCACGTCACACATCCAGCCTGCCAGCTCTTTGACTTCCGCTTCTTTGAAGCCGCGACGGGTCACAGCCGGCGTACCGACGCGGATACCGGAGGTGACAAACGGGCTCTTCGGATCGTTCGGCACGCTGTTTTTGTTAACCGTGATGTTGGCACGGCCCAGCGCGGCGTCCGCTTCTTTACCGGTCAGGTTTTTATCAACCAGATCCAGCAGGAACAGGTGGTTATCAGTACCGCCGGAAACGACTTTGTAGCCGCGTGCAAGGAACACTTCCACCATCGCTTTGGCGTTTTTCGCAACCTGCTGCTGGTAGGTTTTGAACTCTGGCTCCATCGCCTCTTTCAGCGCCACCGCTTTACCGGCGATAACGTGCATCAGCGGGCCGCCCTGGCCGCCAGGGAAGACGGCAGAGTTCAGTTTTTTATACAGCTCTTCGCTGCCGCCCTTCGCCAGGATCAGGCCGCCGCGCGGACCCGCCAGGGTTTTGTGGGTGGTAGTAGTAACAACGTGAGCATGCGGAACCGGGTTCGGATAGACACCAGCGGCAATCAGACCGGCAACGTGTGCCATATCGACAAACAGGTACGCGCCGATGCTGTCGGCGATTTCGCGCATTTTGGCCCAGTCAACCACGCCGGAGTAAGCAGAGAAGCCGCCGATGATCATTTTCGGCTTATGTTTTTGCGCCTGCTCATTGAGTTCGTTGTAATCAATGTGGCCCGTTTCATCGATGCCGTAAGGGACGATGTTGTAGAGTTTGCCGGAGAAGTTAACCGGGGAGCCGTGAGTCAGGTGGCCGCCGTGCGCCAGGTTCATACCGAGAACGGTATCGCCCGGCTCCAGCAGCGTGGTGTAGACGGCGAAGTTAGCCTGTGAGCCAGAGTGCGGCTGAACGTTGGCATAATCCGCGCCAAACAGCTCTTTCGCGCGGTCAATCGCCAGCTGTTCAACGATATCGACATACTCACAGCCGCCATAGTAACGCTTGCCCGGGTAACCCTCGGCATATTTGTTCGTCAGCTGAGATCCCTGCGCCTGCATAACGCGCGGGCTGGTGTAGTTTTCGGAGGCGATCAGTTCAATGTGCTCTTCCTGACGTACTTTCTCCTGCTCCATAGCCTGCCACAATTCGGCATCATAATCGGCAATGTTCATTTCACGCTTTAACATCCGCATCTCCTGACTCAGCTAACAAAACAACTCTCAATGAGGGCCCGAATTCGGGAACGGCTGACAGTATAACTGATTAAAATTCTGAGAACAGGTCTTGACAAAGGTTTTTGCGCAAACGATTGGCTGCCCGTCACACAAGGCTTTGAGCAATAACGGGCTTCGGTCGGGAAAGGGATTTCTTTTCAGCTTTGTGATGCAACTTCCTCATGTCAGATAACCCCTCTTTCATTGCGCCCTTTACAATCTTAGGCTGGCGGTTATAAGATGCATATAAAATACAACTTTAAAAATGCACGTTTAGAAGGAAGCCATCATGCTCGACGCTCAGACCATCGCCACCGTTAAATCCACCCTCCCGTTGCTCGCTGCTACCGGCCCGAAACTGACCGCTCACTTCTACGATCGGATGTTTCAGCACAACCCCGAGTTGAAAGAGATCTTCAACATGAGCAACCAGCGCAACGGCGATCAGCGTGAAGCGCTGTTCAATGCCATTGCCGCTTACGCCGCAAATATCGACAATCTCCCCGCCCTGCTGCCAGCGGTGGAAAAAATCGCCCAGAAGCACACCAGCTTCCAGATCCAACCACAGCAATATGACATCGTCGGCGAACATCTGCTGGCGACCATTGATGAGATGTTCCAGCCGGGGCAAGAGGTGCTGGACGCGTGGGGCAAAGCTTACGGCGTGCTGGCGGGTGTATTTATCAATCGTGAAGCGGAGATTTACCGCGAGCACGCCGATAAAAAAGGCGGCTGGGAGGGGACGCGCGCGTTCCGCCTGGTGGAGCGAGTGCCGCGCAGCGCGCTGATCACCAGTTTTGAGTTTGAGCCTGTCGACGGCCAGCCGATCGCCGATTACCGGCCGGGTCAGTACCTTGCCGTATGGCTGAAGCCGGAAGGGTTTCCCCATCAGGAGATCCGCCAGTACTCTCTCACCCGCGAGCCAAACGGCAAAAGCTACCGAATTGCGGTGAAGCGTGAAAACGGCGGCCAGGTTTCAAACTGGCTGCACGATAAAGCAAAGCCTGGCGATGTTGTCTATCTTGCTGCGCCAGCCGGTGATTTCTTCCTCGATGTTAGCCCGCAAACGCCGGTATCGCTCATCTCCGCCGGCGTGGGTCAGACGCCGATGCTGGCGATGCTGCACCATCTGACGTACAGACATCACCGCGCGCAGGTTAACTGGTTCCATGCGGCGGAAAACGGCGAGGTACATGCCTTTACCGATGAGGTAAGCGAGCTGGGCGCCAACCTGCCGCACTTTTATCAACATGTCTGGTATCGCAAGCCAAACGCAGCGGATGAGCAGGCAGAGCTGTTTAACAGCACCGGGCTGATGGCGCTTACGGAGATGAAAGATCGCGTGAGTGACGGGGAGATGCAGTTTTATCTCTGCGGGCCGGTGGCGTTTATGCAGTTTGCGGCTGAGCAGTTGGTGACGCTGGGCGTTGAGCGCGATCGCATTCACTATGAGTGCTTCGGCCCGCACAAGGTGCTGTAAGCAGGATGCCCTCACCGTGCGCGGTGAGGGCGAAAGATCAGATGGCGGCGTCGTCTTCTTCGCCGGTACGAATACGCACTACGCGAGCAACGTCAAAGACGAAGATTTTGCCGTCGCCGATTTTACCGGTCTGCGCGGTACGGATAATGGTATCGACGCAGGTGTCGACAATGTCGTCGCCCACCACGATCTCAATCTTCACCTTCGGCAGAAAATCCACCATATACTCTGCGCCACGGTAGAGTTCGGTGTGGCCTTTCTGGCGACCAAAACCCTTCACTTCCGTTACCGTCATCCCGGTGATGCCGACTTCAGCCAGCGCTTCACGCACATCATCCAGTTTGAAAGGTTTAATAATCGCATCAATCTTTTTCATGGTCGTTCCTTACACGCTCTTGCCAGTCTGCTGCATCGTAATCGGTTGCTCACAGTACCATAATCATTTCGCCTTTACTCTTTAAAGTCATTGGCATCCAGTTCATGGCGGGAGAGGAGTTTGTAAAACTCGGTACGGTTGCGCCCCGCCATCCGCGCGGCGTGCGTCACGTTGCCTTTAGTGATTTGCAGTAGCTTGCGCAGGTAGTTGAGTTCAAACTGGTTACGCGCTTCGACAAAGGTCGGCAGCGCGGTGTTCTCCCCTTCCAGCGCCTGCTCGACCAGCGCATCGCTGATTACTGGCGACGAGGTGAGCGCCACGCACTGCTCAATCACGTTCACCAGCTGACGCACGTTACCAGGCCAGCTGGCGGTCATCAGCCGCTTCATCGCATCGGTGGAAAAGGCGCGCACAAACGGCTTATGGCGGTCCGCAGACTGGCGCAGCAGGTGGTTGGCAAGCAGCGGAATATCCTCCGCGCGCTCCGCCAGCGCCGGGATCTTCAGGCTGACCACGTTCAGGCGATAGTAGAGATCTTCACGAAACTCGCCGCGCGCCATCGCTTTTGGCAGATCGCGGTGCGTCGCCGAAATAATGCGCACATTGATATCGATATCGCGGTTGCTGCCGAGCGGGCGCACCTTGCGCTCCTGTAATACACGCAGCAATTTAACTTGTAGCGGGATCGGCATATCGCCAATCTCATCAAGAAACAGTGTCCCGCCCTCTGCCGCCTGGAACAGCCCTTCCCGGCTGCTTACCGCGCCGGTAAAAGCCCCGCGCGCGTGACCGAAGAGTTCTGATTCCAGCAGCTGCTCCGGCAGCGCGCCGCAGTTGATGGCGATAAAGGCGTTTTTACTGCGCGGGCTGGCGTTGTGGATCGCCTGCGCCAGCACCTCTTTACCGGTGCCGCTCTGGCCGTTAATCAGCACGCTGACGTCGGACTGCGCCACCATCCGCGCCTGTTCAAGCAGGCGCAACATCAATGGGCTGCGGGTAACAATGGTTTCACGCCACTGATCGTCGCTGGCGGAGCCGCTGTGCTCCAGCGCATCGTCGATGGCTTTATAGAGCGCGTCTTTATCCACCGGCTTGGTGAGAAAGCTGAAGACGCCCTGCTGCGTGGCGGCAACGGCATCGGGGATCGAGCCGTGCGCGGTGAGAATAATTACCGGCATGCCCGGCTGCAGGCGCTGGATCTCGGCAAAAAGCTGCATGCCATCCATCTCATCCATGCGCAGGTCGCTTATCACCAGATCGACCTTCTCACGCGCGAGAATGCGTAACCCCTCCTGCCCGCTTTCGGCGGTGACAATGCTGTAGCCTTCGCTAGTCAGGCGCAGCCCGAGCAGCTTCAGCAGGCCGGGATCGTCATCTACCAGCAGCAGATGCGCCGGTTTGCGATTGGTCATGGTTTCGCCTCCTGCTGATCGCTATCGCTTTTCGCCGGATGTGCGCTGTCCGGCATATCGGCAGGCGCCGGTTTGCGAATGGAGAGACGCCGTTCAATGTCGGTGAGGTTTTCCAGCTTGCGGGTGGTGGTATCAAGCTGCTCATGCAGGAATTGCTGCTGGGCACGCAGTTTGTCGAGTTCGCTGTCGGCGGACTGCTGCAATTTCGCGTAGCGGCTGCGCTCTTCGGCTAACTGCAACTGTGCTTTTTCGCCATCGCGCCAGAGCTCAAACAGCGGGCGCACCTGCGCCGGGATCGACGGGCTTAAGGCATCGAGACGATCGGTATAGTCACGGCGTTCAAGGGGCGAGATTTTGGCATTCGAGAGCAAAATACCGCGGCGGAATGTCGCCTGCCAGGTGTTATCCGACCATGCACGCGCTTCCGCGCGCGCCGCTGCGGGCGACAAGCGCTGGGCGCAATCCATGCCGCGCAGCCAGAACAGCGGGTTGCTGTCGACACTCTGCCCCGACAGGGTCCAGATATCGTTGCATTCCGTTAATAAAAAGTCGGCCAGTTGGCGATCGGGAAGCTGCGGTTTTTTATTGTCATGAATGGCGCTTGGCGGCGTTTGCGTCACGCAGCCTGCCAGTAGCAGGCAAGGAAGCGCGCGCAGCCAGCCCGATTGCTGTGTCATCGCGTTGACCACGCGGGAAAAGAGATGCGACATACTCACCAGATTTATATTCATTGCGTTGATTTTTCCGGCGCGACAAGCGGTAGCTCAATACGGAAACAGACATCGTCCTTGCAGTCCGTTACCAGATGCAGTTCACCCTGCATTCTGCGGATACAGTCTCTGGCGATGCTCAACCCCAGCCCGCTGCCTTTCACCGCGCCTTTGCGTTGGTGGCTTCCCTGAAAGAAGGGCTCAAAAATCATCTCGCGCTCCGCCTCGGGGATTGGGGTGCCGGTATTCGCTACGTCAATGCGCAACCGTGCGCCGGTACTATAACTGTGGAGACGAATGGTACCGGATTCAGCCCCATAGTGCACCGCGTTGGAGTAAAGATTATCCAGCACGCTCATCAGCAGCATCGGCTCTGCCTGGCAGGTCGTCGCATCGAGAGCGATTTCGGTATGCATCATTTTAGCTCGCGCTGGCAGGCTGTGCGCGGAGAGCACCATCTCCACCAGCGGTGCCAGCTCTACCGCTTCCAGCTCGACCGATCCGCCGGCCAGCTTGCGGTTGTAATCCAGCAGCTGCTCAATCAATTTTTGCAGGTTGCGGCTGCTGGCATCGAGGATCTCAACCACCTCTTTCTGCTCCGGCGAAAGCGGCCCGACCACCTGGTCGGCAAGCAGCTCTGTGCCTTCGCGCATGCTGGCGAGCGGCGTTTTCAGCTCATGGGAGATATGGCGTAAAAACTGGTGGCGCTGCGACTCAAGCCACGCCAGCCGTTCGCTCAGCCAGATAATGCGCTCGCCGACGTAGCGCAGCTCGCGCGGGCCGCTAAACACCACGCTTTGCGCCAGTGGACGCCCCTCCCCCAGCCGGTTAATCATCCGCTCGATACCCTTCACCGGGCCGATAATCATGCGGGTAAAGAGCAGCATCAGCGCCAGGCTGACTAAAAAGAGCACCAGCGCCTGCCAGCCGAAGAACTGACCGCGCTCGGCGATCTCCAGCTGGAGCTGCTGCCCGCGCGAGAAGACCACGGCGCGGGTCGACTGCACCATCTCGGTATTTGCCGCCGCAAACGCCTCCAGTTGCGCAGAGGCGGCAGGTGACGGGCCGCTGTTGGCGCACTGCAACTGGGCGAGATCGTTCAGATCCTGGCGCAGCGCCTGGTAGAGTCTGTCATCGGGTAAAACACCGGCATGGGCCTCCAGCATCTCGCTGTAGCGCTTGCGCTGATTCTGATAGACCCGCTCAAGGGTAGCGTCATCCAGCACGCAGTACTGGCGGTAGCTGCGCTCCATCTCCAGCGCGGCGTTGGTCATCGCTTCACTGCGGCGGGCGTCAATCAGCGTCGTGCGGTTAGTTAACAGGGCCTGGGCGCTGAGCGCATTGAGGCTCTGCCAGGCTTGCCAGGCTAACACCAGCAGCGGCAGTAAAATAAGCAGGAACGCCATCATAACCAGTTGGCGTAAGGAGCGGGGAAAAGCGGGCCAGCGTTTCAAGGCGGTACTCTCGCAGGATAAGGTACAGAGATGCTAGCTGAGTGACGGGGTAAAGAACAACAAAGCCGGGCAAAAGCCCGGCTTTGTTATGTAATTAGGCGGTGCCTAACTCGACGTTTCGCCCGAGGTCTGATAAAGCTACGCAATTATCAGCAGGTGGACGGCAGGCACCTTTAAGTGCGTCATTCGAAGGTTTATGTAGCGCGTCCCGAAGGGGCTGACATAAGAGGGTGAATGAGCCACTGGCTATAATTATGCACGTATTATGCCAGGTTACCACGAAATATTTTAATCTGTTGATTATCATGGTATTTATCAATATTTATCGATTTTGCGAAGTGCGCAACATTTCATCGCTCTGTCGCTATTTAGCAACACTCCATCAGCCCATAAATTATCACCATTAAAATCAAACAGATAAATGTCTCCTTTTAGAGACAGTGATAATCCTCTGATGTCGGGAAAAGCCGACACATTTAGCACCCGATCAAAAAAGCCCCCTTCCCGGTTAAGGAAGAGGGCCTGTTTTACTGCCGCGTCGGTTTAGCCGAGCTGCTTACGGGCATTGCGGAAGATACGCATCCACGGGCTGTCTTCGCCCCAGTTTTCCGGGTGCCAGGAGTTGGCAACGGTGCGGAAAACACGCTCCGGGTGCGGCATCATGATGGTGACGCGCCCGCTTTCGCTGGTCACGGCGGTAATACCGTTCGGCGAGCCGTTCGGGTTTGCCGGGTAGCGCTCAGTCACGCTGCCGCTGTTATCGACATAGCGCAGCGCCACCAGCCCTTTACTTTCGAGCTGTGCCAGATGGGCGGCGTCACGCACTTCGACACGCCCTTCACCGTGCGAGACGGCGATAGGCATATGCGACCCGACCATGCCATTGAGCAGCAGTGACGGGCTCTGCGTCACTTCCACCAGGCTGAAACGCGCCTCGAAGCGATCGGAGTGGTTACGCACAAAGCGCGGCCACAATTCGCTGCCCGGAATCAGCTCACGCAGGTTCGACATCATCTGGCAGCCGTTACAGACACCCAGCGCCAGGGTTTGCGGACGGTGGAAGAAGGTTTCGAACTCGTCACGCACACGCTCATTAAAGAGAATTGATTTCGCCCAGCCTTCGCCCGCGCCCAGCACGTCGCCATAGGAGAAGCCGCCGCAGGCGACCAGCGCGTGGACGTTCTCCAGCCCGCTGCGCCCGGCCAGCAGATCGCTCATGTGGACGTCAACCGCGTCAAACCCGGCGCGGTGGAACGCCGCCGCCATCTCCACGTGGGAGTTGACGCCCTGCTCACGCAGCACGGCGACTTTCGGTCGCGCGCCGGTGGCAATAAACGGTGCCGCGATATCGTCGTTGATATCAAACGTCAGTTTGACGTTGAGGCCCGGATCGTTGTCGTTGGCTTTCGCCTCGTGCTCCTGATCCGCGCACTCCGGGTTATCGCGCAGGCGCTGCATCTGCCAGGTGGTTTCCGCCCACCACATACGCAGCGTGGTGCGGCTTTCGCTGAACACCGGCTGACCGTCCGCTTCGATCACAAAGCGATCGCCTTCGACAGCGCGGCCAAGATAGTGCACAACGTCGCTTAAACCGTAGGCCGCCAGCACGCTCTCCACTGCTTCGCGGTCGGCTGCGCGCACCTGAATCACCGCGCCCAGCTCTTCATTAAACAGCGCCGCCAGACGATCGTTGCCCAGCGCAGCGATATCGACATTCACGCCGCAGTGGCCGGTAAAGGCCATCTCTGCCAGCGTCACCAGCAGACCGCCATCAGAACGGTCGTGATAGGCCAGCAGTTTTCTCTCTGCCACCAGCGCCTGAATCGCGTCATAGAAGCCTTTCAGCTGCTCGACGTTACGCACATCCGCCGGTTTGTCGCCCAGCTGGCGGTAGACCTGCGCCAGTGCCGTTGCGCCAAGCGCGTTGCTGCCCTTGCCGAGATCGATTAACAGCAGGGCGTTGTCGTCGGTGGAGAGCTGCGGCGTCACGGTGTGGCGCACATCTTCAACGCGGGCAAAGGCGGTGATCACCAGCGACAGCGGCGACGTCATTTCGCGCTGCTCGCTCCCCTCCTGCCAGCGGGTCTTCATCGACATCGAGTCTTTACCCACCGGGATGGTCAGACCGAGCGCCGGACACAGCTCTTCGCCCACCGCTTTCACCGCCGCATAGAGACCGGCATCTTCACCCGGGTGACCAGCTGCGGCCATCCAGTTGGCGGAGAGTTTGATGCGCTTGATATCGCCGATGTGCGTCGCCGCGATGTTGGTCAACGCTTCGCCGACCGCCAGCCGCGCCGAGGCGGCAAAGTCGAGCAGCGCCACCGGAGCGCGTTCGCCGAGCGCCATTGCTTCGCCGTAGTAGCTGTCCAGGCTGGCGGTAGTCACCGCGCAGTTAGCAACCGGGATCTGCCACGGGCCGACCATCTGGTCACGCGCCACCATGCCGGTAACCGTACGGTCGCCAATGGTGACAAGGAAGGTTTTCTCCGCCACGGTCGGCAGGTGCAGCACGCGGTTTACCGCGTCAGCCACGGTAATACCGTGAGTGTTGAAGCTGTCGCCGGTCGCCTGGCGCGTCGCGACATCGCGCGTCATCTTCGGCGTCTTGCCAAGCAGCACATCCAGCGGCATATCGATTGGCTGGTTGTCGAAGTGGCTGTCGTTCAGCGTTAAGTGCTGCTCTTCGGTCGCGTCACCAATCACCGCGTAGGGTGCGCGCTCGCGGCGGCAAAGTTCGTCAAACAGCGGCAGTTGATCCGCCGCCACCGCCAGCACATAACGCTCCTGGGATTCGTTACACCAGATCTCCAGCGGGCTCATGCCTGGTTCGTCGCTCAGAATATCGCGCAGCTCAAAGCGGCCGCCGCGACCGCCATCGCTCACCAGCTCTGGCATGGCGTTAGAGAGACCGCCCGCGCCGACATCGTGAATAAAGAGGATCGGGTTGGCTTCGCCCAGCTGCCAGCAGCGGTCAATCACCTCCTGGCAACGACGCTCCATCTCCGGGTTATCGCGCTGCACCGAGGCGAAGTCGAGATCGGCATCGGACTGACCGGATGCCATTGACGAGGCCGCGCCGCCGCCCAGGCCGATATTCATCGCCGGGCCGCCGAGCACGATCAGCTTGGCGCCAACCACGATCTCGCCTTTCTGCACATGATCTTCACGAATGTTGCCGATCCCGCCTGCCAGCATGATCGGCTTGTGGTAGCCGCGCAGCTCTTCGCCGTTGTGGCTGTTGACCTTCTCTTCATAGGTACGGAAGTAGCCGTTCAGCGCCGGACGGCCAAATTCGTTGTTGAATGCCGCGCCGCCCAGCGGGCCGTCGGTCATGATATCGAGCGCGGTAACGATGCGCTCCGGCTTGCCGAAATCCTCTTCCCACGGCTGCTCGAAGCCGGGAATACGCAGGTTGGAGACGGAGAAACCGACCAGACCCGCTTTCGGCTTCGCGCCGCGCCCGGTTGCGCCCTCATCGCGGATCTCGCCGCCGGAGCCGGTTGCTGCGCCCGGCCACGGTGAAATGGCGGTCGGGTGGTTGTGCGTCTCCACCTTCATCAAAATATGGGTCGGCTCCTGGTGGAAATCGTAGCGACCTTCAGCGCGATCGGCATAGAAACGACCAACCGCGGAACCTTCCATCACCGCCGCGTTATCTTTGTAGGCAGAGAGCACAAAGTCCGGCGTCTTCTCAAAGGTGTTTTTAATCATTTTGAACAGCGACTTCGGCTGCGGCTGCCCGTCAATCACCCAGTCGGCGTTGAAGATTTTGTGACGGCAGTGCTCCGAGTTCGCCTGGGCGAACATATAGAGTTCGATATCGTTCGGGTTGCGCCCCAGGCGCGTAAAGGCGTCGTGCAGGTAATCGATCTCATCTTCCGCCAGCGCCAGGCCGAGACGCAGGTTGGCGTCAATCAGCGCCTGGCGGCCTTCGCCCAGCAGATCCACGCTCTGTACCGGCGCGGGCTGGTGGTGCTCAAACAGACGCGCGGCGTCCGCTTCAGCGTTAAATACGCTCTCCATCATGCGGTCATGCAGCTGCGCCGCGACCTCTTGCCACTGGGCGTCGGTCAGGCTGGCGGCTTCAACGTAGTACGCCACGCCGCGCTCAAGGCGGTTGATCTTTTCCAGACCGCAGTTGTGGGCGATGTCGGTAGCTTTCGATGACCAGGGAGAGATGGTGCCGGGACGAGGAGTGACGAGCAGTAATTTTCCGGTTGGGGTGTGGCTGCTAAGGCTTGGACCATATTTCAGCAGGCGCTGGAGCCGGGCGTACTCTTCTTCGGTGAGCGCCGCGTTAAGGTCGGCAAAGTGAGTATATTCGGCATAAATATTGCTCACCGGCAGGTTGGTGGCCTGAAACCGCGCCAGCAGTTTGTTAATACGGAATGCGGACAGGGCAGGCGAACCACGCAGAATTTCCATCATAAGTCTCTCGTCTTCGATTACGAAGCGTCGGGGACGCTTAAAGTGTGCACCAGGGGAAAACGGGCGTCATTATAGAGAATCCTGAGGCGCGACGAAACCGTTTGCGTGGAAATAAAAAGCGCTGGCGATTTTTAGCAATAGCTGTGGCCGAATGCTGTAATTTGTTGCCAACTGCCGTTTAGTTACGCAGAATGCCGCTAAATCAGCAGCAATCCCCTTGCTGTGATTGCGAAAACCTTTTGAGGCAAAGTACGGCGCAGAGAATTAACTCCTTGAAAAGATTTCAGATTAATTATCTGCTCATCGGCATTGTCACCCTGCTGCTGGCAGCGGCGCTGTGGCCATCAGTCCCCTGGTTTGGCAAAGCCGATAACCGCATCGCGGCTATCCAGGCGCGCGGGGAGCTGCGCATCAGTACCATTTCGACGCCGCTTACTTACACCTCCATCAACGGCAAAAATTACGGCCTCGATTACGAGCTGGCGCAGCAGTTTGCCGACTACCTCGGCGTGAAACTCAAAATCACCGTGCGCCAGAACATCAGCCAGCTGTTTGACGACCTCGATCACGATAACGCCGATATGCTCGCCGCCGGGCTGGTCTATAACAATGAGCGCGTCAAAAGCTACCAGACCGGGCCGGTCTACTACTCCGTTTCTCAACAACTTGTCTATCGCGTCGGCAGCTATCGCCCGCGTACGCTGGCGGAAGTGAATGAGAGCCAGTTGACCATTGCCCCCGGGCATGTCGCGCTGGACGATCTGCGCGAGATAAAAGAGAAGAAGTACCCCAATCTCAGCTGGAAGGTGGATGAAAAACTCGGCACTACCTCCCTGCTTCAGCAAGTGGTCGACGGCAAACTGAGTTATACCGTCGCCGATTCGGTGGCGATCAGCCTCTTCCAGCGCGTTCACCCGGAGCTGGCGGTGGCGCTCGATATCTCTGATGAACAACCCGTAACCTGGTTTAGCAAGCGCGACGACGACAACACGCTTTCGGCGGCGATGCTCGATTTCTTCAACACCATTAATGGCGAGGGGATCCTTGCGAGGCTCGAAGAGAAGTATCTCGGGCATGGCGATGGCTTTGATTATGTTGATACCCGCGCCTTTTTACGCGCCGTTGATAGCGTGCTGCCAGAGTTGCAGCCGCTGTTTGAGAAGTATGCGCAGCAGATCGACTGGAAGCTGTTAGCGGCAATTTCCTATCAGGAGTCCCACTGGGACACGCAGGCCACCTCGCCGACGGGCGTGCGCGGGCTGATGATGTTGACCCGCAATACGGCGCAGAGTCTCGGGCTGAGCGACAGAACCGATGCCGAGCAGAGCATCAGCGGCGGCGCGCGCTATCTGCAGGATATGATGAGCAAAGTGCCGGACAGCGTGCCGCAGGATGAGAAGATCTGGTATGCGCTGGCGGCCTACAACATGGGTTATGCGCATATGCTTGATGCCCGCGCGCTGACGGTGAAGACCAAAGGCAACCCGGATAGCTGGGCCGATGTGAAACAGCGCCTGCCGCTGTTAAGCCAGAAGGCCTACTACAGCAAATTACGCTACGGCTATGCCCGCGGGTATCAGGCGTATGCCTACGTGGAGAATATCCGTAAATATGAGATTAGCCTGGTGGGTTATCTGTTGGAGAAAGAGAAGGCGCTCGCCGCAACGCTCAAGCTGGCGCAGAGCTACCCGGCGGTGTCGAGCGCCGAGCTTGATCAGCCGACCTATGGCGTCTTGCCCTTCAGCGCGCTGACCGTCGACGAGGCGTTTGGGCACCATTCGGTTTTACCGCAGGATACGCTGCAACTGAAGGTTAACCGCTGATTAAGTTTCCGGATGGCGCTACGCTTATCCGGCCTACAAAACCCGACCAACTGTAACCGCTCCTGTAGGCGTGATAAGGCGGAGCCGCCATCAGGCATTGCCCGCCGGATGGCGCTGCGCTTATCCGGCCTACAAAACCCCGACCCACTTTAACCCCTCCCGTAGGCCTGATAAGGCGAAGCCGCCATCAGGCACTGCCCGCCGGATGGCGCTGCGCTTATCCGGCCTACAAAACCTCGACCCACTGTAACCGCTCCCGTAGGCCTGATAAGGCGAAGCCGCCATCAGGCATTGCCCGCAAGGGCTGATCAGGCGTTGCCGCTTTTCAGGGCTTTCTTCTCCAGCCGACGCTGGCGGAAGAAATCGCTTAACATCGCGGCGCACTCATCGCGCAGCACGCCTTCGGTAAACTCGACCCGGTGATTCATCCCCGGGTGATGGAGCACATCCATCAACGACCCTGCCGCGCCGGTTTTCGCATCCCGCGCGCCAAACACCAGTTGCCCGATGCGGCTATGTACCATGGCGCCCGCGCACATCACGCAGGGCTCCAGCGTCACGTAAAGCGTGGTGTCGATCAGCCGGTAGTTTTGCAGCACCAGCCCGCCCTGGCGCAGCGCCATAATCTCCGCGTGCGCGGTGGGATCGTGACGGCCAATCGGGCGGTTCCACCCTTCGCCAATCACCTGGTTGTTATGCACCAGCACCGCGCCCACGGGCACTTCGCCCTCTTCCCAGGCGCGCTTCGCCAGCGTCAGCGCATAACGCATCCAGTGTTCGTGAGTCAGTTCGGGATTGGACAAAGGTATAAACTCCAGTAATTCAGGCGGGGCGCATTATACACACCCCTAATACGTTCGACACTACTCAAGCTGTTGCAGTTCGCCACGGCGCGTAACGCGCCAGCGGTGCTGGCAGAAGTAGAGCAACGGGTTGTCCTGTTTACTGTCGCTGTAGCCGCTGTAAAGACGCAGCGGCGTACCGATTTTGCGCTCTAATTGCGCGACTTTCTCATGCCCGAGGCAGCGCAGAGTCAGCACCCAACCGCCGTAGCCGCGGGTCATCTGGCTGGCGATGACATTGACGCGCGGCAGCCAGGGCGTATCGAAATAGACCTGCTCAACCAGCGACTGCGGCGACCCGGTGATGAGCCAGATATCCGCATCCGAGGCGGCCAGATAGTTGGTTAACCGCGTCTGCACCACCGGAAAAGCCGTGACGTGCCCGCGGAACCAGTCGGCGAATTTCTGCTGCAGGGCGTTGAGATGGCGCTCGCTGTGACCAAAGGTGCAGCCCCATAACAGCAGGCTCATCGGCCAGCGCGCGGCGCGGCCCTTTATCAGCAGCCCGGCACCAATCACCGGTAACAGCGGCAGCACAAGCAGCGCATTGAGCGGATGATGTCGCAGCAGATACCGCAAAAAGGTGCCGAACATATCCTGCTGATGTAATGTTCCATCAAGGTCAAAAAATACAACGCGGCGTTCACTGGTAGCCAAAAGATATTCCTCTGTGGGTTAACGCTCCATCGCCGGGACGCTCCGTTTGGCGATTACACTACAACTAGCCTAACAGATAGATCCTCACTTTTCCGGTAACAGCCTGTTATCAATACCTGCAATAATACGCGCCACACGTTTTCTCCCCTACTTAATACAGGTGACAATGACTCCAGCACCCCGCACAACGCCGCGACGCGCCTTACAGATCCCAGCCTTTCGCTACCTCTTTTCCGCCCGCCTGCTTACCGTGCTGGGCAACGGTATCGCGCCGATCGCGCTGGCTTTCGCGGTGCTCGATATTGGCGGCTCGGCGGCCGATCTTGGCTTGGTGGTGGCGGCACGCTCGCTGTTTAACGTCGCGTTTTTATTGATTGGCGGCGTGCTGGCGGATCGCTACTCCCGCAGCCGCGTGATGGTGCTCTCCTCTCTTGTCGCCGCTCTTTCGCAGGGTGCGGTCGCCTGGCTGGTGCTTGATGGCTCAGCCAGCGTCATGTTGCTTGCCCTGCTTGGCACGCTTAATGGTGCAGCAGCGGGCATTGCCCTTCCCGCCTCCTCGGCGCTGGTGCCGCAAACCGTGCCCGTTCACCTGCGCCGCGAAGCGAACGCGCTGCTACAGCTTGGGATTTACAGCGGGACGGTCATCGGTGCCTCGCTCGGCGGTATCCTGACCAGCGCGGTCGGCCCCGGCTGGGGGCTGGCCATTGATGCGCTCGGCTTTGCTGCCTCGGCACCGCTCTATTACGCGATTCGCGTCGGTACTATCAAAGCCGCAGAGGCGACCAGCAATATCCTGCAGGATCTGCGCGACGGCTGGAAAGAGTTCGCCAGCCGTCCCTGGGTCTGGTCGGTGGTGGTGCAGTTCACCCTGATTAACGCCGCTTTCAGCGGAATTGTGATGGTGCTCGGCCCGGTGATTGCCGACAGCGCTTTTGGGCGAACACAGTGGGGGCTGATTATCGCCGCGCAGAGCGTGGGTCTGATTGTCGGCTCGTTCCTGGCGCTGCGCTGGCGGCCTAAACGCGATCTCTTTATCGGCGTGGTGCTGATGGCGTTCTGCGCCGTGCCTACCTGGCTGCTCGGCCAGGCGGCACCGGCATCCTGGCTGATGGCGGCATTCTTTTGCGCCGGGATCGTCTTCGGCCTTTTCGGCGTGGCGTGGGCGCAGTCGCTGCAAACGCACATTCCGGCGGAGAAGCTGGCGCGGGTCTACGCCTGGGATGCGATGGGATCGTTTATTGCCATTCCGGTGGGCGAACTGGCAGCCGGGCCGCTGGCGATGCATTTTGGCAGCGAAACGGTGTTAACCACCTCGGCGCTGGTGGTGATTTTGGCCTGTATCGGCGCGGGTCTGGTACCCGCAATCCGCCGTCTTGAGAGCGCGCCACAGGTGAAAGCGAGTGGGTCTGGCCTTCCCAGTTGATCGCTATCAAACGCTACGCGGAGAAACTTTGTGCTGCCAGAATTTTTAATTCATAATCACCGCCCATGGATGGAATAGTTAATTCATCCGCGTAATGCACCAGGCAGTGAATTACGTGAACACCCCGGAGATCGTATGAACTGTTTGATCCGCATTCGCCAGCGCTATCCCGGCCTTGCGCAGAGTGATAAAAAGCTGGCGGAATTTCTGCTCGAAAACCCCGATCGCGCCCGCCATTTAAGCTCGCAGCAGCTGGCGGCGGAAGCGGGTGTCAGCCAGTCGAGCGTAGTGAAATTCGCGCAGAAGATGGAATTCAAAGGCTTCCCGGCAATGAAGCTGGCGATCAGCGAAGCGCTGGCCAGCAACCCTAACCCCTACTCCGTACCGGTGCATAATAAAATTCGCGGCGATGATGCCCTGCGCGTGGTCGGCGAGAAACTGATTAAAGAGTACCAGAGCGCGATGCACGCCTCGCTGGATGTGAACAGCGAAGAGAAGCTGCTGGAGAGCGTGCGCCTGCTGCGCGAATCGCGGCGCATCGTGCTGACCGGTATCGGCGCGTCGGGCCTGGTGGCGCGTAATTTTGGCTGGAAGCTGATGAAGATTGGCCTGAACGCCATTGTTGAACAGGATATGCACGCGCTGCTGGCAGCGGTGCAGGCGCTGGAGCCGGGCGATCTGCTGCTGCCGGTCTCCTACTCAGGCGAACGCCGCGAGATCAATCTGGCGGCTGACGAAGCGTTACGCGTGGGAGCAAAGATCCTCGCGATCACCGGTTTTACCCCCAATGCATTACAGCAGCGCGCGACCCACTCGCTCTATACCATTGCGGAAGAGCAGGCGACGCGCAGCGCGGCCATCTCCTCCACCAGCGCCCAGATGATGCTGACGGATCTGCTTTTTATGGCGCTGGTTCAGCAGGATCTGGAGCATGCCCCGGAGCGTATTCGCCACAGCGAGGAGTTGGTAAAAAAACTGGTTTGAGCAGGCAATCATCGTATAATGCCCGCCCTGTTTGTGTTGTTTCTGAGAATTTCCTGATGGCGCTGTTAATTACCAAAAAATGCATCAACTGCGATATGTGCGAGCCGGAGTGCCCGAATGAGGCGATTTCGCTCGGCGAGAGCATTTATGAGATTAACAGCGACCGCTGCACCGAGTGCGTGGGCCATTACGATACGCCGACCTGCCAGAAAGTGTGCCCGATCCCCAATACCATCCTGAAAGATCCGGCACATCAAGAGAGTGAAGAGCAGCTGTGGGATAAATTTGTGCTGCTGCACCACTCTGACAAAATCTAACTCTCGATAATCACCGTCGCACAAGCGTAGTGGCGCTCATCCGCCAGCGTGACGTGCACAGAACGCACGCCCATCCGCTCTGCCAGCCTTTCGGCTTCACCCCACAGGCGCAGGCTCGGTTTCCCCAGCTCATCGTTAAAGACTTCGAACTGATTGAACGCCAGGCCGTTGCGAATGCCGGTGCCGAGTGCCTTTGCCGCCGCCTCTTTTACCGCAAAGCGTTTGGCGAGAAAGCGCACCGGCTGCTGGTGCGCCTCGTAGAGCGCCCATTCATTAGGGCTGAGCACGCGCTTCGCCAGCCGGTCGCCGCTGCGGGCAACCACGGCTTCAATGCGTGCCATCTCAACGATATCGGTGCCCAGTCCTAAGATAGCCATTATGCGCGTGCTTCCAGCATCAAACGTTTCATCTCTGCCACCGCCTCTTTCAGGCCGCTCATTACCGCACGGCCAATAATTGCGTGCCCAATATTCAGCTCGTGCATCTCTGGCAGCGCGGCGATCGCTTTAACATTGTGGTAAGTCAGACCATGACCGGCGTTCACTTTCAGCCCGAGGCTGGCAGCATAGGTCGCGGCGTTGGCAATGCGCTCCAGCTCTTTCGCCTGCGCGGCCTCGTTTTCAGCATCGGCGTAACAGCCGGTGTGGATTTCGATCCAGGGCGCGCCCACTTCCGCCGCGGCTTTGATCTGCGCGTTATCGGCATCGATAAACAGCGACACCTGAATCCCCGCCTGCGCCAGGCGCTGGCAGGCATCGCGCATTTTGTCGCGCTGGCCGGCCACGTCCAGCCCGCCTTCGGTGGTCACTTCCTGGCGCTTTTCCGGCACCAGGCAGCAGAAGTGCGGCTTCGTTTCGCAGGCAATCGCCAGCATCTCGTCGGTAACAGCCATTTCAAGGTTCATGCGCGTGTGCAGCGTCTGGCGCAGGATACGCACATCTCTGTCGGTGATATGGCGACGATCTTCACGCAGATGGACGGTAATCCCATCGGCACCTGCCTGCTCGGCAATAAACGCCGCCTGCACCGGATCCGGGTAAGCGGTGCCGCGCGCGTTGCGCAGAGTGGCAATATGATCGATGTTTACGCCCAACAGTAATTCAGCCATGACAATCCTCAGTTTCGCAAAATTTCCGGCGCGGTCTTCGCCCCGCCTGGTCTGTGATCCTGCCGCTAGCGCTTAGGCACAAACTGCCGGAATAACTCCCGGCTTTTGAGCGGCTTGCCTCCAAGATACGGCTTCAGGGCGATGCGGGTAAAGCGCTTTGCGGCACGCAACGTGTCGCTGTCCGGAAACTCCCGCTCGGAGAGCGCGCGTAAGTGTCGCCCGGTGAAGGTGGTGTTGTCGACCACGACGCTGGCGATAAAGCCCTTCTCTTCGCGGTAGCGATAGGTCATGCCATCTTCCACCGCCTCGCCGCTCCCCGCACAGTGCAGAAAATCGACGCCGTAACCGAGATGACCGAGCAGCGCCAGCTCAAAGCGGCGCAGCACCGGCTCCGGCGAGCCACTGACGCCGGCCAACGCCTGGATACAGTGCAGATAATCAAAAAAGAGTTCGGAGAAGCGCGTCTCATGCTCCAGCACGCGGGAGATGAGTTCATTGACGTAGAGACCGCTGTAGAGGGTGATGCCGCTTAACGGCAGCGCCAGCGAGACCGCTTCGGCACTGCGCAGGGTTTTGACTTCACCGCGCCCGCCAAAGCGCACCAGCAGAGGGGTAAAGGGCTGCAAAGCGCCTTTGAGGTTGGAACGTTTAGAGCGTGCGCCTTTGGCAACCAGGCGCACACGACCGGACTCTTCCGTGAATACGTCCAGCATTAAGCTGGTTTCGCTCCAGGGACGGCTATGAAGAACGAAGGCACGCTGCCATCCCTCCATCCGGTGTTACTCAGAGATCGTCGACATAACCGAGACTGCGCAGCGCGCGCTCGTCATCGGCCCAGCCCGATTTCACTTTGACCCACAGTTCAAGGTGAACTTTGGCTTCGAACATCTCTTCCATATCTTTACGGGCTTCGATGCCGATGGTTTTGATTTTGGCGCCTTTGTTGCCAATCACCATCTTCTTCTGCCCTTCGCGCTCAACGAGGATCAGGCCGTTGATGTCATACCCGCCGCGCTCGTTGGTAATAAAGCGTTCGATCTCGACGGTGACCGAGTACGGCAGCTCTGCGCCAAGGAAACGCATCAGCTTTTCGCGGATGATTTCAGAGGCCATAAAGCGCTGCGAGCGGTCAGTGACGTAATCTTCCGGGAAGTGGTGAATCGCTTCTGGCAGATGCTTGCGCACGACGCTGGCGATGGTATCAACGTTCATGCCGGTTTCCGCAGAGAGCGGCACGATGTCGAGGAAGTTCATCTGGCTTGCCAGGAACTGCAGGTGCGGCAACAGATCGGCTTTCTCCTGCACGTTATCCACTTTGTTCACCGCAAGGATCACCGGTGCACGGGCGTCATGCAGCTTGTTCAGCACCATTTCGTCATCTGCCGTCCAGCGCGTGCCTTCAACGACGAAGATCACCAGCTCAACGTCGCCGATAGAGCTGCTGGCCGCTTTGTTCATCAGGCGGTTGATGGCGCGCTTCTCTTCCATATGCAGACCGGGGGTATCGACGTAGACCGCCTGATAAGCCCCTTCGGTATGGATGCCGACGATACGGTGGCGCGTGGTTTGCGCTTTACGGGAGGTGATCGAGATCTTCTGCCCGAGCAGCTTGTTCAGCAGTGTGGATTTGCCGACGTTGGGACGTCCAACGATGGCGATAAATCCGCAGTAGGTGTTTTCAGTTTCAGTGCTCATTCCAACTCCAGTTTTTTCAGCGCCTGTTCGGCGGCAGCCTGCTCCGCCTTGCGACGGCTGGAACCCGTGCCAACCACCGGTTCGCTCAGGCCGCTGACCTGGCAGTGGATAGTAAATTCCTGATCGTGCGCTTCGCCACGCACCTGCACCACCAGATAGGAGGGCAGCGGCAGATGGCGACCCTGCAAGAACTCCTGCAGGCGCGTTTTCGGATCTTTTTGTTTATCGCCAGGACTGATTTCGTCGAGGCGCGTCTGATACCAGCTGAGGATCAATTGCTCAACGGTCTGGATGTCGCTATCCAGGAACACGCCGCCGATCAATGCCTCTACGGTATCCGCTAAAATCGATTCACGGCGAAAGCCGCCGCTTTTCAACTCACCCGGCCCGAGGCGCAGGCACTCGCCCAGCTCAAATTCGCGGGCGATTTCCGCCAGCGTATTACCGCGTACCAGCGTCGCGCGCATGCGGCTCATATCCCCTTCATCCACACGTGGAAAACGGTGATAGAGGGCATTGGCGATCACAAAACTTAAAATCGAGTCGCCGAGAAATTCGAGACGCTCGTTATGTTTGCTACTGGCGCTGCGGTGAGTTAAAGCCTGCTGCAACAGATCGTGATGTTGAAAAGTGTAGCCCAGCTTCCGCTGAAGCCGATTAATTACGATGGGGTTCATGCGTTACCAATAAATAAATGCGTCAACAATGCAGCACACGAAACCGACCTGAAGAACCAACGCGGTTTCGTGTGCTGTGGCACCCGGAGGGCCAGCCTTAAACTTCGGGGGAATATTCTATACGCAACGAGGAGGGATGTCGTTAGTAAGAAGGGAATAATCCTGGAAATAATTCGGGGCGCAACAAGAATAATTACGCCCCGCTGAATCAATGAATTCCGCCGATACGATTCAGGCGCACGCCTGTCGGCCATTCACCTTCCTGTTTCTCGAAACTCATCCAGATTGCCGTCGCGCGGCCAACCAGATTCGCTTCCGGCACAAAGCCCCAGTAGCGGCTGTCTGCGCTGTTATCGCGGTTGTCACCCATCATGAAGTAGTGACCCGGCGGCACAATCCAGGTGGCCAGCGGCTGGTTCTGCTGACGGTAGTAAATACCGAGCTGATCCTGCGCGATGGGCACGTTGAGAATACGGTGCGTGACGTCGCCCAGCGTCTCTTTACGCTCGGTAAGACGCACGCCGTCTGCCATGCTCTGCCCTTTTGCCATCTGGAAGAAGCCGCTGCTCGCTTCGCCGCCGTTACGACGGCCAAAGGTCTGCACAAAATCGCTCTCTTCCACATTGCTGTAGGTGACAGGCAGCGCGTTGCCGCACGCCTGGCCGGAACTGCAATTTGGCTGCACGGTAACCTGTTTCGTCACCGGATCGTAGCTCACTTTATCGCCCGGCAGGCCGACCACGCGCTTGATGTAATCGAGGCGTGGATCGTCCGGGTACTTAAACACCGCGATGTCGCCACGTTTCGGATGACCGGTTTCGATCAGCGTTTTCTGGTAGATAGGATCTTTAATGCCGTAGGCAAACTTCTCCACCAGAATAAAATCGCCGATCAAAAGCGTTGGCATCATCGAGCCTGACGGGATCTGGAAGGGTTCATAGATAAATGAACGCACCACCAGCACAATCGCCAGCACCGGGAAAACCGAAGCCCCCGTCTCCAGCCAGCCCGGTTTCGGGCCAACTTTTTTCAGCGTCTTCGCATCAAGCGCATCGCCCGTCGCTGCCTGCGCAGCGGCCTGACGCTCCCGGCGTTTCGGTGCAAAAATAAACTTATCCAGGCACCATAAAAAACCTGTCACCAGCGTCGCGATCACCAGGATCAGGGCAAACATGTTCGCCATGCCAACTCCTTTAGGTTATTTGCTCTCTTTGCCAACATGGAGAATGGCGAGGAACGCTTCCTGCGGCAGCTCAACGTTACCAACCTGCTTCATGCGTTTCTTACCGTCTTTCTGTTTCTGCAACAGCTTCTTCTTACGGCTGACGTCGCCGCCGTAGCACTTCGCCAGAACGTTTTTACGCAGCTGTTTCACGGTTGAGCGGGCAATGATGTGGTTGCCAATCGCCGCCTGAATCGCGATATCAAACTGCTGACGCGGGATCAGCTCTTTCATCTTCTCGACCAGCTCGCGACCGCGATACGGCGCGTTATCGTTGTGGGTGATCAGCGCCAGCGCATCGACGCGATCGCCGTTGATCAGCACGTCAACGCGCACCATGTTGGAGGCCTGGAAGCGTTTGAAGTTGTAATCCAGCGAAGCATAACCGCGCGAGGTGGACTTCAGACGGTCGAAGAAGTCGAGCACCACTTCCGCCATCGGGATTTCGTAGGTCAGCGCCACCTGTTTACCGTGGTAAACCATGTTGGTCTGCACGCCGCGTTTCTCGATGCAGAGGGTAATGACGTTACCGAGGAACTCCTGCGGCAGCAGCATATGACACTCGGCGATCGGCTCGCGCAGCTCTTCGATGTTGTTCAGCGGCGGCAGCTTGGAAGGGCTGTCGACGTAGATCACCTCTTTGTTGGTGGTCTGCACTTCATACACTACGGTTGGTGCCGTGGTGATGAGGTCAAGATCGTATTCACGCTCCAGACGCTCCTGGATGATCTCCATATGCAGCAGGCCGAGGAAGCCGCAGCGGAAACCGAAGCCGAGCGCGGTGGAGCTTTCCGGTTCGTAGAACAGGGAGGCATCGTTAAGGCTCAGCTTGCCGAGGGCGTCACGGAAGTTCTCGTAGTCGTCGGAGCTAACCGGGAAGAGACCGGCGTAAACCTGCGGTTTCACCTTTTTAAAGCCGGGCAGCGCTTTGTCTGCCGGGTTACGGGCAGCGGTCAGGGTATCCCCTACCGGCGCGCCGAGAATGTCTTTGATGGCGCAGACTAACCAGCCTACTTCGCCGCACTTCAGTTCGGTACGATCGATCTGCTTCGGCGTGAAGATACCAAGACGGTCAGCGTTATAGACCTGGCCGGTGCTCATCACTTTGATCTTGTCGCCTTTGCGCATGGTGCCGTTTTTGATACGCACTAGCGAGACTACGCCGAGGTAGTTATCGAACCAGGAGTCGATGATCAGCGCCTGCAGCGGAGCGTCAGGATCGCCCTCCGGCGGCGGAATGTCGCGCACCAGGCGCTCAAGAACATCCGGTACGCCAACGCCGGTTTTCGCCGAGCAGCGCACCGCATCGGTAGCGTCGATGCCGACGATATCTTCAATCTCTTCCGCTACGCGCTCAGGATCGGCCGCCGGCAGGTCGATTTTGTTCAAGACCGGCACCACTTCCAGATCCATCTCCATCGCGGTGTAGCAGTTCGCCAGCGTCTGCGCTTCCACGCCCTGGCCTGCGTCAACCACCAGCAGCGCACCTTCACAGGCGGCCAGCGAGCGGGAAACTTCGTAGGAGAAGTCAACGTGGCCCGGGGTGTCGATAAAGTTCAGCTGATAGGTTTCGCCATCGGTGGCTTTGTAATCCAGCGTCACGCTCTGGGCTTTAATGGTAATGCCGCGTTCGCGCTCGAGATCCATGGAGTCCAGCACCTGGGCTGCCATTTCGCGATCGGAGAGACCACCGCAAATCTGAATAATACGGTCAGACAGCGTCGATTTACCGTGGTCGATGTGAGCGATGATCGAAAAGTTACGAATATTCTTCATAGAGTGAGATTTTATGCCTTACGAGTAACTAAGAGGCCTGTTCGCGCCTGACGTCAATGTACTGAAACGCCGCATTCTACACTACAACCACAACGCGGGGAAATGCTCAAACCGCCCACACTTTGTAAGCGGTAACAGGCAGGATCAGGGGCGACTTTCAGCGGATGCGTCATCGACGCGAATAAGGTTCGGCGGCAGGCCGACGCTAAGGATTATTGGCTGCCATTCGCTACGGGTGGCAAGCTTTGGCGAGAGACCGCGCGCCAGCAGAAAACCGCCGATACCGCCCAGCACGGCGCCGCTAAAGGCCGCCATATCGTTGCCGAACAGCGTCTGGAACAGCGCGCCCATTACAAACAGGCCAAGCAGCGGCGTCATGTAGACCAGCACCGCAGAGCCAAGCAGGCTGCTCTCCGCAATACCCAGCTCCACTTTCTGCCCCGGCTCCAGCGGCTCAGCGCAGGGTACGGCGATGGTATGGGTGGTTTGCGGGCCAAGCTTGTTGAGTACGCGGCTACCGCAGCCGGCGCGCGAGGCGCAGCTGCTGCAGGAGGCTTTCACGTCACACTCGACCAGCGCCTGGCCATGCTGCCAGGAGACGACGGTTGCCCACTCTTTGATCATTGTGCGGCCCTGAATTTGACGTTAT
Organism: Kosakonia sp. S42; assembly: GCF_016624785.1. NCBI lineage: Bacteria > Pseudomonadati > Pseudomonadota > Gammaproteobacteria > Enterobacterales > Enterobacteriaceae > Kosakonia > Kosakonia sp. S42. The sequence goes on along the minus strand of NZ_JACVTW010000009.1, from coordinate 16,617 downwards.
CCGCAATGCGTTTTGCCGTTTGCGGCGGCAACTCGCCCACGATAGTAATTTCGGCGTTGTCACGCACGGTTGTGCTGACAGTGCGTCGACCGGTGCGCAGCATCTGGTCGCTGCTGTTCTGATTTGCACGGTTGATGTTAACCGAGAAGCTGAACAATCCATCGGAGTAGAGGCGTGATTCGACGGGCACATCGACGGTCGGCAGCTGACGGCGGCTGCTGGCAACTTCGGTGAAGCCCTGCGGCAGCCATGACGGCACCCAGTTAAAGTTCACTTTGTCGCCCGTCGGCACCGAAAGCAGCGGCGGCAGGCTCGCTTTCGCCAGCGTTTGCATGCTGTCGCTTACCTGAGGATTGACGTTAAACGCAATCACACGGAACTGCTCAAGAGTTTCACCATCGCGATCGAGCAGATCGACGCGCATCGGCAGCCGGCTCTCTTCGTCCATCCAGACAATGTAGCTGTAGCGCGTACCGTCACGCGCCACGACGCGGATCACTTCACACAGCCTGTCGGCAATGCGCGTGCGCCCGACAGAGATAAAGTCGTAGTACGGCGAAAGACGTTTGAAGTCGGTATAGACCAGCGACGGCAGCGAATCGACGATGTAGTTACCGTTGAGGGTGAAGGGCTCAAGGCCTGGCTCGAAGTAGCTGATCTCATTGCCACGCTGCACCACTTCGCGGCGCGGGCCATCCATCTGCAGCAGCTGCGCAAGCGCCTGGTTGTCGAGACGCGCATGACGATAGCGCAGCGATTCGACACCCTGTTTGTTGATGCTGATAAAGGAGAGTTCGTAATTGAGAGACTGGCTCGCTACATTCATCTGCTGTAACAACGCCCCGGATGAAACATCAGCCGAGGCGTTAGTTGAGCAAAGTAGACCAGCAGCCACAAAAGAGAGGGCACACCAAAGTTGCTTCATTACTGCGATTGCGTTCCTAAGGTTTGATTTCCTGGCACCTGGACAGCGGCCTGCTGAGTCTGCGCCTGTTCAAACTGAAGCTGCTCAGCGTGCAAACGGCGTTGCAGTTCGTAATCCTGCAGCATCGCATTGATGCGACGACGCTGTTCCTGAACCTGCTGCTGTTGACCGGCACTTGCCGTCGCATCAGCCGGAACACCCAGGCTCACCGGGCTCGCTTTGCCCATCATCGGCAGTGTGTTAAACACTGGCGCTTCGGGCTGTTGGGTGGATTCAGCCTGGCCATTATAGTGCTGAACGCCAACAATGACAGCTAACGATACGCATGCCGCAACGCCCATCTGGGTGAGCTGGCTCGCCCACGGACGTACTTTGTGCCAGAACGGCATCTTCTGCCATTGCTGTGGTGCCGGCTGCGCTTCAGGGATAAGCGGCGTCGCAGGCTGCACGGCGTCACTCTCAATCGCGGCCATAACCCGATCGGAGATATCGAAATGCAGCAGGTCGGCAGTATCACCACGCATTGAATCACGGATGAGGTGGTAACTCGCCCAGGTTCGCTGCATTTCTGGATCACGGGACAGCTCGCTGAGCAGTTCGTTATCCAGGGTCTCACCATCCATTAAAGCGGAAAGTTTTTCTTTCTGCATGCCTAATACCTTTTCCAGTATCCCGCTATCGTCAACGCCTGATAAGCGGTTGAACTTTATTATCAATGGCTTCCCGCGCACGGAAGATACGAGAACGAACTGTACCCACCGGGCAATCCATGATGACCGCTATCTCTTCATAGCTTAGGCCATCCAGCTCCCGTAACGTAATTGCCATACGTAAATCTTCCGGGAGAGACTCAATAGTGCGGAAAACGATTTGTCGCAGTTCTTCTGACAACATTAAGTTCTCAGGGTTCGAAATTTCTTTCAGCGCGCCGCCGCTTTCGAAGTTTTCCGCTTCATTCGCATCCACATCGCTGGATGGCGGCCTGCGCCCCTGAGCAACCAGGTAATTTTTCGCTGTATTCACAGCAATACGGTAGAGCCAGGTATAAAAAGCGCTATCACCCCTGAAAGAATCAAGCGCGCGATAGGCTTTAATAAAGGACTCTTGTGCTACGTCAGGCACATCGCCTGAAGGGACATAACGAGAGACCAGACTCGCCACTTTATGCTGATAGCGCACCACCAGTAAGTTAAAGGCTTTCTGATCTCCCTTCTGGACCCTTTCAACAAGAATCTGATCCGTTAACTGCTCGCTCATCCGAGGTAAAGTCTCCCCAAAACCCATTTCCACGCGTAGCCAGAACGCCACTCCAAAACTGCATTATGAGCAAGCAGCCAATTAGAGAGCAGACCGGTAAGAAAGTTCCGTCACGCCTTTGTTTTTGTGCAGAGTTACGCAGAACTTTCGTTATCACTCATTATAAGTCTGCCGACAACTGCACCCTGTTCTCAAAGAAAAGACCTTAAGATCGCCAGAGATTACCGCACTAATGCTTTTTTTTCATCCTTAATACACCTTAGTAAACAAACAGCCTTTTCTTAGATTTTATCCTCTCTCTTCAGCCACCAGCGCCCGTCATGTTTAGTGCTTAATACACAAAACAAAAAAATGTGCATTTGCTGTGCGGGTGGTGCTATTCTCGGGCAACACTTGTTTAGTAAATTAAACACACAATGCAAACAACTCCTGAACTCTCCTGTGATGTGCTGGTGATTGGCAGCGGTGCGGCGGGCCTCTCCGTTGCGTTACGTCTGGCTGAGCACCATTCCGTTATCGTTTTAAGCAAAGGGCCGGTCAGCGAAGGGTCAACACTCTACGCGCAGGGCGGTATTGCGGCGGTGTTTGATAAAACTGACAGCATCGCCTCGCATGTCGAAGACACCCTGATTGCCGGTGCCGGTATTGTCGATCGCCACGCGGCGGAGTTTGTCGCCAGCCATGCGCGTCACTGCGTGCAGTGGCTTATCGACCAGGGCGTGATGTTTGATACCGAGCTGAGTGAAAGCGGCGATGCCAGCTATCACCTCACCCGCGAAGGCGGGCATAGCCATCGACGAATTCTTCATGCCGCTGATGCCACCGGCAAAGCGGTGGAGAACACGCTGGTGAGCCAGGCGATGAGCCACCCCAATATTCGCTTGCTTGAGCGCACCAATGCGGTTGACCTGATTATCTCCGACAAGATTGGCCTGCCCGGTGCGCGCCGGGTGGTGGGTGCATGGGTGTGGAATCGCAATAAAGAGCAGGTTGAGACCTGTCGCGCAAAAGCGGTGGTGCTGGCCACCGGCGGCGCATCGAAGGTTTATCAGTACACCACCAATCCTGACATCGCTTCCGGCGATGGTATCGCCATGGCCTGGCGTGCGGGTTGTCGGGTGGCGAATCTGGAGTTTAATCAGTTTCACCCCACCGCGCTGTTTCACCCGCAGGCGCGCAATTTCCTGCTGACGGAAGCGCTACGCGGCGAAGGTGCACACCTCAAACGCCCGGACGGCACGCGTTTTATGCCGGACTTCGACCCGCGCGGCGAACTCGCTCCGCGCGATGTGGTGGCGCGCGCCATCGACCATGAAATGAAACGCCTCGGCGTCGAGTGCATGTACCTGGATATCAGCCACAAACCGCCTGAGTTTGTGCGCCACCACTTCCCGATGATTTACGAGAAACTGCTTGGCCTCGGCATCGATCTGACTAAAGAGCCAGTGCCGATTGTGCCAGCGGCACACTACACCTGTGGCGGGGTGATGATTGACGATTGCGGCCGTACCGATGTTAATGGCCTCTATGCGGTTGGCGAAGTGAGCTACAGCGGGCTGCATGGCGCTAATCGCATGGCCTCTAACTCACTGCTGGAGTGTCTGGTCTATGGCTGGTCGGCCGCTGAAGATATTGCGCACCGTATGCCGGGCGTCGAAAGCGTGCCTGCGTTACCGGCGTGGGATGAGAGCCGGGTTGACGATGCCGATGAGCGGGTGATTCTGCAACATAACTGGCATGAGCTGCGGCTGTTTATGTGGGATTACGTCGGGATTGTAAGGACCACCAAACGCCTTGAGCGGGCGTTGCGGCGCATTAACTTGTTGCAGCAGGAAATTGACGAGTATTACGCGCACTTCCGCGTGTCAAATAACCTGCTTGAAGTGCGCAACCTGGTGCAGGTAGCGGAGCTGATTGTGCGCTGCGCAATGATGCGCAAAGAGAGCCGTGGCCTGCACTACACGCTGGATTACCCGCATCAGTTGCCGGAATCCGGGCCAACGGTGCTCTCGCCGCAGAGTTACATAAAAAGATAGAAGGCCTGGGTCAGCGCACTATAGCTTTCTGAATAGCGCTGATCCGCGCCGCGGATCACCAGCCTGTCGGCAAAAAGCTCGCCCTGCCGCGGCGAGAAGGCCAGCAGCACACGGTGCGGCAGGCGCCCTTCCGTTTCCGCGACATCGGTACGCAGCCGCAAATGCCAGCCGAGCTGTCGCGCTTTCTCGCTAAAGCCTTCGCAGGTTTCAACCGGCAGCACCACACAGAAAAAGCCCTCTTCGGTGATAAGCGTCGCGGCGATCTCCAGCAGCGTCTGGTGATCGAGGGTGGTGGTGTAACGCGCAAGGTCGCGCTCAGGCGTGGCGCACTTGACGCCCTCTTCAAAATAGGGCGGATTGCTGACAATAAGATCAAAACGCGCGGTGTTCTGCTGGCTCCAGGCGAGAATATCGGCGCAGTGGACGCGAATGCGATCGGCCCACACAGAAGCCTGCACGTTCTCCTGCGCCTGCCCTGCCGCCTGCTCATCAAGCTCAACCGCATCGACGGTTACATCATCTGCGGTACGCTGCGCCAGCATTAGCGCCAGTAAGCCGCTGCCGCTACCAATATCGAGAATATGACGGGCGCGGGAGACCGGTGCCCAGGCGCCTAACATTACACCATCGGTACCGACTTTCATGGCACAGCGGTCATGCGCGACGAAAAATGATTTAAACGTGAAGCCATCGCGGCGAAGCTGAGCCTTTGGCTGAGACATCTTTACAACCTCAAAACGGAAAACCGCTGTAGCATAGGGGAAAGCGTAGCGTCAGAAAAGCGATAAGCAGACAACAGATGAAGATTGCAGCCGTAACGTCTATAATCAGCGCCCCACACAGAGGTAGAACATGACTGTAACGACTTTTTCCGAACTCGAACTTGACGACAGCCTTCTGGACGCGCTCCAGAATAAAGGCTTTACACGCCCAACCGCTATCCAGGCCGCTGTCATTCCGCCTGCGCTTGAAGGGCGTGATGTCCTCGGTTCTGCGCCCACCGGGACAGGTAAAACCGCAGCCTTTTTGCTGCCGGCGTTGCAACACCTTCTGGACTTTCCGCGTAAGAAATCCGGCCCGCCGCGTATCCTGATCCTGACACCAACCCGTGAACTGGCGATGCAGGTTGCCGACCACGCGCGTGAACTGGCGGCAAACACCCATCTTGATATCGCCACCATTACTGGCGGCGTGGCGTATATGAACCACGCCGAAGTGTTCAGCGAAAACCAGGATATCGTGGTCGCCACCACCGGCCGCCTGCTGCAGTATATAAAAGAAGAGAACTTCGACTGCCGCGCGGTAGAAACATTGATTCTTGATGAAGCGGACCGCATGCTGGACATGGGCTTCGCGCAGGATATCGAGACCATTGCGGCTGAAACGCGCTGGCGCAAGCAGACCATGCTCTTCTCCGCCACGCTGGAAGGCGACGCGATCAAAGATTTTGCCGAGCGCCTGCTGGAAGAGCCGGTTGAGGTCTCTGCCACGCCGTCGACCCGCGAGCGTAAAAAAATTCATCAGTGGTATTACCGTGCCGATGATGTGCAGCACAAAACCGCGCTGCTGGTGCACCTGCTGAAACAGCCGGACGCCACCCGCACCATCGTCTTTGTACGTAAGCGCGAGCGTGTGCATGAGCTGGCGACCTGGCTGCGTGAAGCGGGCATTAACAACTGCTATCTCGAAGGCGAGATGGTACAGATCAAGCGTAACGAAGCGATCAAGCGCCTGACCGAAGGCCGCGTCAATGTTCTGGTGGCAACCGACGTTGCCGCACGCGGGATTGATATTCCCGATGTCAGCCACGTGATTAACTTTGATATGCCGCGCAGCGGTGATACTTACCTGCACCGTATCGGCCGTACCGGTCGCGCGGGACGTAAGGGCATCGCCATTTCACTGGTTGAAGCGCACGATCACCTGCTGCTGGGCAAAGTTGGCCGCTACGTTGAAGAGCCGCTGAAAGCGCGTGTCATTGATGAGCTGCGCCCGACAAGCCGTCCGCCAAGTGAAAAACTGAACGGCAAACCGTCGAAAAAAGCGTTAGCGAAGCGCGATGAGAAGAAAAAAGAGAAAGATAAAGAGAAGCCGCGCGTTAAGCAGCGCCATCGCGATACCAAGAATATTGGTAAGCGCCGCAAGCCGAGCACGGCGGGCAGCGAACAGCAGAAGAGCGAAAAGTAAAAAAACGCCGGGGAAACCCGGCGTTTTTATTAGTGCCTGCGATTACAGGCTTTCAGTAAAGGTACGAGCGATAACGTCGCGCTGCTGTTCCGGTGTCAGCGAGTTGAAACGTACAGCGTAACCGGAAACACGAATTGTCAGCTGCGGGTATTTTTCCGGATGCTCAACGGCGTCCATCAGCGTTTCACGACGCAGCACGTTAACGTTCAGATGCTGGCCCCCTTCAACGCGCACTTCCGGCTGCACTTCCATCGGGATTTCGCGGTATTCGATATCGCCAAGTTTGCTTACTGCAACAACATCATCTTCAGCGAAACCGGCTTTCGCACAGACGCAGCGTGCTTCGCCCTTTTCGCTATCAAGCAGCCAGAATGAGTTCAACAGATCGTCATTAGCCGCTTTTGTAATCTGGATACCTGTAATCATGGATAGCCTCCCTAGGCAGATTAGGTGATTGACCGAACGCAGGTCGGCCAATTGGTAAAACCATTGTTGTCTGGTTGTTTATATACCAGCCCGCACCGGGCCATTCTTTGATTTTAGTCAATAAAAACCATACAGGAAAAATGGCTATTAGGGTTTGTTCTTGTTTTATATCAATTTATGCTTCTCGGGCGCACAAAAAATTTACGTAAATTTTCAACTATTTTTTAGCGGGTGTGCGATTTTGCGAGCGGCTGATTTTGTTCTGGAGAAAGAAGCAGTTAAGCTACGGCAAACCAACTTTGCAGGAGATCGGGATGACGACTTCATTGACATGGCATGACGTACTGGCAGAAGAGAAACAGCAGCCCTACTTTGTGAATACCCTGAATACCGTGGCCGCTGAACGCCAGTCCGGCGCGACGATCTATCCACCGCAGAAAGATGTCTTCAACGCCTTTCGTTTTACCGAGCTTGGCGATGTGAAAGTCGTGATCCTGGGACAGGATCCCTATCATGGCCCCGGCCAGGCGCATGGGCTGGCCTTTTCCGTGCGGCCCGGTGTCACCGTTCCCCCCTCTTTATTGAATATGTACAAAGAGTTAGAGAAAACCGTGCCGGGCTTTAGCCGCCCTACTCACGGTTACCTTGAGAGCTGGGCGCGCCAGGGCGTGTTGTTGCTTAATACGGTGCTTACCGTGCGCGCCGGGCAAGCGCACTCCCACGCCAGCCTCGGTTGGGAAACCTTTACCGATAAAGTGATCGGCCTGATTAATGAGCACCGTGAAGGCGTGGTCTTTTTACTGTGGGGATCGCATGCGCAGAAGAAGGGGGCGATTATCGACAGGAAACGCCATCATGTGTTGACCGCGCCGCACCCGTCGCCGCTTTCGGCTCATCGCGGCTTTTTTGGCTGTAACCATTTTGTGCTGGCGAATGAGTGGCTGGAGCAGCATGGCGAAAAGCCAATTAACTGGATGCCGGAATTGCCGGCGGAAAGCGAATAGGGTATCCGGGAGATGTGCCGGATGGCGGCGTTGCCTTATCCGGCCTACGAAACAGCCAGCGGAACGCGAACAGGATATGCGGGAAATATGCCGGATGGCGGCGTTGCCTTATCCGGCCTACAGAAGTGCAGCGGGTAAGGCCGGGTAGACGCATGCGCCGCCCGACCTTGATACCTTATGCCTTATTCTGACGCCACCACTCGGCGAGCAATACGCCGGTTGCGACCGAAACGTTGAGGCTTTCAACGTTGCCGGTGCCTTCAATGGAGACGCTCAGATCGGCGCGCGACAGCGTTTCATCGGAAATACCATCCCGCTCCTGGCCTAACACCAGCACCATCTTCTTCGGCAGTTCGGCTTTGAACAGCGGCGTGCCGTTATGGCTGGATGTTGTCACCAGTGCGTAACCCGCCTGACGAAATGCTTCCAGCGCGCCGACAAAACTTTCGCCGGTGATCGCCTGAACGTGCTCTGCCCCGCCCTCTGCGGTACGTACCGCAGCACCGGATTCGATCACGCCCGCATCCTGCAACACTACGCCTTTTACGCCAAAGTGCGCGCAGCTACGCATAATCGCGCCGAGGTTGTGCGGGTTACCCACATCTTCCAGCGCCAGTACGCAATCTTCTTCACCTGCGCTTGCCACCCACTTCTCAACGCTCAGACCGTTGCGTTTTTTGATCAGGAAGCAGACGCCGCCGTGGTGCTCGGTGCCGGACGCTTTTGCCAGCTCCTGCTCATCGACCACGTGGTACGCTTTGCGGTTAGCCGCCATCCAGCGCAGCGCTTCTTTAAAGCGCGGCGTGACGCTCTGCACAAACCAGGCGCGCACGATGCAATCCGGGCGGCTGCTGAACAGCGCCTGGCAGGCGTTTTCGCCATACACGCGCGTCTCTTCTGCGCGCTGACGGCGCAGTACTTCAGGATCGATATAGCTTTTACCGCTAATACCGCCGTGGTCCGGCTTCTCCGGCGTTTCCTCGCCGGGTGCGCGTGACACGGTGCGCCACGGTGAATCACCCCGTGCGCTGTAATCATCACGCGGTGCGCGACTTCTCTCATCGCGTTGCGGACGACCACCTCTGTCATCACGTGCAGAACGACCTTTGTCGTCACGGCCCGGGCGACTTCTGTCATTGCGGGAAGCGTTTCCGGTACGAGCAGGCCCTTTCCCGGTACGCGGGTTATGACCTCGTTTATCGGAATCATCATCACTGCGGACATACATCACTTTGACCTTGCCGCTCTTGTTCTTTAACTCATCGTTCATGCTTTTCTCCACCAGCGCTGCGCGAAGCGCGCAGATTACCTGATGTGCCGACGCTTCGCCATTAATTCATTCAAAAGCCAGCGACTATTGTACTCATTGAATAAACCACGTTGTTGTTTAAAACCTGTACATCAATAATACGTAACATTGTAGAAACATAACGGCATCATGCCGCTGTGTACCACCGCTTCCCTGAGGTTAGTTATGAATACCGTATGTGCAAGCTGCCAGGCGTTGAACCGTATCCCACAAGAACGCATGCAAGATGCAGCGAAATGTGGGCGTTGCGGGCACGAGCTGTTCGACGGCGACGTGATCAACGCCACCGGCGACACGCTCGATAAACTCCTGAAAGACGATCTGCCGGTGGTCGTCGATTTCTGGGCGCCGTGGTGCGGCCCGTGCCGTAGCTTTGCGCCGATCTTTGAAGATGTGGCGGAAGAGCGCAGTGGCCAGGTACGCTTTGTGAAAGTGAACACCGAAGCAGAGCGTGAACTGAGCGCGCGTTTTCGCATTCGCAGCATTCCGACCATCATGCTGTTCAAAAATGGCGAAGTGGTGGACATGCTGAGCGGCGCGGTACCGAAAGCCCCGTTCGACAGCTGGCTGAACGAATCTCTTTGATCCTGTCGGGGCGCATCTTGTGCCCCGTTTTTACCTCTGCGACAATGGCGTTTTTCCTGTGCGACCGCCATGACTGATAACGCCGTTCTCAAACTCCGCGCTGAGCGCCTTGCCCGCTCGACCCGCCCTTTTCTTGCGCGTGGTAATCGCATCCGACGCTGTCAGCGCTGTCTGCTGCCGCTGCGTAACTGCCTGTGCGACACCTTAAAGCCAACCGCTGCCGCCAGCCGCTTCTGCCTGGTGATGTTCGATACCGAACCGATGAAGCCGAGCAATACCGGGCGTTTAATTGCCGATGTGCTGCCTGATACGCTGGCGTTTCAGTGGTCGCGCACCGAACCGCCGCAGGAGCTCATCGATTTATGCACCAGCGATGCCTATCAACCGATGGTGGTGTTTCCTGCTTCTTATGCTGGCAGTGAACGACAGGTGCTGAGCGCGCCGCCCGCAGGAAAACCGCCGCTGTTTATTATGCTCGACGGTACCTGGACCGAAGCGCGCAAGATGTTCCGCAAAAGCCCCTATCTTGATGCCCTGCCGATTATCTCCGTCGATCTGTCGCGGGTTTCGGCCTATCGCCTGAGAGAAGCGCATGCCGAGGATCAATACTGCACGGCGGAAGTAGCCATTGCCCTGCTCGATCTGGCCGGTGATAACGCCGCGGCGCAGGCATTAGGCGATCATTTCACGCTGTTTCGTAAGCGCTATCTGGCCGGGAAACCGCATCATTCGTCCACCGTCACAGCAAAAGCGGAAGAAAGCGTTTAAAATCATCGGGTCACTTATTTGTGGAGACCGGTATGAGCCAGCGAGGGTTGGAAGCGTTATTACGTCCCCGTTCGATTGCGGTTATTGGCGCATCCATGAAACCGGATCGCGCCGGTTTTCTGATGATGCGTAATCTTCTCGCCGGCGGCTTTGCCGGGCCGGTGCTGCCGGTCACGCCCGCCTATAAAGCCGTGCAGGGCGTGCTCGCCTGGCCAAATATCGCCAGCCTCCCCTTTACTCCCGATCTCGCGGTGCTCTGCACCCATGCGAAACGCAATCTGGCGCTGCTGGAGGCGCTTGGCGAAAAAGGGTGTAAAACCTGCATTATTCTCTCTGCCCCGCCGGAACAGCATGCTGAATTACTCGCCTGCGCAGGCCGCTATCAGATGCGCCTGCTCGGGCCAAACAGCTTAGGGCTGCTCGCGCCGTGGCAGGGTCTGAACGCCAGTTTCTCACCGGTGCCGATTACGCGCGGCAAGCTGGCATTTATTTCCCAGTCCGCCGCCGTCTCCAATACCATTCTCGACTGGGCGCAGCAGCGCGAGATGGGTTTCTCCTACTTTATTGCGCTTGGCGACAGCCTGGATATCGACGTTGATGAGCTGCTCGATTTCCTGGCCCGCGACAGCAAGACCAGCGCCATTCTGCTCTATCTTGAGCACCTCAGCGATGCGCGCCGTTTTGTCTCCGCCGCCCGCAGCGCATCGCGCAATAAACCGATTCTGGTGATCAAAAGTGGCCGTAGCCCCGAAGCGCAGCGCTTGCTGCATGCCCATTCAGGGCTCGATCCCGCCTGGGACGCGGCAATCCAGCGCGCTGGTTTACTGCGCGTACAGGATACCCACGAACTCTTCTCCGCTGTTGAGACCTTAAGCCATATGCGCCCGCTGCGCGGCGAGCGGCTAATGATTATCAGCAACGGTGCGGCACCCGCAGCGCTGGCACTGGATCAGCTCTGGTTACGCAATGGCAAGCTGGCGACGTTAAGCGAAGAGACGCTGGCGCAACTCTCTGCTGTGCTGCCGGAGTCTGTCGCCGCCAGCAACCCGCTAGATCTGCGCGATGATGCCAGTTGCGAACGCTACGCCGCCGCGCTAAACATCCTGCTCGACAGCCATGATTATGATGCGCTGATGGTGATCCACGCGCCGAGCGCCGCGGCACCGGGCAGCGAAAGCGCGTTGGCGTTAATCGATGTGTTGAAAAAACACCCGCGCGGCAAATATGTCACCGTGCTGACTAACTGGTGCGGCGAGTTCTCGTCGCAGGAGGCGCGTCGGCTCTTTAGCGAAGCGGGCCTGCCGACTTACCGTACGCCGGAAGGGACCATTACCGCCTTTATGCATATGGTTGAGTATCGCCGTAACCAGAAGCAGCTGCGTGAAACCCCGGCGCTCTCCCAACGCCTGACGGCAGATACCGCCGATGCGCGGAAACTGCTGCAACAGGCGCTGGCCGAGGGCGCAACGACGCTCGACACCCATGAGGTGCAGCCAATTTTGCGTGCCTGGGGGCTGCAAACGCTGCCCACCTGGATTGCGGGCGACAGTGCCGAAGCGGTACATATTGCCGAGCAAATTGGCTACCCCGTCGCGCTGAAGCTGCGCTCGCCCGATATTCCGCATAAATCTGAGGTACAGGGGGTGATGCTCTATCTGCGTACCGCCAAAGAGGTGCAGCAGGCGGCGGATGCCATTATTGAGCGCGTTAAGCTCAACTGGCCGCAGGCGCGTATTCAGGGTTTGCAGGTGCAGAGCATGGCGAACCGCGCAGGCGCTCAGGAGTTGCGGGTGGTGGTAGAGCACGATCCGGTGTTCGGCCCGCTGATTATGCTGGGCGAAGGCGGCGTCGAGTGGCGCGCGGAGGATCAGGCCGCGGTGGCGTTACCGCCGCTCAATATGAACCTCGCCCGCTATCTGGTGATTCAGGCAATTAAGCGTAAAAAGATCCGTGGGCGCAGCGCTTTACGCTCACTCGATATTGCCGGGCTGAGTCAGTTTCTGGTGCAGGTCTCCAATCTGATTATTGATTGCCCGGAGATTGCGCGGCTCGATATTCACCCTCTGCTGGCGTCCGGCAGCGAATTCACGGCGCTGGATGTCTCGATAACGTTAGCGGCGGCCAGCGAAAATGGCGAAGCGCGGCTGGCAATCCGCCCCTACCCGCAATATCTCGAAGAGCAGGTGACGATGAAAAACGGTGAGCACTGCCTGTTCCGCCCGATCCTGCCGGAAGATGAGCCTCTGCTGCAGCAATTTATCTCGCAGGTAACGAAAGAGGATCTCTATTACCGTTACTTTAGCGAGATCAACGAATTTACCCATGATGATTTAGCGAATATGACGCAAATCGACTACGATCGGGAAATGGCATTTGTCGCAGTACGCCGCACGGAGCAGGGTGAAGAGATCCTCGGCGTAACCCGTGCGATATCGGATCCGGATAACATTGATGCCGAATTTTCCGTGTTGGTGCGTTCTGATTTAAAAGGTCTTGGGCTTGGGCGGCGTCTGCTGGAAAAACTTATTGCCTATACCCGGGATCACGGACTTAAGCGTTTGAATGGTATTACTATGCCCAACAATCGCGGTATGGTGACGCTGGCGCGTAAACTGGGATTTGATGTCGATATCCAGATGGAAGACGGGATTGTAGGACTTTCACTTCCTCTGGCAGAGACGGCGCAATCCTGAGTAAGGTACTGGAAATGTTGACCACTTTAGTGGACACGGTGTTATTATTGCCCGCTTATGTCGTCTGCATGGTACAGAAGACCCTTCAATAAACAGAGAAGAAACGCACTGTGATGTTGTCAAAATTTAAGCGTAATAAACATCAACAACACCTTGCCCAACTCCCCAAGCTTTCTCAGTCAGTTGATGAGGTAGAGTTCTTCTACTCACCGGCCGATTTCAGGGAGACGTTGCTTGCCCGGATAGCGAGCGCGACACGCCAAATCTATATCATCGCCCTTTATCTGGAACAGGACGATGGCGGCAAAGGCGTAATGAACGCGCTGTATGAAGCAAAACGTCAGCGTCCGGAGCTGGACGTGCGCGTACTGGTTGACTGGCATCGCGCCCAGCGTGGCCGCATTGGTGCGGCGGCGTCCAACACCAACGCTGACTGGTACTGCCGTTTAGCGCAGGAGAATCCCGGCGTTGATGTTCCTGTTTATGGCGTGCCGGTCAATACGCGCGAAGCTCTCGGCGTTCTCCATTTCAAAGGCTTTATTATCGATGACGCGGTGCTTTACAGCGGCGCGAGCCTCAATGATGTTTACCTCCATCAACATGATAAATATCGCTATGACCGCTATCAGCTTATCCGCAATCCGCAGATGGCGGAAGTGATGCGCGGCTGGCTGGAGTCAAACCTGATTCACGGGCGCGGCGTTAATCGTCTTGACGATCCAGCGCGGCCAAAAAGCCCGGAAATTAAAAACGATATTCGCCAGTTCCGCCAGGCGTTGCGCGATGCCTCGTTCCATTTTGAGGGCAACGCCAGCAATGACGAACTGGCGGTTACGCCGCTGGTTGGCCTCGGAAAATCGAGCCTGCTGAATAAAACCATCTTTCATCTGATGCCGTGTGCGGAACAGAAACTGACTATCTGTACTCCGTACTTCAACCTGCCGGCAGTGCTGGTTCGCAACATTATTCAGCTGCTGCGCGATGGGAAAAAGGTGGAGATTATCGTTGGCGATAAAACGGCGAATGACTTTTTTATCCCGGAAGATGAGCCGTTCAAAATCATCGGCGCGCTGCCCTATCTCTATGAGATTAACCTGCGCCGCTTCCTGAGCCGCCTGCAGTACTACGTTAATACCGACCAGCTTGTGGTTCGCCTGTGGAAAGATGGCGATAACAGTTATCACCTGAAAGGGATGTGGGTCGACGATGAGTGGATGCTGCTGACGGGTAATAATCTTAACCCGCGCGCCTGGCGTCTGGATCTGGAAAACGCGGTGTTGATCCACGATCCGAAACAGCAGTTGGCGGCGCAGCGCGATAAAGAGCTGGAACTTATCCGCACCCACACAACGGTAGTGAATCACTATCGCGATCTGCAAAGCATCGCCGAGTACCCGGTGAAAGTGCGTAAGCTTATTCGTCGCTTGCGCCGTATCCGTATCGATAAACTGATCAGCCGCATCCTCTAATATCGAAGCCCTGTCTTATGACGGGGCTTTTTTTCAGGTCTCTGCGTATGAACAAAGCCTTTCTGTTAAGCACCCTCTTATTAACCGGCTGCAGCCACATGGCGAACGATAGCTGGAGCGGCCAGGATAAAGCGCAGCACTTTCTGGCCTCGGCCATGCTCTCTGCCGCAGGTAATGAGTATGCCCAACATCAGGGTATCAGCCGCGATCGCAGCGCCCTTATCGGTGTGATGTTTTCAGTAAGTCTTGGTGCGTCGAAGGAGCTGTGGGACAGCCGCCCGGCGGGGAGCGGCTGGAGCTGGAAAGATTTCGCCTGGGATGTCGCCGGTGCCACAACGGGCTATGCCGTGTGGCAACTGGCTGAACATTAAAGGCGTATGCCCTTCCCTTTGCGGTGCAGCGTCAGCGATACCAGAAATGCCACTGCGCCCATTGCGGTGACGTACCAGAAGAAAGCCGTTTCGAAACCGACTGATTTTAATGACAGCGCCACATATTCAGCCGATCCGCCAAACAGTGCATTCGCCACGGCATAAGATAAGCCAACGCCCAGAGCACGCACCTGCGCCGGGAACATCTCCGCTTTTAATATCCCACTGATTGAGGTGTAGAAACTGGCGATTACCAGCGCCAGCATGACGAGCGCGAAAGCGGCATAGGGTGAAGTTACGCTGTGCAGCGCCGTGAGGATTGGCACCGTACAAACGGTCGCCAGCCCGCCAAACAGCAGCATGGAGGTGCGCCGCCCGATGCGGTCGGATAACGCACCGATAATCGGCTGGATCAGCATAAAGAGGAACAGCGCTGCGGTCATGATGACGCTGGCAACATTCGCATGCATACCGGCAGTATTGACCAGGTATTTCTGCATATAGGTGGTAAAGGTGTAGAAGGTGAGTGAGCCGCCGGCGGTAAAGCCAAGCACCATCAAAAATGCTTTGCGGTTGCGCCACAGCCCTTTCATAGAGCCAGCTTCTTTCAGGGATCGCACTTCCTGCTGGGAGGTTTCATCCAGCTGGCGACGTAACCAGAGCGCGACAATGGCCAGCGCTGCGCCCAGCGCGAAAGGTATACGCCATCCCCAGGCCCTGAGTTCTGAGTCTTCCATCACTTGCTGCAGGATCACCACAACCAGCAATGCCAGCAGTTGCCCGCCGATCAGGGTGACATACTGAAATGAGGCATAAAACCCTTTGCGCCCCTCTACTGCCACTTCGCTCATGTAGGTCGCGCTTGTGCCATATTCGCCGCCAACCGACAGCCCCTGAAAGAGACGTGCCAACAGCAGTAATGCCGGAGCCCAGGTACCGATGGTTTCATACCCCGGTAAGCACGCGATCACTAACGAGCCTAAACACATCATGCAGACCGAGATCAGCATCGATCTTTTACGCCCATGACGATCGGCAATACGACCAAATAACCACCCGCCGATGGGGCGCATCAGGAAACCTGCGGCAAAAACACCGGCAGTTTGAAGCAGTTGAGTGGTGGGGTTACCTTGCGGGAAAAAGATGTGCGCAAAATAGAGGGAGCAAAAAGAGTAGACGTAAAAATCGAACCACTCTACCAGGTTACCCGATGAGGCCCCGACGATGGCCCATACCCGGCGACGCGTATCGCTGCTGGTGAGAGAGGCATTATTTTTCATGCTGTTTTCAGCCATTCGTATGTAACTCCTGCTTACAATAGGTATTATTTTTAGAGCGAACGTCCCTGCTCAATGTGGACAAAAGAGGGAGATGTTACATGTTTGTTATGGTTAAAAGGTGACGAAGATCCCATTTCGACTTAGGTAGGTTAGTAATTAAGATTATGACCCGGCGGGTACGTGTGTCATGTCTGGTAACGGCGGCAAGATTATACGTGTTGAGGTTAAATGATCTTTTCCAGCAAGGCAGGCTATGGTGGAAAAAGAATAGCAAAAAGCCTCATGCTTTCGCATGAGGCTTTCGGCT
>NZ_JACVTW010000099.1:0-399 GCF_016624785.1 Kosakonia sp. S42 | reverse complement strand
AAAGAGGCTCCCACTGCTTGTACGTACACGGTTTCAGGTTCTGTTTCACTCCCCTCGCCGGGGTTCTTTTCGCCTTTCCCTCACGGTACTGGTTCACTATCGGTCAGTCAGGAGTATTTAGCCTTGGAGGATGGTCCCCCCATATTCAGACAGGATACCACGTGTCCCGCCCTACTCATCGAGCTCACAGCAAGAGTGCTTTTGTGTACGGGGCTGTCACCCTGTATCGCGCGACTTTCCAGACGCTTCCACTAACACTCAGGCTGATTCAGGCTCTGGGCTGTTCCCCGTTCGCTCGCCGCTACTGGGGGAATCTCGGTTGATTTCTTTTCCTCGGGGTACTTAGATGTTTCAGTTCCCCCGGTTCGCCTCACAGCACTATGTATTCATGCTGTGATA
>NZ_JACVTW010000098.1:0-402 GCF_016624785.1 Kosakonia sp. S42 | reverse complement strand
TAGACTGGCCCCCTGAATCTCCAGACAACTTATATCACTTAAATAAGTGATAGTCTTAATACTAGTTTTTAAACTAGTCGTTGGAGTCAGGATGATTGACGTTTTAGGTCCGGAGAAGCGCAGACGGCGTACCGTCCAGGAAAAAATCGCCATTGTTCAGCAGAGTCTTGAACCCGGTATGACCGTCTCGGTTGTCGCCCGCCATCATGGGGTGGCAGCCAGTCAGTTATTTCTCTGGCGCAAGCAGTATCAGGAGGGCAGCCTGACTGCCGTAGCCGCTGGTGAGCAGGTTGTCCCGGCATCCGAACTGGCCCCGGCAATGAAGCAGATCAAAGAGCTTCAGCGCCTGCTGGGCAAGAAAACAATGGAAGTTGAGCTACTAAAAGAAGCTGTCGATATTGG
>NZ_JACVTW010000097.1:0-403 GCF_016624785.1 Kosakonia sp. S42 | reverse complement strand
GCGGAACTCAACACAACAGGATGAGGCATTCAGTGCGGAGAACTGACCCGGGTCTGTATTCATCCTGGCAGAGGGTGCCGGATCCGGTATCACCTCAACAGGTAACATTGTGGGTAATGATGAAGCGTCTGTGGCAGCCGGAAGTCGACGTGATATACGGCCTTCATTCTGCCAGAGCCGCAGCCATTTGAAGATGACATTATCGTTGACGCCGTTTTCACGGGCAATCTGAGCAACGCAGGCACCGGGACGTAAAGCAAGTTCGACCATACGGAGCTTGAAGTCATTCGAATAATTTTTACGGGGTTCTTTTCGCCAGGACTGGGATTCCATACTTAGATGTCCGTCTGTATGTAATGCGCCCCTAAAGTTAGACACCAGATCGAAAACTGAGGGCGCATGG
>NZ_JACVTW010000096.1:0-421 GCF_016624785.1 Kosakonia sp. S42 | reverse complement strand
ACCACCACATTCCGGGCAGCATGACGCTGCCGGCAGCAGCCGTTTTTCGTCACGGGGAGTGATTCAGGTGCCGCAGCAGCTACAGATTGTGACCGGGAGGAGATTGCAGGGACAACATCTTCGGCATCAAGTGTTATCGGGAGCAGCTCAGGCACGCTGTTTTCTGTTGTTGAAGGAGGACGTAGTTTTCGCCAGTACTGACGCCACTTGAAAAGCAGATTATCGTTGATTCCATGCTCACGAGCGGGTTGCGCTACGGGGATCTCTGGTCGATGCGAGAGTTCAACCATTTTATTTTGAACTCAACGGGATAATTAGGGCTTTTTTTACGCACTGTGGTTAATGATTTCATGGATAGCGTCCACCATATTGATCTGCGCCCCAGATCTTGGACAACCCTATGCAGCTTGCCTTAGCCTAT
>NZ_JACVTW010000095.1:0-428 GCF_016624785.1 Kosakonia sp. S42 | reverse complement strand
CAGGAGAATCTGATCAAAGGTGGCGTGCGTGGCAGAACGGCGAAAGGAAAAAGAACCACGACGCGACCGGTGACCGGGATTGATGGCGACATCAGACTTAACCAGGCGCTGTGGAAAATGGCGGAAGAGTTTGCCCGGCTTAAAAGCTGAATAAAAAAACCCGGTTAACCGGGTTTTTTTATATCAGTCTCTCAGCGGCTGCGGCGTTATTTTTGCCGTCAGCTGAGATTCTTCGTCAGGTGCAGAACGCTGTTCAAGTATGGATTTTCTGGCCAGCAGAATGCGGTAAATATTTCTGATATCCTCGGCATAGGCCCGTCGCTGTTTGATCAGTTTTTTTGACGGCCCGGTATTATACATTCCCACGCTGTCCCAGTTTTTTTCCGTATGACCTGAAGTTATGCGCAAGAACCCATCCGCCGGTGTAA
>NZ_JACVTW010000094.1:0-457 GCF_016624785.1 Kosakonia sp. S42 | reverse complement strand
CGGAGCAGGGCCGACGACCCGGCCGGTACGGACGGGGAGCCGAAGGTGGCCTGCCCCTGACCTTGATTTTTATTTTGATTTTGATTTTGTTGCCGGAAACAACCGGCAATGGTGAGCAGACCAGGCTAATCCTGCTCAACCCCCACAGAGGCAGCAGAACACAGGAGCAGATGAGAGGGATCTGTATGCAGATGAGGGTGAGGAGGCGGAGGGTGGTATGCGGGTGCGCCGCAGGCGTTCCCGCCCTGCCCCGTTCCCCGGAGGGGAACGCCCTTCCCGGCTTTTGCCGTTCCGGGCACGGACTCAGAAATCGTCTTCCTCTTCAGCATCGAAGTGAAATTCAGCGACCCTGATCAGCTCCGGCAGACCGTTAGCCGCCGGGGAGATGATCCCCACCTGGTGGCACAGGTGCATCATATCCGCCATAAAATCGACCATAACGCTTCCCACCGGCTCG
>NZ_JACVTW010000093.1:0-486 GCF_016624785.1 Kosakonia sp. S42 | reverse complement strand
CGAGACGCTGACCGATCTCAGCACGGCCATTTATCTCTGGCAGGAAGGTGGCCTCAGTTCGATGCTCCGGATGCTGGAAAGTCTGGAGCGCGCGTTGGATGAGGCCGGTTATGCACTGACGAGGGCGACCGGGCAGCTGCCCGGCATACTGGCGATGCGATCCATGCCCTTCGCAGACCGGCAGCAGATTGCCGCCGCCCTTGTCCGTGACCGGGAACGCCACTGGGCACCGAAGCAGACGGCGGAAATGGTGGAAGATGCTGTCCGGCAAAGTCAGAAAACCGGCTACGGCGAGATAATGCTGAAAGATCTGCTCGAAAGCCTGCGCAAACGTGGCTGGCGCTTACAGCGGGTTGCGACACCGGAAAAACCCACTACGCCGATGTTCTGGCAGCTGATTCTGGACGTGGAGGCCGATGAAGGTGTGCCGTATGTCAGTATCTCCCGGGCGCTGGGCCGTATCGGCAGCACCTGGCGGGAAGACCG
>NZ_JACVTW010000092.1:0-493 GCF_016624785.1 Kosakonia sp. S42 | reverse complement strand
GCACAGCACTTTAAGCGCCTGCGCATCCTCGTTCTGGTCGAGAAGACGCTGGGTTAAATAACCCATAGAATTCATCAGCCTTGTCAGCATTTCATCGTTCAGGCTGCGTTTATGCACCCGCGCCATAATTCTTATTTCAGAGGCAAGATTCTCAGGAATGCGCATGCTGTAGCCTGACGTCTTTCCGGGAATTAACACCCGCACACCTTCACGCCACATCCAGGCTGGCTCATCACGCGCCTTTTCCGTTTTGTTTTCATTTTTAGTTTCATTATCACCACTTAATAAATCACACAGCCACTCTTCAAACTTCACTGCCAGAGAAATTAACCTTTCACCCTCAACCGTCTTAATAACAGGTACATGCGGCTGATAATTCAGTGAAATAAGTAACCTTGCGATAATTTCATCGTTAACGCTCCTCTCGCTTATTCGTGCACACACCCGCAGTTCCATCAGCAGATTGTCCGGCGCACGCAGCCGCCACTCCACT
>NZ_JACVTW010000091.1:0-540 GCF_016624785.1 Kosakonia sp. S42 | reverse complement strand
AGGACCACCGGGGTACAGTGAAGGCACGGCGGGGAGCTCCGGACGCGCCACAGCGCGGCCTGGTATGGAGGCGCGCAGCGACGGCCTTTTCCACTGCCGGGCTGCACAGACCCGGCATTAACCTGTGGATAACGGCCCGCTGCCCGCGCCGGCAGTGAAAAAAAGGAGGTGGTCATAAATCAACCACCTCCCCTCACTGCTATGCCAGATGTCTGCGCATTTCGGCGGCCCGCCGGTAAACCTCCAGTAGCTGCATGTCCATGTGTTCCGTCAGCATCCCCGCCATTTTCTGCGCCGGGGACGCATCCCGGTACAGATTGTCTTTTGTCAGATTCCACAGCCGCAGATGAAGCTCATAAAGCGCCTCCTCGATACCCGCCACCTGCGTTATGAAGTCACCTGGCGGCGTGGCCGTGGCCGCAGCGCCCTGCCCCGCCGGTGCGGAGCGCAGGCCGGCCAGCAGTTCCAGCACTGTGGCAAAAGAAATCCCCCTCTTCCGCATGATCGCCGCCGCCGGTGCTGCCGATCTGCTCAAGAATG
>NZ_JACVTW010000090.1:0-542 GCF_016624785.1 Kosakonia sp. S42 | reverse complement strand
TTCCCGGAGCCATCTCAGCGAAGAACAGACCCAAAAACTGCGGGTTCATCTTACCACTAACCTTCTTCCAACCACACAGAGCATCATTGAGCTGGTTGATGAATGGTGGGGCATCCGCTATACCATTCCGGGCATGAACAAGAGGTTGCATCGCAACGGCTTCAGTTACAGAAAACCGGCTGGCGTACCGCATAAATACAGCGAGGAAGCACAGCAGGCGTTCGTGGAAATCTACGAAAAACTGAAACAGGAAGCCGGAGGTGATGAACCCATTCTGTTCATTGATGGCGTGCATCCGACGCAGGGAACAAAACTGGCTTATGGCTGGATGCCTGCCGGAAAAAAAGCCCATGTGGTAGAAACCACCGGCAGTCGCACCCGCCTGAACATCATGGGTGCCCTGAACCTGAACGATATCAGTCGGACGGTCATCCGGGAATATGACAAAATCAACAGCCATAATATCGCCCGGTTCTTTATTGCTGTCCGTGAAACGTACCCGATAAAACAGAAAGTTCATATCATCCTTGACGGTGCCGGAT
>NZ_JACVTW010000008.1:0-184344 GCF_016624785.1 Kosakonia sp. S42 | reverse complement strand
CGCGACCCCGACCTTGGCAAGGTCGTGCTCTACCAACTGAGCTATTCCCGCTTATCAGCGCTATTTCAACAGGTTAAAGCATTTAACCGCTGAAATTTCGTGATGCCGTGTTTCACATTTCTGTGTCTTCACGGGAGGCGCATTATACGAGAAATCATTCCTGCTGCAAGCCCCTGAAAGCAAATTTTCGTTTTTTTTGTTTAACTGCCGATTTAATCGACAAAACGCGCATTTTTGCAGCAAAACCGCGCCAGCACTGGTTTGCAGAGCCGAAAACGACATATCGGCTCTGCACACGCAGACGCTTACAGTTTAATAAAGTGTTCGCGGTAGTAAGCCAGCTCCGCCACCGATTCGCGGATATCATCCAGCGCCTGGTGAGTATTCTGCTTTTTCAGGCCGGTCAGCACTTCCGGTTTCCAGCGGCGCGCCAGCTCTTTCAGGGTGCTGACATCCAGGTAGCGATAGTGGAAGTAGGCTTCCAGCTCCGGCATGTACTTAAACAGGAAACGGCGATCCTGGCCGATGCTGTTGCCGCAAATGGGCGATTTACCGGCCGGTACCCACTCTTTCAGAAACTCAATCGTCGCCAGTTCCGCCGCGCGATCGTCAAAGGTGCTCGCTTTAACGCGTTCAACCAGGCCGCTGCCGGTGTGGGTTCGCACGTTCCACTCATCCATCAACGCCAGCTGCGCGTCGGATTGATGCACTGCCATCACCGGCCCTTCCGCCAGGATATTGAGGTTGGCGTCGGTCACCAGTGTCGCGATCTCAATAATGCGATCGCGCTCGGGATCCAGGCCTGTCATTTCGAGATCAATCCAAATGAGGTTGTTTTCATTTGCGCTCATGCTATTTTCCACCCTTATCGCGTCACTATATTCATCCAGAATTGAGTGTATCATAGAGGTTTTGCCCATCCGGGGCGACCAGGAGCCAGCACGATTGAGTAAAAATAAACTCTCCAAGGGACAGCAGCGCCGCGTTAAAGCGAACCATGAGCGCCGACTGAAAACCTCGACGGAGAAACCCGACTACGATGACAACCTGTTTGGCGAAACGGCCGAAGGGGTGGTCATTAGCCGCTTTGGTATGCATGCCGATGTAGAATCCGCCGACGGCGACGTGCATCGCTGCAACATTCGCCGCACTATCCGCTCGCTGGTCACCGGCGATCGCGTGGTCTGGCGGCCAGGCAAAGCGGCCGCAGAAGGCGTCAACGTGAAAGGGATCGTCGAAGCGGTGCACGAGCGTACCTCGGTGCTGACGCGCCCGGATTTCTACGATGGCGTTAAACCCATCGCCGCCAATATCGATCAAATCGTTATCGTCTCGGCGATCCTGCCAGAACTCTCACTCAACATTATTGACCGCTATCTGGTGGCCTGCGAAGCGCTGGACGTTGAACCGCTGCTGGTGCTGAATAAAACCGACCTGCTCGATAAAGAGGGCCTGGCGTTCGTTAACGAGCAGATGGATATCTATCGTCATATTGGCTACCGCGTATTGATGGTCTCCAGCCATGCGAAAGATGGCCTTGATCCGCTGATCGCAGCATTGACCGATCGCATCAGCATCTTTGCCGGCCAGTCCGGCGTAGGCAAATCGAGCCTGCTTAATGCGCTGCTCGGCCTCAATGAGGAGCAGATCCTCACTAATGACGTCTCTGACGTCTCAGGTTTGGGCCAGCACACCACCACCGCCGCGCGCCTCTACCACTTCCCTCAGGGCGGCGATGTGATTGATTCTCCGGGCGTGCGCGAGTTTGGCCTCTGGCATCTCGAACCGGAACAAATCACCCACGGTTTTGTCGAATTCCATGATTATCTCGGTCACTGCAAATATCGCGACTGCAAGCACGATACCGATCCCGGTTGTGCGATCCGCGAAGCGGTAGAGAACGGCAAAATCGCGGAGAGCCGCTTCGAAAATTATCACCGCATTCTCGAAAGCATGTCGCAGGTAAAGACGCGTAAAAGCTTTTCTGAATCAGATGACTGACAACTAAGCTAAGCGTCGTTAGAATCGTCCCCCATTTTAAGACTCCGACGCCGCGCGTCGGGTCAGGAACGACAGTAAACAATGGCCTGGAGGCTACCTTGTTAAACTCATTCAAACTTTCGCTTCAATACATTCTGCCGAAACTGTGGCTCACTCGCCTGGCGGGCTGGGGCGCAAGCAAACGTGCAGGCTGGCTGACCAAACTGGTTATCGATCTGTTCGTGAAATACTACAAGGTCGATATGAAAGAGGCGCAGAAGCCGGATACCGCCAGCTACCGCTCTTTTAACGAATTCTTCGTGCGCCCGCTGCGCGACGAGGTGCGCCCGCTTAATACCGATCCGAACGTGCTGGTCATGCCGGCGGATGGCGTAATCAGCCAGCTTGGCGCCATCGACAATGACAAAATCCTGCAGGCTAAAGGCCATAACTACAGCCTCGAAGCGCTGCTGGCAGGCAACTACCTGATGGCGGATCTGTTCCGTAACGGTAGCTTTGTCACCACCTATCTTTCACCGCGCGACTACCACCGCGTGCATATGCCGTGCAACGGCATCCTGCGCGAAATGATCTATGTGCCGGGCGACCTCTTCTCCGTTAACCACTTAACGGCGCAGAACGTACCTAACCTCTTCGCCCGTAACGAGCGCGTTATCTGCCTGTTCGACACTGAGTTTGGCCCGATGGCGCAAATTCTTGTCGGCGCGACCATTGTTGGCAGCATCGAAACCGTCTGGGCAGGCACCGTCACGCCGCCGCGCGAAGGGATCATTAAACGCTGGACCTTCCCGCAAGGTGAAAGCGAGGGCGCGGTCGCGCTGCTGAAGGGCCAGGAGATGGGCCGCTTTAAGCTCGGTTCTACCGTTATCAACCTGTTTGCGCCGGGTAAAGTGCAGCTGGTTGACGCCTTACGCAGCCTCTCTGTGACCAAAATCGGCCAGCCGCTGGCGCTCTCCACCGAGCCGTTTGTCCCGGTTGATGCGCAGGAGCCTGCACCGCTGCCGGAAGAAGAAATTAAAGCGGAACATGACGCCAACCCGCTGGTTGACGACGCTAAAGAAGACGTTTAAGCCTCACCCCAGGGAGACTGCAGTGCGCCTGATTATCGCTTTTCTGATGGCCTGGTGCCTCAGCCAGGGAGCCGTTGCCGCAACGGCTCCCGATGCCCGTCAAATTGCCCAGGAGCTGGAGCAAGCCAAAGCGGCGAAAAACACGCCGGACCAGGCGGAAATTGTAGAGACATTACAAGGCGCGTTGAACGCGCTGGACGAGCGTAAAGGCTCCCTTGAACGCGCCCAGCAGTATCAGGACGTGATCGACAACTTCCCCAAACTTTCCCGCACCCTTCGCGCCCAGCTCGATAATCTGCGCGACGATCCCCCTTCAGTGTCACCCGGCATGAGCAGCGATGCGCTCAACCAGGAGATTCTGCAAGTCAGCAGCCAGCTGCTGGAGAAGACGCGCCAGGCGCAGCAGGAGCAGGAGCGCGCACGGGAGATCAGCGACTCCTTAAGCCAGCTTCCCCAGCAGCAAACCGACGCCCGCCGCCAGGTAACGGAAGTGGAGCGTCGCCTCGGGGCGCAAACCAGCAACTCGGCCCTTGCCCAGGCGCAAAATTTTGCCGCTCAGGCAGAGTCGGCAAAGCTGAAAGCAGTGGTTGATGAATTAGAGCTGGCGCAGCTTTCAGCCAATAACCGCCAGGAGCTGGCGCGTATGCGCTCAGAGCTGGCGCAAAAGCAGAGCGAGCGGCTGGATGCTTATCTGCAGGCACTTCGTAACCAACTCAACAGCCAGCGTCAGCGCGAAGCCGAGCAGGCGCTGGAGAGCACGGAGATGCTGGCTGAGAACAGTGCGAACCTGCCCGCCAACATCGTTGAGCAGTTCCGCATCAACCGTGAACTCTCACAGGCGCTGAACCAGCAGGCGCAGCGCATGGATCTGGTCGCTTCGCAGCAGCGCCAGGCAACTGGGCAAACGCTACAGGTGCGCCAGGCGCTTAATACTCTGCGCGAGCAGTCCCAGTGGCTCGGCGCATCGAATATGCTCGGCGAAGCGCTGCGCGCGCAGGTGGCTCGTCTGCCGGAGATGCCGAAACCGCAGCAACTGGATACCGAAATGGCGCAGCTGCGCGTGCACCGCATGCGTTATGAAGATCTGCTCAACAAGCAGCCGCAGCTGCGACAGATTCGCCAGGCGGATGGCAAGGTTCTGACCGCTGAGCAAAACCGTATTCTTGAAGCCCAGCTACGCACGCAGCGCGAACTGCTCAATTCGCTGTTGCAGGGCGGCGATACGCTGATTCTGGAGCTGACCAAACTCAAAGTTTCCAATAGCCAGCTTGAAGATGCGTTAAAAGAGGTGAATGAGGCGACCCACCGCTACCTCTTCTGGACGGCGGATGTCAGCCCGATGGGCTTCTCATGGCCGCTTGAGATTGTGCAGGATCTGCGCCGCCTGCTGTCACTGAACACCATCAGCCAGCTGGGCAAAGCCAGCGCGATGGTGCTGACCAGCAAAGAGACGCTCTTCCCGCTATTTGGCGCGTTGATTCTGGTAGGGGTAAGTATTTACTCACGTCGCCACTTCACCCGCTTCCTGGAGCGCTCCAGCGCCCGCGTGGGTAAAGTGACCCAGGATCACTTCTGGCTCACCATGCGCACCGTCTTCTGGTCCATTCTGGTGGCGTCACCATTGCCGGTGCTGTGGGCAACGCTCGGCTACTGTTTGCAGGAGGCGTGGCCCTATCCGCTGGCGGTAGCGATTGGCGATGGCGTCACCGCCACCGTGCCGCTGCTGTGGGCAGTGATGATCTGTGCGACCTTCGCCCGCCCAACCGGGCTGTTTGTCGTCCACTTCGGCTGGCCGCGAAACCGCGTGGCGCGCGGGTTACGTTACTACCTGATGAGCATCGGCTTTATCGTGCCGCTGATCATGGCGCTGATTATGTTCGATAACCTGAACGACCGGGAATTCTCCGGCTCGCTCGGGCGGCTCTGCTTTATCCTGATTTGCGGTGCGCTGGCGATTGTCACTCTCAGCCTGAAACGCGCCGGTATTCCGCTGTATGTCGATAAGAGCGGCAACGGCGACAATATGGCTAACCATCTGCTGTGGAACCTGCTGCTCTGCGCCCCGCTGTCGGCGATTCTTGCCGCCGCGGTCGGTTATCTGGCAACCGCGCAGGCGCTGCTGGCAAGGCTGGAAACCTCCGTTGCTATCTGGTTCCTGCTGCTGGTGGTTTATCACATTATTCGCCGTTGGATGTTTATCCAGCGTCGCCGTCTGGCCTTCGAGCGCGCACGCCACCGCCGCGCGGAAATACTCGCACAGCGCGCACGCGGCGAAGAGGATGCCGCCCATCAGCTCAGTACCGAAGGCACCGCCGAAATTGATGAGCAGGAGGTCGATCTCGACGCCATCAGCGTGCAGTCCCTGCGCCTGGTGCGCTCGATCCTGATGCTGATCGCCCTGCTGTCGGTGATCTTCCTCTGGTCTGAGATCCACTCTGCCTTTGGCTTCCTTGAGAACATTCCGCTGTGGGATGTCACCTCAACGGTACAGGGCGTCGAGAGCCTGGAGCCGATTACCCTCGGCGCGGTGCTAATTGCCATCCTGGTGTTTATTATCACCACCCAGCTGGTGCGCAACCTTCCTGCTTTGCTTGAACTGGCGCTGTTGCAGCACCTTGAGCTGACGCCGGGGACAGGTTACGCCATCACCACTATCACCAAATATCTGCTGATGCTGTTTGGCGGGCTGGTGGGCTTCTCGATGATTGGTATTGAGTGGTCGAAGTTGCAGTGGCTGGTGGCCGCGCTCGGTGTTGGTCTCGGGTTTGGTCTACAGGAGATCTTCGCCAACTTTATCTCAGGCCTGATCATCCTGTTTGAGAAGCCGATCCGTATCGGCGATACGGTAACGATCCGCGATTTGACTGGCAGCATTACCAAGATCAATACCCGCGCAACCACCATCAGCGACTGGGATCGCAAAGAGATCATCGTGCCGAATAAGGCCTTTATCACCGAGCAGTTTATTAACTGGTCGCTCTCGGACTCTGTCACGCGCGTGGTGTTAACAGTGCCCGCGCCGGTCGATGCCAATAGCGAAGAGGTGACGCAGATCCTTTACACCGCTGCTGAGCGCTGTTCGCTGGTGATTGATAACCCGCCGCCGGAAGTGTTCCTGGTCGATTTGCAGCACGGGCTGCAGCTGTTTGAGCTGCGCATCTATGCGGCTGAGATGGGCCATCGCATGCCGCTGCGCCACGAAATCCACCAGCTTATTCTGGCGGGCTTCCGTGAACACGGCATCGATCTGCCCTTCCCGCCGTTCCAGATGCGCCTTGAGAGCCTCGACGGTAAACGCGCGGCCAAAACGTTGTCTTCAGCGGGGAGAAGCAGCCGCCCGGCGGGCAGCCTGTAACTCTTTGAGTGCCGGCTTATCCGGCCTGCGGAGGGGTTACTCTTCAGGCCGGGTAAGGCGTAGCTGCCACCCGGCACAAACGGGGAGTTATGCCCGGTCGACGCTAAACGCCATCACTTCTGCCAGCGTTTCAGTCTGCAGCGCCAGCATCACCAGGCGGTCAACACCCAGCGCAACGCCGGAGCAGTCCGGCAGGCCCGCTTTTAACGCTTCCAGCAAATTGACATCCACCGGCTGCTGCGGCAATCCGCGCGCGGCGCGCTTGCGGTTATCCTGCTCAAAGCGCTGCTGCTGCTCGCGGGCGTCGGTCAGCTCATGGAAGCCGTTCGCCAGCTCAATGCCTTTGAAGTAAACCTCAAACCGCTCCGCGACGCGGTGATCTTCGGTGCTGATCTGCGCCAGCGCCGCCTGGCTTGCCGGGAAGTGGTAAACAAAGGTCGGACGATCTTTACCGATCTGCGGCTCCACGCCCATGGTGAACAGCAGTTGCAGCAGGGTGTCGCGATCCTCTTCCGTATCGGCAATATTGCTCAGATCCAGCTTCGCCGCCACTTCACGCAACTGGGCTTTATCCGCCGAAAGTGGATCGACCTCCAGATAGCGCTGGAAAGCCTGCTGATAAGAGAGTGATTCTGCTGCCGGGCACTCGAGCACCTGTTGCAGCAGATCATCCACCTCATTCATCAAACGGTACATGTCATAGTGCGGACGATACCATTCGAGCATGGTGAATTCGGGGTTGTGATGACGCCCCATCTCTTCATTACGGAAGCTGCGGCAGAGCTGGAAAACCGGGCCACAGCCCGCGGCCAGCAGGCGCTTCATATGGTATTCGGGGCTGGTCATCAGATAGAGATTGAGGCCCTGAGAGTGGCCGGGGCCAACAAAACGGGTTTCAAACGGGACCAGATGCACATCGGTCACCGTTGCCTGACTCATACAGGGCGTCTCCACCTCCAGTACGCCGCGGTCGGCAAAGAAACGGCGAATTTCCGCCATAATTGCCGCGCGTTTCAGTAAGTTGGGGATGGATGCGCTCGGCTGCCAGGTTGCCGTCTCGCTCATGGTTCTTTCTCCGATTTCTAACAAGGGCACGAAGTCTACCCGCATCGATCTGCTTAGACAAATTTTGCACAAATAATTTTCATAGCCCTCTTCAATAAATAGATATGAGCTATTTAGAGATGATATCGATCAAGCTGGAAGCCGTATCACGGCGAAGAACAGCAAAACACTCGAACACGTCAAATTTCCCCTCAGTCAATACGGATATACTGCCCGCTACCCCAAAAGGAGCAGTGGACCTCTTCCGTAATGAAGGCAAGCGCACCTGGCTTATCGTTGCGGAACAACAATAATCTGGAGGAATGTCGTGCAAACCTTTCAAGCCGATATCGCTGTGATTGGCGCAGGCGGAGCAGGATTACGCACCGCGATTGCCGCGGCGCAGGCCCATCCCAACGCTAAAATCGCACTGATTTCAAAAGTCTATCCCATGCGCAGCCACACCGTTGCCGCCGAGGGCGGTTCCGCCGCCGTCGCCCAGGATCATGACAGCTTCGAATACCATTTCCACGATACCGTGGCGGGTGGTGACTGGCTTTGCGAACAGGATGTCGTCGACTACTTTGTCCATCACTGCCCCACGGAGATGACCCAGCTTGAACAGTGGGGCTGCCCGTGGAGCCGCCGCGAAGACGGCACGGTCAACGTGCGTCGCTTTGGCGGCATGAA
This sequence comes from Kosakonia sp. S42, assembly GCF_016624785.1. Taxonomy (NCBI): domain Bacteria; kingdom Pseudomonadati; phylum Pseudomonadota; class Gammaproteobacteria; order Enterobacterales; family Enterobacteriaceae; genus Kosakonia; species Kosakonia sp. S42. The sequence goes on along the minus strand of NZ_JACVTW010000008.1, from coordinate 176,184 downwards.
GATCGAGCGCACCTGGTTCGCTGCCGATAAAACCGGCTTCCACATGCTGCATACGCTGTTTCAAACCTCGTTGCAGTTCCCGCAAATTCAGCGTTTCGACGAACACTTCGTGCTCGATATCCTGGTGGATGACAACCACGCGCGCGGCCTGGTCGCGATGAACATGATGGAAGGCACGCTGATCCAGATCCGCGCCAATGCGGTGGTAATGGCCACCGGCGGCGCAGGTCGTGTTTACCGCTATAACACCAACGGTGGCATCGTTACCGGCGATGGTATGGGGATGGCGCTGTCGCACGGCGTGCCGCTGCGCGATATGGAGTTTGTGCAGTATCACCCGACCGGCCTGCCCGGCTCCGGCATTCTGATGACGGAGGGCTGCCGCGGCGAAGGCGGTATCCTGGTGAATAAAAACGGCTATCGCTATCTTCAGGATTACGGCATGGGGCCGGAAACGCCGCTCGGCGAGCCGAAAAACAAATATATGGAGCTTGGCCCGCGCGACAAAGTGTCGCAGGCCTTCTGGCACGAGTGGCGCAAAGGCAACACCATCTCCACACCGCGCGGCGATGTGGTGCATCTCGATCTGCGCCACCTTGGCGAGAAGAAGATCAAAGAGCGCCTGCCCTTTATTTGCGAGCTGGCAAAAGCCTATGTCGGCGTCGATCCGATCAAAGAGCCGATCCCGGTGCGCCCGACCGCGCACTACACCATGGGCGGCATTGAGACGGATCAGAACTGCGAATCGCGCATCGCCGGGCTGTTTGCCGTCGGTGAGTGCTCCTCGGTCGGCCTGCACGGCGCGAACCGCCTTGGCTCTAACTCGCTGGCGGAACTGGTGGTCTTTGGCCGCCTGGCGGGCGAACAGGCCGTTGAACGCGCTTCAACTGCCAGCCCGGCAAATGACGATGCGCTCAACGCTCAGGCCGCCGATGTTGAACAGCGTCTGAAGGCGCTGGTGAATCAGAACGGCACCGAGAGCTGGGCGAAAATTCGCGATGAGATGGGTGAATCGATGGAGGAGGGCTGCGGCATTTACCGTACGCCGGAGCTGATGCAGAAAACCGTCGATAAGCTCGCCGAGTTGCAGGAGCGCTTCAAACGGGTACGTATTACCGACACCTCCAGCGTCTTCAACACCGATATTCTCTACACCCTTGAGCTGGGCCACGGCCTGAACGTTGCTGAATGTATGGCTCACTCGGCGCTGGCGCGCAAAGAGTCGCGCGGTGCCCATCAGCGTCTCGACGAAGGCTGCACCGAGCGCGATGACGTTAACTTCCTCAAACATACGCTCGCGTTCCGCGAGGCGGACGGTACAACCCGCCTCGAGTACAGCGACGTGAAAATCACCACGCTGCCACCGGCGAAACGCGTCTATGGGGCAGAAGCGGAGTCGGGTGAGAAGAAGGAGACGAACAATGTCTGAGATGAAGAACCTGAAGATTGAAGTGGTGCGCTATAACCCGGAGGTCGACAACGCGCCGCACAGCGCCTTCTACGACGTGCCTTACGATGAAGCCACCTCGCTGCTCGATGCGCTGGGCTATATCAAAGATAACCTCGCGCCGGATCTCAGCTACCGCTGGTCGTGCCGAATGGCGATTTGCGGCTCCTGCGGCATGATGGTCAACAAAGTGCCAAAGCTGGCCTGCAAAACCTTCCTGCGCGACTACACCAAAGGGTTGAAAGTCGAGGCGCTGGCGAACTTCCCGATTGAGCGCGATCTGGTGGTCGATATGACCCACTTTATCGAGAGCCTTGAGGCGATTAAGCCCTATATCATCGGCAATACGCGCACACCGGATCAGGGGCCGGGCAAGCAGACCCCGGCGCAGATGGCGAAGTATCACCAGTTCTCCGGCTGCATCAACTGCGGTCTCTGCTATGCCGCTTGTCCACAGTTTGGCCTCAATCCGGAGTTTATCGGCCCGGCGGCGATTACGCTGGCGCACCGCTATAACCTCGACAGCCGCGACCACGGCAAGCAAGAGCGCATGGCGCAACTCAACGGCCAGAACGGCGTGTGGAGTTGTACGTTTGTCGGCTACTGCTCGGAAGTGTGTCCGAAGCACGTCGACCCGGCCGCCGCCATTCAGCAGGGCAAGATTGAGAGTTCGAAAGACTTTCTTATCGCCACCCTGAAACCTCGCTAAGGAGTGCATGATGACGACTAAACGTAAGGCCTGGGTTCGCCCCATGCCGTCAAGCTGGTGGAAAACCCTGCCGTTTTATCGCTTCTATATGCTGCGCGAAGGGACGGCGATTCCGGCGGTCTGGTTCAGCCTGGAGCTGCTGTATGGCCTTTTCGCGCTGAAAAACGGTCCGGAAAGCTGGATGGGCTTTGTCGCTTTCCTGCAAAACCCGGTGGTGCTGCTACTCAACCTGATCGCGCTGGCGGCAGCGCTGCTGCATACCAAAACCTGGTTCGATCTGGCACCAAAAGCGTCGCTAATCATTGTGAAGGGCGAAAAAATGGGGCCAGAGCCGGTGGTAAAAGGGCTCTGGGTGGTGGCTGCCGTGGTAACGGTAGTTGTACTGTTTATCGCCCTGTTCTGGTGAGGACTTGATGATGATTAACCCGAATCCAAAACGTTCTGACGAACCGATGTTCTGGGGGCTGTTTGGCGCAGGCGGTATGTGGAGCGCCATCTTCGCCCCGGTGATGATCCTGCTGGTCGGCCTGCTGCTGCCGCTCGGTCTCTTCCCCGGCGAGGCGCTGAGCTACGAGCGCGTTATCGCCTTTGCCCAGAGCTTCATTGGCCGCGCCTTTCTCTTCCTGATGATTGTGCTGCCGGTCTGGTGCGGTCTGCACCGTATCCACCATATGATGCACGATTTGAAAGTGCATCTGCCCAACGGTAAATGGATTTTCTACGGCCTCGCGGCGATTATTAGTGTCGTTGCGTTAGTCGGCGTGATTTTCCTGTAAAACCTGTCGCTCTCCTGCATGCGCAGGAGAGCAAATTTCCCGCCATCTTCTACACTTACGTAAAAGCCAGGAGGGAGAATACCATGCGTTTACTGCCTATCTTCGCAGCGGTCACCGCTGCTTTTTTAGTCACGGCCTGCAGCACGCCCACACCGCCAAAAGGCGTTACCGTGGTGCAGAATTTCGATACGCAACGCTACTTAGGGAAATGGTACGAGATCGCCCGCTTCGATCACCGCTTTGAGCGTGGTCTGGAGCGCGTCACCGCGACCTACAGCCTGCGCGACGATGGCGGCTTAACCGTTGTCAACCGGGGTTATAACCCGGATCGCGGCAAATGGCAGGAGTCGGTCGGTAAAGCCTACTTCACCGGCGACCCGCGCACTGCATCGCTGAAGGTCTCATTCTTTGGCCCGTTCTATGGCGGCTACAACATCATCTCTCTGGATAAAGAGTATCGCCATGCGCTGATTTGCGGCCCGGATCGCGACTACCTGTGGATCCTCTCCCGCACGCCGACCATTTCGGCCGAGGTGAAAGAGAAGATGCTGGCAGACGCGACCCGTCAGGGCTTCGAAGTGAACAAGCTAATCTGGGTCGATCAGCCCCATTAATGGGCGCTGATTTTTAAGCCAATAATTCCGGCCACAATCAGACAGAGGCTAACGATACGCGCCAGGCTTGCGGACTCGCCGAGTAATACAATCCCGGCGATGGCCGCGCCAACGGCGCCAATGCCGGTCCAGACCGCATAGGCGGTGCCGACCGGCAGGGTTTTCATTGCCCATGAAAGCAGCACGACGCTAATAAGCATCGCCACGACGGTAATAATACTGGGAGTGATGCGGGTAAAACCGTGGGTATATTTCAGGCCGATAGCCCAGACGACTTCAAGAAGACCGGCGATGACGAGAATAAACCAGGACATGGTTGGCTCCAGTACGGGGCCGTCCCCGAATAATAAGTGACGCTGTCGGGTCGTCCCGCCAGCCAGGTGATGAGTGTCAGATTTTCCCTTCTTTACCTGAGGATTTCAACCCCACAAACCCCCATTCAGTTTCAGGAAGTTAAAGCAAGAAATAGCCCCTCTTCGCAGCGGAATTCAGGCATTTATTCATCATATCCAGCGAATATGATGAATCGCTTTCCTGGATTCAGGAAGCCGTGCGCCCTACTCTGACTGCGAAGAAAAATATGTTCAAAATGCTTGTGATTGACCGCTGTTACTTCACCCGTTCAGGGATGGAATCCTGGCTCAATCAAACCGATCTGTTTCCCGCCTCTTTCCTTGTCACCGCTCTGCATAATTTGATGCTGGCGAAAGAGCATATTGTCCAGTGGCAGCCGGATCTGGTGATTATTGATTTACACAGCTTTAAAGATGAAATTCATCATATTCAACAACTTGCTTCGCTCTTCTCGGTATGCGGCGCATCCTGCCAGGTGATGCTGCTGGAGTCGGGCTATGACACACAGCTGTCGGCATTTTGCGCGCAATTTCCGATTGCGGCGATCCTGCAAAAGACGGATCCGCTGGAAAAAGTGGCGCAGGCCATTGATAACATGATGCAAGCGCGCCCGGTCAGGCAGTCACGGCGAGTCGTGACGCCGCTACTAACGCGTCAGGAAGAGAAAGTATTAACCCTGTGGATGGAAGGCAGAGATAACGCAGCAATCGCAGCAAATATGAGGATCAACGGGAAAACCGTTTATACCTACAAAAGAAACATTCGCATGAAATTGGGGATGGGAAACCGCTTTACGCCGTTTTTGTCACTACCAGAGGCAAACTAACGGTACGGCACAGGCCGTACCGGCAGTCATCACTGTTGTGCTTTGGTCGCAGCGCCAGAAATTGCGCTACCGCCATCGGAGATATCTTCGCCGACGCCACGGGTGGTGTTACACGCCGTCAGCACGGATGAAAGAACCAGTACAGAAAAGATCGCAACAAATGTCTTCTTAACCATAATATCTTCCTTTTATTGTCAATATCGTTTGTGTATAGCCACTTAAGCATAGACAAATTCCCGAAAAGCGACGGGAAAAAAGCGGATTTTTAAGACGAAAGGAAGTTATTAGCTGGCGGCGTGCGAAATGATATGACCCAGCGTCTGCACATCTTCGCCGATACCGCGCGCGGTATTGCAGCCTGCGAGCAGTGCGCAGCTGATAAGCAGCAGTGAGAGGAGTTTTGCGAGACGTTTCATTATCCGGGCCTCAACGAACCCGCGACGCAGCAGAGCGCTACGCCGCGGTTGCGCGCATTACTTCACGCGAGATACATATTCGCCGGAGCGGGTATCAACTTTGATCACTTCGCCAACCTGTACGAACAGCGGCACTTTAACCACAGCGCCGGTGCTCAGGGTAGCCGGTTTACCGCCGGTACCTGCGGTATCACCTTTCAGGCCTGGATCGGTATCAACGATTTCCAGTTCAACGAAGTTCGGCGGCGTGACGGAGATCGGCTGGCCGTTCCACAGCGTCACGATGCACTCGGCCTGATCCAGCAGCCATTTTTCGCTGTCGCCAATCGCTTTTTTATCAGCGGAGAGCTGCTCAAAAGTTTCGTTGTTCATGAAGTGCCAGAACTCACCGTCGTTGTAGAGGTAAGTCAGGTTCATATCCACAACGTCCGCGCCTTCAGCCGAGTCGGTAGACTTGAAGGTTTTCTCAACGCGGGTACCGGTCAGCAGACGACGCAGTTTAACGCGTGCGAACGCCTGGCCTTTGCCCGGTTTCACGAATTCGCTGGCCTCAACCGCGTACGGTTCGCCGTCCATCATGATTTTAAGACCGGCACGAAAATCGTTGCTATAGTAAGTCGCCATAAGGCCCTCTGAAATTGTTAACTGGTAGCTTAGCCAAAAAAATGGCACACATTGTAACCCTAAAATCCCCTTCCAGAGAAGATTGGTTATTGCAACTTGCCGATGTAATCACCGATCCCGATGAACTGCTACATATTTTAAATATAGAACCTGATGAAGCCCTGCTGCGCGGACGCGAAGCAAAGCGGCTTTTCCCTCTACGGGTGCCGCGGGCGTTTGTCGCGCGCATGCGCAAAGGCGATGTTAACGATCCGCTTCTGCGTCAGGTACTTACCACCAGCGAAGAGTTCATCTCAGCACCGGGTTACAGCACCGATCCGCTGGATGAGCAGAGCAGCGTAGTGCCAGGTCTGCTGCACAAATACCGCAACCGCGCGCTGCTGCTGGTCAAGGGCGGCTGTGCGGTAAATTGTCGCTACTGTTTCCGTCGCCACTTCCCGTATGCCGATAATCAGGGCAACAAGCGGAACTGGCAGGGCGCGCTGGACTATATTGCCGCGCACCCGGAGCTGGATGAGATCATTTTTTCCGGCGGCGATCCGCTGATGGCTAAAGATCACGAGCTTGAGTGGTTGATCGCGCAGCTGGAAGCTATTCCACACCTTAAGCGCCTGCGCATTCATAGCCGCTTGCCGATTGTGATCCCGGCGCGTATCACCGATACGCTGGTGGCCCGTTTTGCCCGCTCGTCGCTGCAAATTTTGCTGGTGAACCATATCAACCACGCGCAGGAGATTGGCGACGATTTCCGCGCGGCAATGGCGCAACTGCGCCAGGCGGGCGTCACGCTGCTTAACCAGAGCGTGCTGCTGCGCGGCGTAAATGACAATGCTCAGACGCTGGCGGATCTCAGCAACGCCTTATTCGACGCGGGCGTGCTGCCTTACTATCTGCATGTGCTGGATCGGGTAGAAGGCGCGGCGCACTTTATGGTGAGTGATGAAACGGCGCGGGAGATTATGCGTGAGCTGCTGACGCTGGTGTCGGGGTATATGGTGCCGAAGCTGGCGCGGGAGATTGGCGGTGAGCCGAGTAAAACGCCGCTGGATCTACAACTGCGTCAACAGTAAAAAAAAGCACGGTCGCGAAATACGCAACGCGACCGTGAAAAAAGCGCTTGCACGGGATACAAGCGCGTGTCGGAACTTTAAAAGGTCTCCCAGCCCTCATCGGCGGCGCCGGCAGGTGCCAGACGCGCACGCTGTACGGGTGCTTTCACGGTGCTGGCGCTGGCGCGAGCCGGCTGCTGGCCCGGTAAACGGAACACATCCACCAGTTGCTGCAGTTTCGTGGCCTGCTCTTCAAGGCTACCCGCAGCCGCTGAGGACTCCTGCACCAGCGAGGCGTTCTGCTGGGTCGTGGTATCCATTTCAGACATCGCCTGCGCAATCTGCCCGATGCCACGGTTCTGCTCATCAGAGGCGGCGGCGATCTCCTGCATCAAATCCTTCACCTGCATCACGGAGTTAACGATGCCGCTCATGGTTTCACCAGCCAGATCTACCTGACGGGAACCCTCCTGCACATAGTTCACCGATTCGCTGATCAAGGTTTCAATCTCTTTGGCTGCCTGCGCGCTGCGCTGGGCCAGAGAGCGAACTTCGCCCGCTACCACCGCAAAGCCGCGACCCTGATCCCCTGCCCTTGCCGCTTCTACCGCCGCGTTCAGCGCGAGGATGTTGGTCTGGAAGGCGATGCCGTTAATCACCGAGGTGATTTCAGAGATGCGTTTTGAGCTCTCCATAATGTCTTTCATGCGGTTTACCGCCACGCTGACCACGGTGCCGCCCTGTGCAGCGGTATCAGAAGCAGTAATCGCCAGTTGGCTCGCCTGATGGGCGTTCTCGGCGTTCTGTTTCACCGTCGAGCTGAGTTCTTCCATACTGGCCGCCGTTTCAACAACTGCTGCCGACTGCTGTTCGGTACGTGCTGAGAGTTCGTTATTGCCTAACGCAATCTCGTTCGCTGCGGTATTCACCGAGCTTGAAGCGGCGCGCACCATCTTCAGCGACTCAGAGACACGCTCAACCAGCAGGTTAAACGCGGCGACCGCACGGCCAATCTCATCCATTCGCCCGGTTGTCAGCGCCTGGCTAAGATCCAGCTTCTCGCTGATATTTTCCATGCCATCGCGCATATCGTTAAGACGACGCTTGATGTTAAGCACGGTAAAGAGACCAAACAGACCGAGAACCAGCGTCGCGACCAGCGTGGCGGAAATGGATAAAACCATCGAGCGGTTAATTAAGCTGGAGTTAGCAGAGACGGCGTCATTTACCAGCTTGCCGTTATAAGCAACCTGTTCGGTAAAGTCGTTAATTAATATGGCAATACTGTCGGCAACCGGCCCGCCTTTACGCATCGCCTGAATAATGGCAGCCCGGTCATTACCTTCTGAGACTTTAAAAAATTGATCCATCACTGCGCGAAACTTTTCTAAATCGCCCAGCGTTTTATTTGACATATCCTGATCGTGTTGATCGGAAACGAGATCTTTAATGTAACCCTGGTGCATGGCGTAAACATCGTCATACAACTTTAATGCGTTCTGTTTGATTTCCGCCATCCCGGCAGGTTCTTCAGTCAGACCGTGAACGAAGAGCTGGCCGCGGATCGTCAGCACTTTCAGCATCTCTTTGTTCATCATGTCGAGGCTGGGTAAGGTATTTTCTTTAAAGTTCGTTTGCGACTCACCCAGTTTCGATAAGGAAAATATCGCAATCAGGTTTGTGCCTATAAGGCTTAAAATCAATAACGAGAAGGCAAGTAACAACCTCTTTGTAATATTCATTGGTAACTCCCGACACTTCATGCAAGAAATAATATTGTTTTTTTACACTCCTTTGCGTTTTGTCCTAAAGTGAGTATCGGCAGCGAAAAATATTACTTTATCGCGATATATCCTCTTTTCTAAAAAAAGATAAAACCGAGGAAAATATAATTAAAAAAAGCACCAAGATTAAGAAAACTTAATATTCAGAGAGGCGAGATTTAATTAGCAGGAAAATTATAATCGTCTTATTTACAAGCAGGGAATAAATAGCAGAGTGCGGAAATATAGTAGCGGTTGCAGCGCGCCCGCCATCGCTGGCGGGCAGAAGGGAAAGGATCAGTTAGGGCACTTGTAAACCTGGGCGTTCATTTCGCTGGCGGTCGGCACAAAGCTCGACAGCACGCCCTGCGTCGGGCTGCTTACGTTGTAGAGCACGTTGCCGCCCATAGCGGCAGCCTGGTTGCGCAGGGCATTTGCCGCGCCGCGCATTGAGCCGCCCTCTTCGCCGTGCTGGCCAGAGAGCCAGTTGCTCTGCTTGCCGCTGGCGGTGCCAAGATACTTGCACTGCGCAGCGGGCTTATCTTCCACAAAACGCACGTTCTGGCCGCCTGCGGTGAGATCATTGCTGCTGCTGCAACCCGCCAACAGAAACGCTGCGCCAACCATTCCCGCCAAATATTTTACCGACATGTTATTCCCCGTAATCAATGAGCTGGACGCGGTTCGTCCGTGTCTAAACCTTATACTAAAAAGATGACTAAAAGAAAAACGCCGCCATCGCAGCTCAGATAAATCAGCGGAAAATTGCCAAAAAGCCCCGCCAGTTACGGCAGGGCTTGCTGAGATTAACAGCCATCAAATTTATACGGCGGGCCGGAGGAGGTGGTGCCGACGGTTTCGACACTCACGCTGCCCTGCGGGTCAACGTTCAGTTTGAAGACGTGCCACAGCGTATTGCGCTGCGAGCCGCTGGCGTTTTCCACCGCCCAGTTCCAGCTGCGGCCATCCGACAGGGAGAGCGTCACCTTTGCTCCCGTCATCAGCGGGCCGGTTGCCGGTTGGCTGTTGTGTACCGAGTAACAGTACGCACCGGGGTGGAAATTGCCAATCGAGACGGTTTCCGGGCCATAGCCATTGCGCATGTCATTCTCCAGCCCCGCTTCTGCGCCGACCGGGTGCGTCGTCATATAGTAGACATGCTGCCTTGCACCGCCGGGATTACTCGCTTTTGGCGGAACAATCAGGTGCGCGTCGAGATTCGCCGGCGTAGCGTTCCAGCTCACGACAATCTTCGCCACTGCGCCCTTCAGGCGATGCGTCAGGGTGAAATCCTGGGCAAAGAGTGTTCCTCTGACGACCGTAATCGTGGTTTGCAACGGGAAGTAGTCCGGCGCGGTGACCTCAACATAGTAGCTCCCTGACAAGACATCGAGGCTGTAGCTACCGTTACTGTTGGCCTGAGTGGAGTAGACCGGCTGCGCGTCGCCTTTGCTATGAAAGAGTTTGATCTCAGCGCCGGGCACGACAACCGGTGCAGGGTTACTGTAGCCCCATACCGCCTGGGCTCCCCACACTCCGCCGCGCAGGTTGACCTGCTGCGGATGGAAACTCACCGTTTTGTCCGCATCAATGCTGGCCTCGTTATTAAGCGATGCGGAAACCTGCACATTCATTACATCTGTCGTGGTGCTCTCAAGCAGAGCGACGGCAATCCCCTCATCGTTAGTCACGCTCAGGCTGTTGATGGTGGCGGCAACGCCTTTATCCTGTAGCCACTGCACCGTCGCGCCGCTGACCGGGTTGTTATTGACGTCTTTAACCCGCGCATGGAAGGTAAAGCTGTCTGTGCCGTTGGCGGTTTTATCAGTGGTTGCTCCCTCCAGCGTGACGCTCGCCAGCGCAGCGGTCGAGATATCGCCGATAAAGTCGACCGCTTTACTGGCCGAGGTTCCCGCCACGCGAGCCGTTACGGTAAATCGTCCGGCGCGCAGGCTGTTAACGCTGGTGGTTACCTGACCATCCAGATTGCTCACCCCCTGTGTGCGGGTCAGCACTGCGCCCGCGCTGACGGTGAAATCAACGGTGATACCGCTCAGCCGGTTCCCCTTCACGTCGGTGACCGTCGCCGAGAGGCTATTGACCGCATTGCCGTTCGCCACCGCGCCGTTGCTCTCCACCACCAGGTTGGCATCGGAGATTTGCGCCGTGACCACATCGGCAATGAACAGCGTCGATTTGCTCAGGGTGCTGCCGTTTACCGTCGCGGTCACCGTGTAGAGGCCAGCAATATCGCTAACCACCGTAGTTTGCGCCTGCCCATCCGGCCCGGTAATGGCGGTCGTCGCGGCAAGGGTTGCGCCTGGCGACACGCTGAAGTTGACGGTAACACCGGGGATCGGGTTGTCATTGGCGTCGACAACGGTGGCCGTGACGCCATTCGGCGCAATCCCGTTAGCTATCGCGCCATCAGGCGAGATAAGCAGGTTTTCATTGGGCAGCTGCGCGGTGGTGCTGTCAGCAATAAAGCGGGTGCTCACCTGCGCGGCCTGCGGCGTGCCAACCAGTTTCGCCGTGGCGTTAAAGGTTCCCGCCCGGCGGCTGGTTAAGGTGGTTTGCGCCACGCCTTGCGCATCGGTAAGCGCCTGCGCGGGCAGAACGCTGACCGGGCTGTCGGGAATAAACTGTATCGCCATGCCCGGCACCGGGTTGCCAAACGCATCGGCGATCCTGACCGCCATAACGCTGCCCGCCTGGCCATTGGCCAGCGCATCTTGCGCCACGCGGCTCTCGATAAAGCGGGCGCTCTGGCGATCGACGCTGAAGTTAACGGTTTGCGTCAGCGCCTGGCCATTAACCGTCGCGGTAATCTGCGTCGCCACCGCGCGCGTATGCGTCAGTAGTAACGTCGCCTGGCCACGGGCATCGGTCAGCACCGCATTGCCGCCAATCAGCGTCGCGCCGTTATCCGCTGAGAAGCCCACCGCGTAGTTCGCCAGCGGGTTGCCATAGCGGTCAGTAACCGTTGCACGCACCGCATTGGCCTGCTTTCCATCCGCCGGCGCATTATCAGTCATAATGTCGAACGCGGAAAGCGTGGCGGTGGCGGTATCGGCGATAAACATTACCCGCGCGCTGCTGCTGTTACCATTGCGTAACGTGGCGGAGACCATGCCTTCACCCGCAACGCGGCTCTTCAGCTTCACCGTCGCCAGACCCTGGCTGTCGCTCACCGCGCTGAGCGAGGTAGTATCCTGCCCCTGGTCGTTAAACAGCGTGGCCGCCGGTTTGCCTTTGCTGTCGGCAAGCTGAGCAATATGGAATGTGACGCGCTGCCCGGCGACCGGCTGGCCCTCCTTCACCACGCTTGCCGTCAGAGTAAAGGCCTGCTGGTTATCAGCCAGCTGCGGTGCGGTGGGCGTCAGGGCGATTGGCGCGACCGTTTCGCTGGCGCGCATCACGCGGAGGGTGGTGGTCGCCGGCGTGGCGCGGTTGCCGTTTTTATCAACGCCAACTGCGGTCAGCACATACTCCTGCGCGGCACTGGCGGCTTCGCTGCGCGTGGTGCGATAGGCCGGAACCTGCACATGGAGTGCGGTCAATGCCGGTTGCTGCCAGCTGCCGCCGTTGGCGGCAAAGTTCGCCGAGGCGCTCCACTCAATGCGCTCAAGGCCATACTTCGCTTTGCTAATCGTCACCGGGATGGTCAGCGTCGTGCCTGCTTCCGCGGTGAGCTGTTTTGGCAGCGAGAGCACCACCAGCGGCTGCTTGCGGTACTGCATCACGATGTCGTAATTGCGATCGACAAGGGCGTATTTGCTGCCGATCAGGCTGCGGTGCAGATCGACATTGTCGGCAGAGATCTGCCGCCACAGCGGCACACCGAAGCGGTAGTTCAGTGCCATATCAAGGCGTGTATCCTGGCTGTCGCCAAAGGTGCGCTCGCCGGAAAGGGTCAGCAGCGGGAACGGCGTGTAGTTAAGCCCGAGCGTGATCGCAGAGGGATTACGTTGCAGATCGCCCGGCCCGCTGGCAGGCGTGAGGGCGATGCCTTTACCGAAGTAGTGCTCATATTTCAGCTTTGCTCCCCACTGCGGGTGCGCAGGCAGCCAGCCGTCGAGGCGAACATCAATGCCATTCGCCGGGCGCTCGTCATACTCTTTCATGCCTTTTAGCGTCGAGGCGTGCCAGCCGGTGAGGCCATAATAGGCGTTAGCTGAGAGCTTCAGGTAATCGGCCCAGGCTTCGCCACCGATGCCAAGACGCGCATTCTTGCCGCTGTAGTCATAGTCGTAAAACGCGTTGATGCCCAGCATGCCGCCTGCCAGCTGGTGACGGTAGCCCAACCCGACGTTGCCAATATTGCGCGCCTCGCTTTTGCGTAGCCCCCACTGGCTGAACAGCAGCTGTCGTTCACTCTCCAGTAGCGGCAGCAGCAGATCGCCGCTCACCTTCCCTTTGCTGTCCAGCGACGCGCTGACACTCCCTTTTTGATCCATCCAGTCGCTAAGCTGTTGGTTGATCACCCCTTCGCCAAGGCTGCGGGCGTAGGCAAAGGCTGAGCGGCTGACATCTTCGGAGATCAGTAGCTGCGCGGCCTGCGCCGCTTTCGGTGCCAGCCACGCCTCGGCCGTTGTCGGTTCAACCGGCGGCGGCTCTATATTTAGCGTTGGCAAAGGCGGATTATTTTGCGGCTGGGGTGCAACCGCCGGTGAAATGGCGTGGGATAACATTCTGGGCTCGCTGATGAGCGCCTGTAGCCCGGCCATGGTTTCATCCATGCTGCGGTAATCGGCATATTCCGTTACCTGCGCCGCAGAGGTGAAGGGAAAAAAGAGTGGGCTGAATAACTGGAGCGCGATAATTCCCCACGCGGTACCACGCTTCCAGCCGGGAAGTTGTCTGGTTTTCATTATTACGTCATCAAGGAAAAACACGAAAAAGCCGTTTTTAACAACGGCGTTTAAAAGAGAAATTGGCGATGCCTCTGTCAGATATTGGCAAGGTTGCGCATCTTTTCTTTAACGATTTGGTAACTCGTGTAGTGCGCCTTCGCGCACAGGGTATCCAGCTTGAGATCGAGCTGCATGGTGTAGATCTCTTTCGCCTCTTTACCCATGATGTTTTTATTAATATTCAGAAATTTGTAGCCTTCGCCTATTTTTGAATAGTCATCAGAGTAGTTTTTATAGGTAGAGGTGTCCGTGCCGCGAATGAAGTTAAATTTGTCGATACAGGCATTGTTAGTTGATGCAATAACGATCCCATCGAAAAAGGGCGATTTGCGCTCTGCCGCCACGCCCTGTGGCGCGTTGGCGTTACTGACGCTGGCTGCTGAAACCCTCTCTTTTGGGGTGTTTTTGTTACCTGCACAGGCGGAGAGAAGCAATACGCACGCGCTGCTTAATATAATGGCATTTAAATTGTTCATTTTATTTTTCCCCTTAAAATTAAACCATTAACAAAAATACCAAGTTTTAAATGTGCGAGTGCCGTGAGGATATGACTACCCACACACTGCACGCGCCTAATAAGGTTCAATAATAAATTCGCACTCTTCTTTTTAGCTATTTATATCGGAACATTTGATACAAACAAGATAAATTATCGTCATATAAGCCACTTTCAGCGTTACGCATAATTATTATAAAAAAATAATAACAAAATCCCGGTCATTCATGGAGAATTCTCTGGTAAATTGTCGGGATGCGTCTCTTAAAACTGAAAAAAAGCGGCTTTATTTATTGACAATATAGGTAGCATCGACAATATGGTTACATTTTCTATGCAGTCTCATAATTCTGAATAGCGTGATTTAATTAACAGGTTAAAGTAACTATTAATTAATTTCGCTATTACAGAAGTATCTAACTTTTTCTTTTTAATTTATTCCATGATGAATAGCATCATGAAAGGTATCAATATGCTCTTTATTATAGATAAGGAAATCTATTTCAGACCCGCCGATGGCGCAATATGGGGCGCAGGCACTGAAAATGAAAAACGGTTTTTAACCCTCGCTGGCAGCCGCTTGCTGCTCTTTTTTATTGAGCATCGCGGCGAGATCGTGACCCGCGATGCGATCTTTCAGGCGGTCTGGGAGCGGTATGGCCTGCACTCCACCAACAATACTCTCAACCAGTACATCTCACTGCTGCGCAGAACGATGACGGACCATGGCCTGGGCGCGCAGGTGATTAAAACCATCCCCAAAACCGGCTTTATCTTCAGCCGCGATCTCTCCGTTATCGCCCTCACGGAACAGCATGACGTGACGCCACCAGCACCTGCACCAATACCGGCACCAATCCCAGCCGCGCCTGACCCGCTGATTGCGCGTAAACAGTACGGTGCGCTGGCGCTGCTGGTGCTGTTTTTGCTGTGCACCTTTATGCTCTTTGGCCTGTGGCAGAGCCGTACCCTCAGCGCGCCGCTGCCTGAATTTGGCAAAAGCGTGGTGACATTTACCCAGTGCGATTTTATGCCAGCGGAGAGCGAGGAGGAGCCCCGGTTGCTGGCGTCGAGTGACAAACTCAAATTTATGACGCTGGTGGACGATCTGGCCGTTGAGCAGGAGCCAACGCGCGATAAAGCCCCGCTGGCCTGCCCGGCCAACTCGCCTGCGGGCTGAACGCAGGCAAAAAAAAGAGCGGGCATTAAGCCCGCTCCTCTTCGTTGAACCCGCGCCCGGTTTCCCGGGCACGTGTCCGGCAGCCATTACATCATGCCGCCCATACCGCCCATGCCACCCATACCGCCAGCAGCACCTAAATCAGGCGCGTCGCTTTTCGGCAGATCGGTAACCATGCACTCGGTAGTGATCATCAGACCGGCTACGGAAGCCGCGTACTGCAGTGCAGAACGGGTCACTTTAGTCGGATCCAGGATACCCATGTCGATCATGTTGCCGTACTCTTCGGTAGCAGCGTTGTAACCGTAGTTACCGTCGCCCGCTTTAACCATGTTGGCAACAACAGACGGCTCTTCGCCACAGTTCAGCACGATCTGACGCAGCGGGGATTCCATTGCGCGCAGCGCAACTTTGATACCCACGTTCTGGTCTTCGTTCTGGCCTTTCAGCTCAGCCAGTTTGCTGGCTACGCGAATCAGCGCCACGCCACCACCGGCAACCACGCCCTCTTCAACGGCAGCACGGGTTGCGTGCAGCGCATCTTCAACGCGGGCTTTCTTCTCTTTCATCTCAACTTCGGTCGCAGCACCTACTTTGATGACCGCAACGCCGCCTGCCAGTTTCGCTACGCGCTCCTGCAGTTTTTCACGGTCGTAATCGGAAGTAGCTTCTTCGATCTGCTGACGAATCTGCGTTACGCGACCCTGAATAGCGGTCTCTTCACCCACGCCATCGATGATGGTGGTGGTGTCTTTATTGATGACAACGCGTTTCGCCTGACCCAGATCTTCCAGGGTCGCTTTTTCCAGCTCCATACCGATCTCTTCAGAGATAACGGTACCGGCAGTCAGGGTTGCGATATCCTGCAGCATTGCTTTACGACGATCGCCGAAGCCCGGTGCTTTCACCGCAGCGACTTTCACGATGCCGCGCATGGTGTTAACTACCAGAGTTGCCAGCGCTTCGCCTTCCACATCTTCAGCGATGATCAGCAGCGGTTTGCCTGCTTTAGCAACGGCTTCGAGAACCGGCAGCATTTCGCGGATATTGGAGATTTTCTTATCAGCCAGCAGGATGAACGGGCTTTCCAGTTCTACTGCGCCAGTTTCCGGCTTGTTGATGAAGTAAGGGGAGAGGTAGCCACGGTCGAACTGCATACCTTCAACCACGTCCAGCTCGTCCTGCAGACCGGTACCGTCTTCAACGGTGATCACGCCTTCTTTACCGACTTTATCCATCGCTTCAGCGATCAGTTTACCTACGGTTTCGTCGGAGTTAGCGGAGATGGTACCAACCTGAGCGATAGCTTTAGAGTCAGAGCATGGTACGGAGAGCGCTTTCAGCTCTTCAACGGCAGAAGCGACAGCTTTGTCGATACCGCGTTTCAGATCCATCGGGTTCATGCCCGCAGCAACGGCTTTCAGACCTTCAGTGATGATGGACTGTGCCAGAACGGTCGCGGTGGTGGTGCCGTCGCCCGCAGCGTCGTTCGCTTTGGAGGCAACTTCTTTCACCATCTGCGCGCCCATGTTTTCGAACTTGTCTTCCAGCTCGATTTCACGTGCTACGGAAACACCATCTTTGGTGATGGTCGGTGCACCGAAAGATTTATCCAGAACCACATTACGGCCTTTCGGACCGAGGGTAACTTTCACTGCATCTGCCAGAACATTTACGCCGCGCAGCATTTTTACACGAGCGTCGTTACCGAATTTTACGTCTTTAGCTGCCATTTTCTGTATTCCTTAAATTCGTTCAGGTTCGTTCGCGCGCATTGTTACGCTTCAACAATTGCCAGAATGTCGCTTTCGGACATAATCAGCACTTCTTCGTTGTCGATCTTCTCAGCCTTCACACCGTAACCATCGTTGAAAATCACGATATCGCCCACTTTTACGTCCAGCGGCTGAACAGTACCGTTTTCCAGGATGCGGCCCTTACCGACAGCGATGATTTCGCCACGAGTTGATTTGCCTGCCGCAGAACCGGTCAGAACGATACCGCCAGCAGATTTAGACTCAACTTCCTTACGTTTGACGATCACACGATCATGTAACGGACGAATACTCATTTGATAGCTCTCCTTTGAGAAAGTCTTTATCAGTTATGGTGAGGCCGGGTCCATGGGGTTATCCGGCTGGTGACCTGAGAGATGGGGTTAGGCCTCTCCCCCTTCAAGGGGTAAAACAAAAAAAATTTTCGAAAATGCAATCGACTGCCCCCTCCCTTTCCTGGCGGGGAACGGCGAGCCATAAGTAAAACAGCTTGTGCTACCATCGAGGCTCCCGATAAGAGACAAACAGAAAAAAATGAGCGGATTAAAACAAGAGCTGGGGCTGGCGCAGGGTGTTGGATTACTCTCTACCTCGTTACTCGGCACCGGGGTCTTCGCCGTTCCGGCGCTGGCGGCTCTGGCCGCTGGTAACAGCAGCCTGTGGGCATGGCCGTTACTGATCGTGCTGGTCTTCCCGGTGGCGATTGTCTTTGCCATTCTCGGACGCCACTTCCCCAGCGCTGGCGGCGTCGCCCACTTTGTCGGCATGGCGTTTGGTCCGCGTTTGCAGCGGGTGACCGGCTGGCTGTTTCTCTCGGTGATCCCGGTTGGGCTGCCTGCGGCCCTGCATATCGCCGCCGGTTTCTGGCAGGGGCTCTTTGGCTGGCAGGGGCCGATGCTGCTAATGGCGGAGCTGATGACGCTGGCGCTGATCTGGCTTATCGGCACGCGCGGAGCGGGCTCCAGCGCTAACCTGCAATCGATTATCGCCGGGCTGATCGTTGCCCTGCTGGTCGCCATCTGGTGGCGCGGCGGCATTACGCTGCGCGATATCCCCTTCCCACCACTGGGCGACGTTTCCCTCTCTGAGATGTCCGCTTCATTAGCGGTGATGTTCTGGTGTTTTGTCGGGCTGGAGGCGTTCGCCCATCTCGCCTCGGAGTTCAAAAACCCGGAGCGGGATTTCCCCCGTGCGCTGATGATTGGCCTGCTGCTGGCGGGCACCGTCTACTGGGCCTGTACCGTGGCGGTGCTGAAGTTCGATCTCTGGCATCACCTCGGCGCAGCGGCGTCGCTGCCGGTGATTGTCGTCGATCTCTTTGGCAAGCAGGCGCTGTGGGTCGCCTGCATTATTGGCTATCTCGCCTGCTTCGCCAGCCTCAATATCTATATTCAGAGCTTCGCGCGGCTGGTGTGGTCGCAGGCGGCCTACAAGCCCGACAGCGCACTGGCAAAACTCTCGGCGCGCCAGCTGCCGCTTAACGCCCTCAACGCGGTGATTCTCTGCTGCGTGGCCTGCACGCTGGCGATTTACGCCTTCAACATCAATCTCGACACGCTGATCATCTACGCCAACGGCATCTTTATCATGATCTACCTGCTCTGCATGCTGGCGGGATGTCGCTTGCTGAAAGGGCGCTATAAGGCGCTGGCGATGTTGGGGAGCGTGCTCTGCCTGCTGTTGCTGATCATTCCAGGCTGGAAAAGTTTGTATGCGGTGGTGATGCTGGCGGCGCTGTGGCTCTTTTTACCGAAGCGGCGCACGACAACGGTTCGTTCTGTGTCGGAATAAAAAAATGCCCGGCGAGGCCGGGCAGCGGAGCTTAACGATCGTCTTTATGATCCAGACGATTGTTGGGGTCATCTTTACGCTGATATTCGCCTTCAAAGGTGTCGCCACCGCCAAACCCGGCGCCTGCACCCGGCCCGCGCGAAAAGCGCAGGTGCGGCATCAGCTTGAGGGTGATCAGTTTCTGCACCGGCGGCACCAGCAGCAGCAGGCCGAGGAAGTCGGTAAAGAAACCGGGCAGCAGCAGCAACAGGCCAGCGATCACCAGCGACACGCTCTTGATCATCTCGGCCGCCGGGCTTTCACCCGCCGCCATCTTCTGCTGCATCGCCATCAGATTTTTAAAGCCCTGGTTGCGCACCAGCGACATGCCGATAACCGAGGTGAAGAGCACCAGGATAAGGGTCATCAGCACGCCAAAGACGTGAGCCACCTGGATGAAGATCGAAATTTCGATGTAAACGTATAAGAAAAAAGCAATAAACGGTATCCAGCGCACTGGCTTCTCCTGTGAACGAGCAACGGTCATCTCACCGTTGCTAAAATGAGTCTGCGAATTCGCATAGGGATGAGATGGTGGCAAAGTTGAAAAATTCAATTTCACCGGCGGTGTAAAGTTTTGTTTGTTACGCAGCGGTGACTTATTTCACATATTGGTAATTATGATGGGTCCAGTAAGATAATAAGTGATCCCGATTACGGCAATTCGCCCGCGCCAGCATATAATTTCACTCTTCTGGCCGATTGAGGGAATAATCGTCGGTCGAAAAAGACACATAACCACATAAATATTGTGTGATTGGTGTATTCATTCGTAGCTTGAAAAAGAAGGTTCACATGTTAAACAACATTCGTATCGAAGAAGACTTGTTAGGTACCAGGGAAGTGCCAGCGGATGCCTACTACGGCGTGCATACTCTGAGAGCGATTGAAAACTTTTATATCAGCAACAACAAGATCAGCGACATCCCTGAGTTTGTTCGTGGCATGGTGATGGTGAAGAAAGCCGCAGCGCTGGCGAACAAAGAGCTGCAAACCATCCCTAAAAGTATTGCTAACGCTATTGTTGCCGCATGTGATGAGGTACTGAACAACGGCAAATGCATGGACCAGTTCCCGGTTGACGTCTATCAGGGCGGCGCGGGTACCTCTGTGAACATGAACACCAACGAGGTGCTGGCAAACATCGGCCTTGAGCTGATGGGTCACCAGAAAGGGGAGTATCAGTTCCTCAACCCGAACGATCATGTCAACAAATGCCAGTCCACCAACGATGCCTACCCGACCGGGTTCCGCATCGCGGTCTACACCTCGGTGGTCAAACTGATCGACGCCATCAAACAGCTTGGCGAAGGCTTTGAAAACAAAGCGGTGGAGTTCAAAGATATCCTGAAAATGGGTCGTACCCAGTTGCAGGATGCGGTGCCGATGACCCTCGGCCAGGAGTTCCATGCCTTTAACGTGCTGCTGAATGAAGAGACCAAAAACCTGCTGCGTACCGCGGAACTGCTGCTCGAAGTGAACCTCGGCGCAACGGCTATCGGTACCCGCCTCAACACGCCGGATGGCTACCAGCAACTCGCCGTGCAGAAGCTGGCGGAAGTGAGCAACCTGCCGGTAGTGGCCGCAGAAGATCTGATCGAAGCGACCTCCGACTGCGGTGCCTATGTAATGGTACACAGCTCGCTGAAACGCCTGGCGGTAAAACTGTCGAAAATCTGTAACGACCTGCGCCTGCTCTCCTCCGGGCCGCGCGCCGGGCTGAACGAGATTAACCTGCCGGAACTGCAGGCGGGCTCCTCTATCATGCCGGCCAAAGTGAACCCGGTTGTGCCGGAAGTGGTAAACCAGGTCTGCTTTAAAGTGATCGGTAACGACATCACCGTCACCATGGCTTCCGAAGCGGGTCAGTTGCAGCTGAACGTGATGGAGCCGGTGATTGGCCAGGCGATGTTCGAGTCAATCCACATCCTGACCAACGCCTGCTACAACCTGCTGGAAAAATGCATTAACGGCATCACCGCCAACAAAGAGGTGTGTGAAAGCTACGTCTATAACTCCATCGGTATCGTCACCTACCTCAACCCGTTTATCGGCCACCACAATGGCGATATCGTCGGCAAGATCTGCGCCGAAACCGGGAAGAGCGTGCGTGAAGTGGTGCTCGAGCGCGGATTGCTGACGGAAACGGAGCTGGATGATATCTTCTCTGCCCAGAACCTGATGCACCCGGCCTATAAAGCGAAACGCTATACCGATGAAAGCGAACAGTAACCTCCCCCCAGGTTAAAAAATATGAAAGGCACGTCCTCCGCGACGTGCCTTTTTCTTTTGGGTGGTTACTTACCAATAACAATTTCATATCACTTGGAAAACAAGGAAGCCCACTATGTTTGCTGCAGAGCTTGTCCTCGTCTTACTTGCCATCTACCTTGGCGCCAGGCTCGGGGGGATCGGCATTGGCTTTGCCGGTGGCCTCGGGGTGCTGGTGCTGACGCTCTTCTTTCAAATTCAACCCGGTGCCATCCCGTTTGACGTCATCGAGATCATCATGGCGGTCATCGCCGCGATTGCCGCCATGCAGGTGGCGGGCGGGATGGATTATTTAGTCAGCCTCGCCGAGCGCCTGCTGCGCCGCCATCCGAAGTACATCACCTTTCTCGCCCCGCTGGTCACCTGGTTTATGACCATTCTGGCGGGTACCGGCCACACAGCCTTCTCCACGCTGCCAGTGATCACCGAAGTGGCAAAAGAGCAGGGCATCCGCCCCTCGCGCCCGCTCTCTATCGCCGTGGTAGCGTCACAAATCGCCATTACCGCCTCGCCCATCTCTGCGGCGGTGGTCTTCTTTGCCGGTATTCTTGAGCCGCTGGGCGTCAGCTACCTGACGCTGCTGGCGATCTGTATTCCCGTCACGCTGATTGCCGTGATGCTGACCGCCATTGTCTGTAACTTCCTCGGCTGCGAGCTGAAGGACGATCCGGTCTACCAGGAGCGGCTGGCGAAAGGGGAAGTGAAGCTGCGCGGTGAGCAGGTGTTTGCCCTGAAGCCCCACGCCAAACGTTCGGTGATGCTCTTTCTGGTCGGCATTATCGCCGTGATGCTCTACGCCACCGCCATCAGCCCGACGGTGGGGCTTATTGCCAACCCGGTGCTGCCGCGTAACGAAGCGATTGTGGTGTTTATGCTGACTATCGCTACGCTTATCTGCCTGAGCTGCAAAGTCGATACCGGCGAGATCCTCAACGCAGGTACCTTTAAATCCGGCATGAGCGCCTGTATCTGCGTGCTCGGCGTGGCGTGGCTCGGCGATACCTTCGTCAAACACCATATTGAAGATATCCAGATGGTGGCGGGCGATCTGCTGCACAGCTACCCGTGGCTGCTGGCGGTGGTGCTCTTCTTCGCTGCTACTCTGCTCTATTCGCAGGCGGCGACCACCAAAGCGCTGATGCCTGCCGCGCTGCTGCTTGGCGTCTCACCGTTGACGGCCGTGGCTTCATTTGCCGCCGTTTCGGCGCTGTTTGTGCTGCCAACCTACCCGACGCTGCTGGCGGCGGTCGAGATGGATGACACCGGTTCAACGCGCATCGGCAAATTTGTCTTTAACCACCCCTTCCTGATCCCCGGCGTGATCGCCATCGCGCTCTGCGTGGTGCTCGGCTTTATCTTCGGCACTATCTTGTTGTAAAAGTCTATAAATCGGGCTGCCCGGCGGCCCGATCTTCCCGCGTCGCATGCTATAGTCCCTGCTTTCGCTTTCAGGAGGTTGAGAATGAACACGCCCGACGCCGTTGTTGTACTCTGCACCGCCCCGGATGAAGCCACCGCCCAGGATCTGGCGGCCAAAGCGCTGGCGGAAAAACTCGCCGCCTGCGTGACGATCCTCCCCGGAGCGACCTCGCTCTACTACTGGGAGGGCAAGCTGGAGCAGGAGTATGAAGTGCAACTGCTGCTGAAAACCGACGTCGCGCATCTGGACGATCTCTTCGCCTGCCTGAAATCGCATCACCCTTATCAAACCCCTGAACTGCTGGCGCTGCCGGTTTCTCACGGAGAGCACGACTACCTCACATGGCTCAACGCATCCTTACGCTGATCCTGCTGCTATGCAGCACATCCGCTTTCGCCGGGCTGTTCGACGCGCCCGGCCGCTCTGACTTTGTGCCTGCTGACCAGGCTTTCACCTTTGATTTTCAACAGCATCAACATGACCTGACGCTCAACTGGCAGGTGAAAGAGGGTTACTACCTCTACCGCCAGCAGATCCGCGTCACGCCAGCGCAGGCGCAGATCGGCGCGCTCGAACTGCCCAAAGGCGAGATGCATGAAGATGAGTTCTACGGCAAAACCGAGATCTACCGCCAGAAGCTGAACCTGCCGCTAAGCATCGCGCAGGCGGGGAAAGGCGCGACGCTCACCGTTACCTATCAGGGATGTGCCGATGCCGGTTTCTGCTACCCGCCGGAGACCAAAGTGGTGCCGCTGATGGAGGTAGCCGCCGCGCCGGTGGTTGAACCCAAAGCCGCACCAACGACTGAGACCGCGCCCGAGCGCCCGCTGCCCTTCTCCGCCCTCTGGGCGCTGCTGATCGGCATCGGTATCGCTTTCACCCCCTGCGTATTGCCGATGTACCCGCTGATCTCCGGCATTGTGCTCGGCGGCAAACAGCGCCTTGCCACGCCGCGCGCGCTGCTGCTGGCCTTTATCTACGTGCAGGGGATGGCGCTGACCTACACCGCGCTGGGGCTGGTGGTGGCCGCCGCCGGGCTGTCGTTCCAGGCCGCGCTGCAACACCCCTACGTGCTTATCGGCTTGTCGCTGCTGTTTAGCCTGCTGGCGCTGTCGATGTTCGGCCTCTTTAACCTGCAACTGCCTTCCGCGCTGCAAACCCGCTTAACGCTGTGGAGCAACCGCCAGCAGGGCGGCTCCATCGGCGGCGTGTTCGCCATGGGGGCGATTGCCGGGCTTATCTGCTCGCCCTGCACCACCGCGCCGCTCAGCGCCATCCTGCTCTATATCGCCCAGAGCGGGAACCTGTGGCTCGGCGGCGGCACGCTCTACCTTTACGCCCTCGGCATGGGCCTGCCGCTAATTCTCGTGACGGTGTTCGGTAACCGCCTGCTGCCAAAAAGCGGGCCGTGGATGGAGCAGGTCAAAACCGCCTTTGGCTTTGTGATCCTCGCCCTGCCGGTCTTTTTACTGGAGCGCGTGCTGGGTGAAGCCTGGGGGCTGAGGCTCTGGTCATTTCTCGGCGTCGCCTTCTTCGGCTGGGCCTTTATCACCAGCCTCAACGCCACGCGCCCCATGGTTCGCGTGCTGCAAATCGCGCTACTCGGCGCGGCGCTGGTTTGCGCCCGTCCGTTGCAGGACTGGGCCTTCGGTGCGCCAGCGGCGCATACCGCAGCGCCTTTGGCCTTTACGTCGGTGAAAACCGTCGACGATCTCAACCGGGCGCTGGCGCAGGCCAACGGTCGGCCTGTCATGTTGGATCTCTATGCTGACTGGTGCGTGGCCTGTAAAGAGTTTGAGAAGTACACCTTTAGCGACCCGACGGTGCAGGCAACGCTGAAAAACACGCTGTTATTACAGGCCAACGTGACGGCCAATGACGCGCAGGATGCCGCGCTTCTGCGCCATCTAAATGTGCTGGGGTTACCTACCCTGCTCTTTTTTGACGCGCAAGGGCGAGAGCAGCCTGCGGCCCGGGTGACCGGGTTTATGCCTGCCGACGCCTTTGCCGACCATTTGCGCAAACGCGCCCCGTAAACAACACTTGGTGGGGAAGTTTGACGCAGTAACGGAGGAGACCACTGTGCAACGCGAAGACGTTTTAAGCCAGACATTGCAACTGCTTGAATTACGAGGCATTGCGGACACCACTCTTGAAATGGTTGCCGAGCGCGTCGACTATCCGCTGGAGGAGTTCCGCCGTTTCTGGCCCGATAAAGAGGCGCTGCTCTATGATGCGCTGCGCTATTTAAGCCAGCAGATCGATACCTGGCGCCGCCAGTTGCTGCTGGATGAGAGCCTCAACCATGAACAAAAACTGCTGGCGCGTTACGCCGCGCTGACCGAGTGCGTGAGCAACAACCGCTATCCGGGCTGCCTGTTTATCGCCGCCTGCACCTTTTTCCCCGCGCCGGATCACCCGATTCACCAGCTGGCGGATCAGCAGAAGCTTGAAGCGTACAACTTCTCTCATAAGCTGCTGAACGAGCTGGAGGTGGACGATGCGGCGATGGTAGCGAAGCAGATGGAGCTGATCCTGGAAGGGTGTCTCAGCCGTATGCTGGTCAACCGCAGCCAGGCAGATGTCGACACCGCCCAGCGACTGGCAGAAGATATTCTGCGCTTTGCCCGCTGCCGCAAGGGTGGCGCGCTGACCTAAGCGCTCAGCAGCCCCGCCCACGCGGAGATAAACAGACCCAGCGCCATCACGCGCTGGAAGGTGACGAGCGAGGCCGGGGTGCGAAAGAGCCGGTTCACGGCTTTGCCCAAAAGCGCCCAGCCGAACAGGCTCAGCACCGAGATGATGAAAAAGAGCAGCGCCATCACCGAGACCTCGCGCAGCGGATGACCGCTGTGTGGGGCAAACAGGCTCACTACCGCTAACGCCATCATCCAGGTTTTCGGGTTAATAAGTTGCAGTATTGCAGCCGCGCGCGCAGTGAACGGCTGCTGCGCCTCGCCGTGCAGATCGGTGGCTGGTGCCCGGAACAGCTGCCAGCTCATCCAGCTTAACCACACTACGCCTGCCCAACTCATCACCGTTCTCACCATTACGTGATCCTGCAACACCTCCCCTGCGCCCGCGCCGGAGAAGAAGACAATCGCGCTGGCGGCGGCACAGCCGCTTATCACCGCGGGCAGCGTGGCTTTGACGCCGAAGCGCTGGCTGCTGGTGAGGATCAGGATATTGGTCGGGCCGGGAGTGATCGACGCGACAAAGGCAAAGAGTAAGTACGGCAGGAGGGTATACAGCAGGGTCATTGTCAGGCTCCTTTGGATATGAGCCTGTCAATGTCGCGTTATTTGGGGCCGTCGTCTGGAAGGTTTGTGCACAGCCTGCGGTAGTGCGCCGGAGAGATTCGATAAGCGCGCTGGAACCAGCGCCCGAGGTGGCTCTGATCGGCAAATCCCACGGCGGCAGCGACATCCGCGGGCTGATCGCCTCGCGCCAGCTGCGCCCGCGCGGTGGTAAGGCGCAGTTGAACAAGCCAGGCGTGCGGGCTTAAACCGAACTCGCGCTTAAAACAGCGCGTCAACGTAAAGCGATCGGTTCCGGTTTCGCGCGCCAGGTCCGTTAAGCCAATATTGTCACCGATATGCGCGTGAAGATAATCCCGCGCGCGGTGGGCAATCGCCACGCTCTGGATCTGCGTCGGGATGCGTTTGCGCCACTGGCAGTGGTGTGTCAGCTCGCCAAGCAGCGCATCCATCGTCCCCTGCTGCACAATGCGCATCTCGTCGCTGTGCAGCGCAGAGAAGGTTTGCGCAATGGTGCGAATCAGCCGCGGTTCGCGCGCAATAGTGTGGGAAAAGTGCAACGCATAACTGGAAGGCACCGCGTCATACAAGCCGCGCAGCGTGGTGTTGAGCCAGCGATCGTCGAGGTAAAAGGTGAGATAGGTAAAGCCGCCCTCTACCGGCGCATCGCCATCATGGATCTCGCCCGGCTCGAGTAAAAAGGCGTCGCCCGGTCGGCTATGGTGGCGCTCGCGGCGGCAGTGAAACTGCTGGGTGCCAGACAGGGTAATGCCCACCAGGTAGCTGTCATGCCAGTGCGGGTCAAACGCATGCCCTTCAAAATGGGCGCGGATGGTCTCAATCCCCGTATCCGCATGCTGTCGCAGCTCAAGCCAGTCTTTAGACATTTCGCCTCCGTATACTATCGAAAAATAGCATTCATCAACGCTATGTAAAAGTCTGGAAGATTTGTGCAGCCGCCGATTTTCGGCGCGGTTTTGCGCGTTTTGCCGCAAAGTTGAGCAACTGAAAGGGATTTCGGGAAATTTGGTTGACGCCCACGGGCGATTACGGTTTAATGCCGCCCGTTGCCCGGATAGCTCAGTCGGTAGAGCAGGGGATTGAAAATCCCCGTGTCCTTGGTTCGATTCCGAGTCCGGGCACCACTATTTAAAGAACCCAGCCTATGGCTGGGTTTTTGCTTTTCTGCGACCGGACTCTCCATCGAACTTCGTTCGATTATTCGCCGCAGGCGGCTCACCCCTTCGGGGCCAGCGCGACAAGCGCGCTGTGAGAGGAATCCGTTTTGTATCGACACGCAGACTCTAAAAGTTTTTTCTCCCTTACTCATCATATAAAAAATTAAATTTGTACAGCACTCAATCTTAATCATATCGCTATTTATTGAGACCTTTTTATCCTTTAGATATTAATTTGTTTTGTAATAAACCTTGTATTTCATCACCTCCATATTTAAGAGTAACATCCCCGACAATGTTTTGGAGAAAATATAAACCATCATTTGTTCCCAGGACGATTGCAGTTATTTCCAGGCTTATTATCTAAGAAATTTAAAAATTCATTCTTGAACCTCTATTAATAAATTCCTTAATACACCTCTTGCTCTGGAAGAAGGAGCATCATCTCCAGTTGATTTAGCAAGATCAGTTACTAATATAGTAAGATAGCGCCTCGCCTAAAAAATCAGACAGTAACGTAGCAACGACCAACACTTCTTTTTTCGTTTTGAGCCCTGACAACTAATTTCACGTTATATTAATGATTTACTTCTTCAGGATGAACCTTATTGATCAGTAAGTTTAATATTTATATTTGAATAGATAGCCCCAGAACAAAAACACCTCTAACCAGTAACTCCTTCCGTTAGGGAAATGAATTTCCGGCAGCATATTTTATTTACCAGAGGAAACAACACCAATACCACATCCTTAATTTGCGTGGTCTCCTTAGGAACTAAAATTCATCATGCAATCTTAGTGAAGCACTTGGCAGCAAGGTTATTCATAATAATATCGCCCAATATAGCAGACATCATGCCCTACCCTTTTTTAAATAAACCCCTTGGGTTTTAATAATCTCCTTACTTTACAATAAATTAATCAATGAAAATAAACTTCCGACCTGTGAATATAGTAGCGGAAAATTTTATGGTGAAAGCAGGCTTTATAAATTGCAAATCCAAAAAATGTAAATACGGGCAAAATCAATTACCCGTACTTTTGATGATTCATTTTTTTGAAAACGGATAAAGGCACTCATTAAATACCTTTTCTTTTATAGACTCATCAAGCAGTCTGCCGGTTTCCTGCTCTTGCTTGTGTATCTTTGATGAAATAAAATTTTCGTTTATTTTATGAGGCTTACTATAAAAGTTTTTTGCATGCTCACCTAGATCATCAATATCGATTAACTTTGAAAAAGCAGAGTTAATCAAGGGACTTCCTGCATACATCAATGACTCTGTTTCTTCACAAGAAAATTTCAAATACATAATTGCTTTTTTCAAAGCCACGACTTCACCTTGATTTAGCATCAGTACTTTATCTTTATCATCAACCACACCCGCCTCCTCTCGTTTTTATCTGTTCGTGCGTCATTTTCCACCGCTGATCATATGATAAATGAGATACCGTGTCATAAGGATTTTTACCTGCGTGAAGTATATCCCTCAGTTTCAATCTGCCTGAGTGAATATACTCTAACTCAGAGCTCTGAGCAATTTTAGACATCTGCGAAGCATCAGCTTTAAAAACAATAGAATAGTCACCTCGCCCCGGATGAGAAACGTCATTTATAAAGATATCTCTCATAGCATCTTCGGGAGACATTAATATATCTGTAATATAAACTTTCCCCCGCGAATTTGCTTCAATCACGCCGCTATTCATTATACTGTCAAACCCTGCTTTATCCGTATAATGAATAAAGATATCCTCACCACTTAACCCCCACGGGTCAATCCAGCCCTGCGGATTAGGCGCATACTGATAAAGATTCCAGCCCCCAGCTAACCCTATAGGGTCCTGAACAATGAACCTTCCCGTTTGTGGGTCGTAATATCGGAACAGGTTGTAGTGCAGGCCGGTTTCGCTGTCTGCATACTGTCCGGCATAGCGCAGGGGCTGGTGCGCCAGCGTGGTGCTCTGCTCCAGCCGCGTGAAGCCGTCCGTCTGATGCCGAACTTCGCCGAAACTGCCGTACTGGCCGCTCCAGCGGAGGCTGCCTTCTTCGTCGGTCACTTCCAGCGGCGCGCCGTTCAGGTCGGTACTGAACCAGAATATTTCCCCGGTTTTGTCCTCCCGCAGATGGTCGACCCGCGCCAGCGGGCTCCATGCTTCATTCGGATCGTAAATATAGGTGCTGCACTGCCCGCCTTGATGCTGCTCCTGCAAAAGGCGGTAACCCTGCCAGAGGAAGCGGCTTTCATGGGTGCCGTGACCGGTGGTGATCGTCTTGCGGGTTCGTCTGCCGAGCGCGTCATAATGGTAGTGCGCTTCAAAGCGCCCCTCTGGTCCGGTTCCGCGCGCGGACAGAAGCCGGTTTTCGGCGTCATACGTGTAGTGCTGCTCATACAGCCCGCTGCGCCTGCGGGTCATGTTGCCCCAGGCATCGTACTGCATAAACAGGCTCTGCCAGTGCTGCATGCGGTTATCCGTGACCGGGGCGTCGTTCGCGGCCAGGTTATCGGCGGCATCATACGTAAAGAGCGCACTGCTGTTGCCCTGGCGGGACTCATAATGCTTCAGCAGGCGGCCTTCAGCGTCGTAACCGTAATTCACCTCGCCGCGCAGGGTGTCGCTGACGCCCGCCAGCTCGCCACGTCCGGTGTAACGGTAGAGGCGCTCCAGTATCGCCTGCTCCGGCAGGGCCACCTCGGTGATAAGTGTACTGCGCTGCGCAGTGCGTCTGCCGAGGCTGTCGTAACTGCGGGACTGTTCGCGCGCGCCCTGAGTACGGCTCACTTCCCGGTGCAGACGGTCGCGGGTGAATTCAGTGACCAGCTGCGACCCAAAACGGATGGCGCTGACGTGACCGGAGCCGTAGTGCAGCCAAGAGAGTTGCTGCCCGCCGGGGAGAATCAGATTTGTCAGATTGCCCAGTGCATCCCATGCATAGCAGAGTTCGCCGTTAACACCAGACTCATTTACCAGGCGACCTGCCGCATCGCGGGTAAAGGCGATGTCATCGGATTCAA
This sequence comes from Kosakonia sp. S42, assembly GCF_016624785.1. Lineage (NCBI taxonomy): Bacteria > Pseudomonadati > Pseudomonadota > Gammaproteobacteria > Enterobacterales > Enterobacteriaceae > Kosakonia > Kosakonia sp. S42. The sequence continues at coordinate 146,269 of NZ_JACVTW010000008.1, read as the reverse complement.
TGCCCAGGGCAACACCTTCAGCCGTCGGGGTGCGCCGGATACGGGTGAGCTGACCGTTCAGGTCGTGGTCATAGCGGTACTCCGCATGGCGGGTAGCGCGTGCGGTCAACAGGCCACTTTCATCATAACTGAAGGTTCGTCTACGCCGGGCGATGCCGCCATCGGCGGCAGGCCTGCCATTTTCATGCAGTTCGCTGAGGAAGCCACGGCTGTCCCATATCATCTGGCGCGACGTGTCGTCCGGGCGGATTTCGCTGAGCGGACGGCCTGCGGCGTCGTATGTAAAGCGGTATTCGCCGCCGTTGCCGTTTTCGAGTCTGAGCAGGTTGCCGCGGGGGTCGTAATGCCAGCGTCGGGTGCGCCCGATGCGGTCGGTGATGCTCACCGGCAGGCCGAGCGGATTATAGTCCCAGCGTACCTCGCTCTCCAGCGGGTCGCGCCAGGCGGCAAGCTGGCCGCGTGTGTTCCACTGCAATGTTTCGCGGCTGCCGTCCGGGCGAATAACGGCTGAAAGTTGTCCCGCGCTGTTCCATTCGCGGCGGGTGATGTTGCCCTCTGCATCCTCACTCGACAGAAGCTGCCCGAGGCGGTCGTAGGTATAGAGCGAGACACTGCCGGAGCAGTCGGTGCGCTGCGTAAGTAGTCCCTGGCGGTTCCACTCCAGACGCACTTCACCGCCTGTCGCATCGGTGATGCTGTCCGGTAAAGGTTCTTCATCGTTCGAGTAGTGATAAGTGGTGCGGTTGCCTGCGGCGTCGGTTTCCGAAAGCAGGCGTCCCTGCAGGTCATACAGGCTCTGCTCTGCCGTGCCGTCCGGCCAGACCGTTCGGGTGAGGCGATCGGTGAGGCGGTACCAGTAATATTCCGTCCGCCGTCCTGCCGGGTCCGTCTCCTGGGCCATGCGCCCGTACCTGTCCCACCGGCTATGGCGCATGGCACCGCCCGGCAGGATGACATCACACAGCTCGCCGTCGCGGTAAATAAAGGCGCTCTTGCGACCGTCGAAGTCGGTGAAGGCGGCGACGTTGTCATCGTCATCAATCAGCCACTGCGCCTGCACCCCGTCATCACGGATGGCCCGGCGGGTGCCGTTGTCAAAATCATACTCAAAAGTTAGCTGCTCACCGCCGCTGTGGCGAAAAGCCGTGACGCGCGGCAGACCGGCAATCTCCTGCCAGCGGTATTCACTCACCAGGCCGTTTGCATCCTCGTGGGCGCACATCAGGCCGTCCTGCCAGCGGAAACGCCTGCGCACGTTACCGCCCCGGCCGGTCACTGAGGTCAGCTGGCGCTGTTCGTCATAAGCGTAACTGACCAGGCAGATATCATCATTCAGCCAGGCTCCCGCAAGGCGGTCGCCCTCATAGCGGCAGACCACGCGCTGCCCGGCGCTGTCCGTCAGTGCATGCAGGGTGAGGTTATCGTTCCACTCGAAGAGGATAGCGTTGCCGCAGGGTTCGGAAATGCGCTGCAACAGGGAGGGTTTATCGCTCTCAAGCGGGGCGTAGTGCCAGCGTTCACCGCTGATGTCATACACCGACCAGGCATCGTCCTGATGGTGCTCCAGCCAGCGCTTTTCGGCTTCGCAGTAGGTCCGGTAACCCTTCGGCACCTGCGGGAAGGAGACGTAATCCCCGGTCGGGGCCCGCCACACCAGCCCCTCCTGGTAACGCTCCAGACGGGTTTCCCAGAAGAGGTTCCAGCCGCGACCGAGTACGCTGTCGCCCGGGTTACCGCTGCGCCAGTAACGCTGCCAGCGCACCGGCAGACGCGACGGCAGCACAAAGTCCAGCTCGTCGTCACCGCTGAGAAACTTTTGCCCGCTGACGATATCCACCGGGCGGGCGATAATCCCTCCCGCCGCAATGGCGGTCAGCATCGCGCCGAAGCGGCAGGCGATGCGGCCGATTTTGCTGATACCCGGCAGTTTCGACAACAGCTTACCCACCGCACCGACCTTACCGGCCGCACCACCCCATCCGCCCGCCAGGCCGGCAAACAGCAGGGTCAGATCCGAAACTTTATACAGCCATTCAGGGACTTCCGGGGTTATCGGCAGGGTCTGTTCCGGCTCTCCACCAATAAGGACGTTGCCGGAGCCGGTCATCACCTTCGCATCGCAGGTTGTGCGGTCCCCGATACGGGCGGCAGGAAGACCATTGATGTAGACGCGGGAGGAGCCTTCCGCCATCTGCTGCGAGCCGTCGTCGTCGCACTCCACCATGCTGTCCGTGGCAATGGCGGCGGGCTTACCGTTGATAAAGACGTCAGGAGAGCCGGTGGTGATGACGCCTTTCTTCGTCATGTTCGCCGCCATTCCTCCGGCAATGCCGTCGCGCACGCCGGTCGCCACCTCCCCGGCGAGAAATCCGACTGCGAGGCTGGCACCGATAAGCAGTACACCGATGCCCAGGCAGGAGGCGCCGATGCCTGCGACCATCAGCGCACCGGCAGCAATGCCGCCCAGCGCCGCAATCGCGCCGCCGACAAGTGTGCCAAGGATCATCCCGGCCAGCGCACCGGAATGGCCTATATCATCACCGGCATACGCGGCTTCAAACATAGCAACAATCCTTGTTAAGCGTGGAAGCGGAAACTTTTGAGAACGGAAAGAAGCAGCGCACGATCGGCGTCGTTTAACGCCCGCACGGCGGACATCGTGAACACCAGAATATGGTTAGCGGACGAGTTAAACACCGCCTGCTGCTGAAAGGTGCGCTTACCGTCACGCAGATAGCTGGCATGGATGATTTCGCCGATTGCCAGGTTATCGCCAAGCACAGCCTCTGTGCGCTCGCCCGTTTTCCAGCCCTTGAGATGTTTCGCCATCAGCGCCATCTGGCGGTCGATATAGGCCGCCAGCGTTTCGCTGGGATTCTGTGTGTCGCGGGAGATATTGAACGCTGGTGCATTCGCGCCGGGCGGCATGAACACATTAACCGTGCGATCCTGATAGCCTTCAGGAAGGGTGACCTGGCCTTCAGTAAACAGGCAGGGCTGAGCGGATTCTGACATAAAGTGCGTCCTGTCACAGGTTCAGAAAGATGGATTTTCGCACAGGGTTTGGCTGAAAACCAGACGCGAGAATGAGAGCTCCCGCGCAGATATTATTCTCTGATGATATGCAGATATAGCCTCGCCTGTCGTTTATGCTGGCCTGTAATCTCCCTGAGTTAATGCGGTGAGTTCATACTCAACTATCTTGCCTGCAAAGCGCATAGGATAAAGCCTAACATCTTGATATAGTGCGCCAGTATAAGACGTGGCTTAGTGCATAACTTCAAAGTTCATACGGACAGCGTGGCTTGTTATAAATTTTCTAAAACAACATAAAAAATAGTGGGATATATGTTTTATCGTTCAGACATAGATGGCCTGAGAGCAATAGCGGTGCTGTTAGTTCTCTTTTTCCATGCCGGGTTTACTCTCTTTCCTTCCGGATTTATTGGCGTCGATATATTTTTTGTCATTTCAGGTTTTCTCATCGCTTCAATTATTAAAAATAAACTTGAAACAAAAAGCTTTAGCTTCGCGGATTTCTATCTACGCAGAATCTGGCGCCTGCAACCTGCGATGCTTGCCATGCTGGTCTTCTCATTTATCATTGCATCGCTATTTTATCTGCCAGAAGATTACAGCGCATTCCTGAAAAGCTTTCAGAAGTCCTTGTTTTTCATATCGAATCGCTATTTTAGCGATGTAACATCAGCCTATGCAGCGCCGGACTCTAATGCAATGCTGTTGCTGCATACATGGTCGCTCGCTGTTGAGTGGCAATGGTATCTATTCTTCCCGGCGTTCTACTATTTCCTGAGTAAAAAGCTTAACCATAAAAAACAGCTTATTCTGTGCCTGGTGCTTATTCTGTTAACCTTTGGTGTCACCTGGCACTATATATACAACCAGCCAACGAAGACTTATTACTTTTTTGCCTCGAGAATATTTGAATTTCTCATTGGCATGAGCGCCTGCTTTATCATCCCGCACGCCCACAAAGCGAGTAAAATCTCATTAAGTTTTTTATCAGCCTTTGCATTCGTAGCAATTGTCATTGTCGCTCTGACGAAAAATATCACACCGGGATATCCTAACGGGTATACGCTTTTAGTTTGCCTCAGTACCGCCGCCATTATCGTCGCCGGAACCAAAGAAAGTAATCCTATAAACCGCGTACTCTCTTTTGGGGCGCTCGTCTGGACAGGAAAGCTTTCCTACTCCTTATATCTTTTTCATTGGCCTATATTCGCCGTGCTGCATTATGTTGGCATCACCTCTTTGGCCGCACGTTTAGCGGGATTGTGTCTGGCATTGATTCTCGCCACCGGATGTTATTACTTCATCGAAAAACCTTACCGTACGCCCCGTTTGTCCCTGAAAAAGTCTCTCGCTTTATTAGTTCTGTTGCCTCTGTTACTGGTGATTTCATTTATCCCTCTCAGTAAACGTTACGATACCTTTAGCCATTTACGCTTCGGAAACGACCTAAGCCATATCAATGACGTATTGAAATCTACAAAATTAGAACAGCGTCAGGATTGTATGAATGAAAATGTCAGCGGAACGGATATGGCCTGTGTTGTCGGTGATAAATCCTCTGACCAAAAAGCCCTGCTGATGGGTGATTCACACTCAAATCAATACTGGAATTTCTTTGATGTGATGGGTAAAAACGCCCATATCGCCGTCGACATGAAGGCAACTTCCCTCTGTCTGGCAATTCCGAATATTTATCATGCGGACATGTACACCTATAAAGGCGATTTTTATAAGATGTGCCGGGAAAATGTTGAGCAGTATTATGCTGCCATTCAGCAGCACAAATATAAATTCGTTATTATTTCTGAGGTTTGGGAAAACTACGCATTTTTCAACGTGAGAAATAACCTTCAGGATCAACTCAGCCCTGCCGGATCTATCGAGGTCATCTCTGCTTCTCTTGACGCAGCAATACAAACGATCATTCAAAGCGGTGCAAAACCTGTTCTCGTCAAATCCATGTTTGTCATGCCGGAGAATTATCTGACATGCTTCTATGAACACTTCAAAACCAGAAAAGCCTATTCACCCGGTTCATGCAACCCTGCTCCATCACCTGTGACAAATAACTGGACGGACCAACTCTTTGCCGCGTTACAGCGCAAGCATCCAGAGCTGATTGTGATTGATCCGAAAGATGCGCAGTGCCAGAACGGCAAATGCGATACCGAGATCGAGGGTATTCCGCTTTATCGGGATGTCGGCCATTTAAATGACTATGCGTCAGAAAAACTGGGGGAGATTTACCTTAAACGGTCTGGCAATCCGTTACGGCAATAGCGGATCGGTGGTCTTATCGTGACGCATTGATAGCAGCATCGTTATTCATTAAGTGGACACTAACTCCCTAAAATTGTGGTGTTGGTGTCCACTTAATTCCAGCTCAAAGCGCGCTCAGCACCCCTTCTTTCACCGCTTTTACCGCCTGCTTCATCTGCTTTAACTCTTGCCGCAGGGCATGCTGGTTGTCGTTATCGGGGATCAGCACAATGCAGTCTCCGGCGATTTTCACGGTGACGCCTTTGCCGGTGGTAAATCCCGCCTCTTTCAGCCATTTGCCGCTCAGGTTGAGGCAAGGCGTACTGGTATCGCCCTGATTGGGGGCATAGCCGACGGTGTAGCGGCGTTCGGTTTTGGGGAATGGGTGTGTCTGGTTAGGGGTCGTAGCCATAAGGGCAGCCTCCGATGAGTAATGATTATTACCGTCACCAGAGGTTCCAATCTCTTGGGTGGCGGAATCGGGCGGGGTTGGAACTACCGGCCTCATCGATACCGGCGCGTCTTGCGACGCCCCCGCCCGACCCACCATTGAGGTGTAGCCGAACGCACGACATAAAAAAAGCGTGAACGCGCTATATGTCGCCGATGAAGTCATTCAGGGTTCCAATCCCGGCACCTGATTTTGCAGGTGCCGGTGAAAAATAGCGCTGATGCCCAAAGCCGACAAGCGGTTTTACTTCTTCCTGCAAAACAAAGCGTTATTCCGGAATTTGCCTCGCAAAATGGGTGTTCTCCCCCTGCCCTCGTTTGCACGCAGCCGGGATCACTCTTCAGAACATCGTATTGGCGTTGGCGGACTTCTCCGGCACCGACTGAATGATGTCCCAGTGTTCAACAATTTTCCCGTTGCTCACACGGAAGATATCCATCACCGCCTGGCCGCGATCGTTACTGTCATTGGTCGAGTGAACCTGCAACCAGACTAAATCGCCGTCGGCAGCGCTACGCACAATCCGCGCGGCAGAGTGCGGGTTCTCCTTGAAGAAACCGGTGAAGTAATTCACAAACGGCGCTTTGCCGTCCGGCACATCGGGGTTGTGCTGACGGTAATGCTCATCAACGACCTTCGCGGCCTCTTTTACCTCGTGGCGGTTGAAGAATTTATCATAAAAATCAACCACCAGCTGTCGGTTAGCCTCTTCTGTCGCCACATTGCGCGCATTTTCAGCAGGGGCCGCTATAGCACTGCCAGAAGTGATGAGAACTGCCGTTAACAGCGCACCGCTAATAAACTTTTTCATTGTGATCTCCTTTAGTACATTACCTTTGGTCACAAAAATAGACCGTCAAGAACGCGGATGGTACATTGCCCGCAAAACCTCAACAAGAGGTCAAAATTCAGGTACTTAGTCACACGAAGCTGACTATTGGCGGCAAAAGAGAGATAACGAATGAGCGACAACGACCAGAATGATATCGCCGAGTTTGGGCAGCCCTGCCCGATCCGCGATGTGCTTAATCAAATCGGCGATCAGTGGAGCCTGCTGATTCTGGAAGCGCTGGCGGAACGCACGCTGCGCTTTAATGAACTGAACCGGGAAATTGGCGATATCTCCCGCCAGATGCTCTCCCGCACGCTAAAACGTCTTGAAACAGACGGTTATGTTAGCCGCACCGTCTATGCGGAAGTGCCGCCGCGCGTGGAGTACACCTTAACGCCGCTTGGGAGATCGTTTCTGGAACCGATGCAGAAACTTATTCAGTGGGCAGATGAAAACCATGCTGATATCTGCCGCTCCCGCCGACGCCAGCATGAACAGCAGCAGGGGTAGGCACACTTCGAAGACAGTTACGGGCTGAAACAGATGACGACGCAAGCGGTTGTTGCGTAAGGTAAACGTCCATTTCAGGAACCAACAGGGGCTATTTATGAGCAGATTTGAAGGCAAACGCGTGTTGATCACCGGCGGCACCAGCGGGATGGGGCTGGCGGGTGCACAACGCATCGTCAGCGAGGGTGGCGAGGTCGCCATCACCGGGCTGAACGAAACGCGCCTGGCTGAGGCCCGCAAGCTGCTGCCAGCCTCATCGCTGATCCTGAAAAGCGATGCTGCCAGCGAAACGGATATCGAGACGCTGGCGACGGCGATTAGTGAGTGGGGATCCCTCGACGGCCTGTGGCTGAACGCCGGTTATGCCGAAGTCGGTGCGCCGGAATCGGTCACCGCCGAGAGCTTTAACCGCATGATGAATGCCAACGTACGCGGCCCGATGCTCCAGCTGGCGGCACTTTCTGGCACATTGAATTCCGGCGCGTCAGTGCTGGTCACCGCCTCCTCTTCCGTCTACGAAGGCGCGGCGATGACCAGCCTTTATGCCGCCACCAAAGGCGCGGTCGTTGCGATGGTCAAGAGCTGGGCCAGCGCGCTGGCACCGCGCGATATCCGCGCCAACACGCTGGTGCCAGGGCCGATTGAGACCAACTTCAGGCACTTTATGCCCGAAGAGTCGCGCCAGCAGTTTGAGGATTTTGTAGTAAGCCAGGTGCCGCTCAGACGTGCCGGCACTGCACAGGAAGCCGCCGCCGTCGCACTCTTTTTGCTCTCGGATGATGCGTCATACGTTACCGGTAGCCAGTACGCCGTGGATGGCGGGCTGGTGCATTACTGATTCGATAAGTGCTTAACGTGCTGAAAACCAGAATCCGCTGCTAAGGCGGATTTTTTTCATCATCGTCACCCGTTCTCAACCATTTGTCTTTTCCCCCTTTTCAGCCGATAGTCTCTTTTTCTCTGTTACCGAAACGGACATTCGTATGCTCAAGAGCGTTAACCGCCCTGCGCTGTACGGCGCAGCGCTAATCCTGTTACTGATCCTTATCTATACCGGTCTCTTTACCCATGACCGTGCCACCTGGCTGATGGAAGTGATCCCGGTGATGATCGTGGTGCCGCTGCTGCTCGCTACCTGGCGGCGCTACCCGTTGACTGCCCTGCTCTACACGCTGATTTTCTTCCACGCCATCATCCTGATGGTTGGCGGGATGTACACCTATGCCAAAGTGCCGATCGGCTTTGATGTGCAGCACCTGTTCAACCTTAGCCGCAACCCATACGACAAACTTGGCCACTTCTTTCAGGGGCTGGTTCCGGCGCTGGCGGCGCGGGAGATTTTACTGCACGGGCAGTACGTGCGCGGTGGCAAGATGCTCGACTTTATCGTCTGCTGTATTGCGTTAGCCATCAGCGCCACCTATGAATTGATTGAGTGGTGGGCAGCGCTGGCAATGGGCCAGGGGGCGGATGACTTCCTCGGTACGCAGGGCGATCCGTGGGATACCCAGTCGGATATGCTCTGCGCCCTGCTCGGCGCGCTGACCACCGTGCTGCTGCTCGGGCGCTGGCACAAACGGCAGCTCAATCCCTGATCCCAGACTGGAGCCCGCACCTAACGACACCTATACTGCGGGCTATCCCTTCTTAATGGCTGAACGCCTATGACGACGCAACTTCTCACCCGCGACTGGCGCCTGCCGGCGGCGCTTACGCTGCTGGCGGCAGGGCTGGTCGCCGCTTTCGCCCTGTACACGCACTGGGGCGCCTTTTTGCAGTGGTGCCTGGCGGCGCAAATTACCCTTCATCGCTACCTGGTGATGTATCTGCTGCAACTCAATAATCATCAGTACAGTGGCGGGCTGTGGCTGCTGACCGGGGCGTTCTTCTACGGCGTGCTGCACGCTATCGGGCCGGGGCACGGCAAATTTATTGTCGCCACCTATCTCAGCACCAATAAAGAGAGCGAGAGCGCCGCGCGCATGGTTCCGCTGCTCGGCAGCCTGATGCAGGGCGTCAGCGCGATCCTGTTTGTCTTTATCCTGGCGGTTGGGTTTAACCTCGCCTCGGGGGATCTCAGCGAAAGCCGCTGGTATGTCGAGAAGATCAGCGCGGTGCTGATTGGCGGCTTCGGGGCCTATGTCATCTGGCGCGCGGTGAAGAGCCTGCGACCGCGCGCGCTGCGCATCCGCTCCCTGACGCATATTCACGACGCGCAGTGCGGCTGCGGTCATCACGGCGTTGGCGTGTCGACGCAGGGCGACTGGAAAACCCGGCTGGGCGTGATTCTGGCGATTGGCGCGCGGCCGTGCAGCGGAGCCATTATGATTTTGCTCTTCTCGAATGCGCTCGGCATTGTCACGTGGGGAATGGCGGCGGTGATGACCATGGCTTTCGGCACAGCGCTCTCGATCATGGGGCTGTCGCTGGCGGTGCGTTATGCGCGTAACCGCACGGCAGCCTTGTTTGGCAGGGAGTCAGGTCGCTTACGCTGGCTGGTTCCGGGGCTTAAAATCGCGGGTGGCGTGGCGCTGATGCTCTTTGCGCTGGTGCTGTTTTTAACGGTGATCCCGGTGAGTGCCAACGGGGATTATATTGCGGCAGGGTGTTAAAAAAACCCGGAGGGCAGCGCCTTCCGGGTTTTATTTAGTTACTCGTCAATCTTCGGATGCTGCTGCACCAGGCGGGAGCGTTTCTCCTGCAGCTGGGCAATCTCTTCATCCAGATCTTCGATTTTCTGTTCGATGTTGTCGTGATGTTCTTGCAGAATTTCACGCGCTTCCTGCATATCCGACGCTGCCGGGGTTGCCCCTTTCAGCGGCAGGTTCGCCGTCTCTTTCATCGTCAGGCCGGTAATCAGGCCAACCACCGCGATCACCATCAGGTAGTACGCTGGCATCATCAGATTATTCGAGCTCTCCACCAGCCAGGCGGTCAGCGTTGGCGTCAGGCCTGCAATCAGGATGGAGATGTTAAAGGCGCTGGCGAGCGCGCTGTAACGGATATGCGTCGGGAACATCGCTGGCAATGTGGAAGCCATTACGCCGGTGAAGCAGTTAAGGATCACCGCCAGCAGCAGCAGGCCGGCGAAAATCATCCCCATCACGCCGCTGTTGATCATGCTGAATGTCGGAATCGCCAGCGCCAGCAGCGCGATACTACCAATCAGCACAAACGGACGGCGGCCGAAGCGGTCACTCAACAGCCCCATCACCGGCTGCACAAACAGCATACCGATCATAATGGCGATGATAATCAGCACCCCATGATCTTCCGAGTAGTGCAGGTTATGCGACAGGTAGCTCGGCATATAGGTCAGCAGCATGTAGTAGGTGACGTTGGTGGAGATCACCAGACCAATACAGGTCAGCAGGCTGCGCCAGTGTTTGCTGGCAATCTCTTTAAAGGAGACGCGCGGCCCTTCCTGCAGCCCTTCGCGGTCGCCCTGCTCGAGCTTATCGACATGCTGCTGGAACGCCGGGGTCTCTTCCAGCGCATGACGCAGGTAGAGGCCAATCAGGCCCAGCGGCAGCGCCAGGAAGAACGGAATACGCCAGCCCCAGTCGAGGAAGTTCTGCTCGCCAACAATCGTCGACAGCAACACCACCACGCCCGCGCCGAGGACAAACCCGGCGATAGAGCCGAAGTCCAGCCAACTGCCCATAAAGCCGCGTTTACGGTCCGGGGAGTATTCGGCCACGAAGATCGACGCGCCGGTATACTCGCCGCCGACGGAGAAGCCCTGCGCCATCTTACATAACAGCAGCAGAATCGGTGCCCAGATACCGATCGACTCATACGAAGGTATAAGCCCGATAGCAAAGGTACTGACGGACATGATCACTATCGTGATCGCGAGGATTTTTTGCCGTCCATATTTATCCCCCAGCATGCCGAAGAAGAGGCCGCCAAGTGGACGAATCAGGAATGGAACGGAGAAGGTCCCGAGCGCGGCTATCATCTGCACGCTGGGGTCTGCATCGGGGAAGAACACTTTGCCAAGTGCGTAGGCCACAAAGCCATAAACACCGAAATCGAACCACTCCATCGCGTTACCTAACGACGCGGCGGTGATGGCTTTACGCAGTTTCGCGTCGTCAATAATCGTGACGTCGCGTAGCGTTATCGGTTTGATTTTTTTCCTTTTTAACATCTCTGTTTTCCTCTTAAGACTCTCGCCCTGTATCGCCCGTTTACCCATCCATGGCAGGCGTTTTTTATCGGCCTTGCGGCCATTCTTTCAAGCGTAGCAGGTTTACTTACACTAACTGTTCAAAGCCTGTACAACCGAACCTGTTGACGCCTGTTGGGCAGTGAATGAGCGAATTACCCTATCAGGGTTTATAAATGTGATCAAATTCACATAGTTGTAACCGGTAATCATCAACCACCGTTTTTACCTCACTTTTTGCCTCATTTCAAAAAAGCGCGATCGGCTTTCGACCCACCTTTTTACAAGCCATTTACATCGAAAATAAATAAAGAAACATCGATAAATGTTTACGCGAATTCTGTGATCGATGTAACTAAAACGATGTTTCATTCTTATTGAATAGATATTCCAATCGCCTCATGATAGCCCCACTAATAGCAGCGTTAAGGGCTAACTCATCGGTATTGATGAGTCTGTTCAGGCCGCTCTGCCGCCGCCCATCGTCAATGCGCTGGCTTCTGAATGCTTTAAATCTCTGAAACATCGAATGATTCATTTTTTAGCTTTCTCGTTCATCTGAATGACGAGTCGTGAGGATTGTGTATGAAAATTAAGGCCACCATTGAACGTATTCCTGGCGGGATGATGTTAGTTCCGCTCTTGTTAGGCGCCATTCTGAATACCCTGGCGCCCGATACCGGTGCCTATTTTGGCTCCTTCACTAAAGGCATGATTAGCGGAACGGTGCCGATTCTGGCAGTGTGGTTTTTCTGTATTGGCGCCTCGATTGATCTTCGCGCGACCGGCACGGTGCTGCGCAAATCAGGCACGCTGGTGCTGACAAAAATTGCCGTCGCCTGGCTGGTGGCGATGATTGCCGCTTCCTTTATTCCCGATACCGGCATTCAGACCGGCTTCTTCGCCGGGCTGTCGGTGCTGGCGATTGTCTCAGCGATGGATATGACCAACGGCGGGCTCTATGCCAGCCTGATGAACCAGTACGGCAGTAAAGAGGAGTCGGGGGCATTTGTCTTGATGTCGCTGGAGTCCGGCCCGCTGATGACCATGGTGATCCTCGGTTCCGCTGGCCTCGCCTCGTTTGAACCGCACCACTTTGTCGGCGCGGTGCTACCGTTCCTGATCGGCTTTGCCCTCGGCAACCTCGACCACGATCTGCGCGCTTTCTTCAGTAAAGCGACGCCGGTGCTGATCCCCTTCTTCGGCTTCGCGCTGGGTAACACCATCAACCTGAAAGTGATTATGGAGACCGGTCTGCTGGGGATTTTCCTTGGCGTGGCGGTAATTATCATCACCGGTATTCCGCTGATTATGGCGGACCGACTGATTGGCGGCGGGAATGGTACCGCGGGCGTGGCGGCCTCTTCCGCAGCGGGTGCGGCGGTGGCTAACCCGGTGATCATCGCCCAGATTAACCCGGCCTTTGAACCGGTTGCTGCATCAGCGACCGCACTGGTCGCCGCGAGCGTGATTGTCACCGCCATCCTGGTGCCGATTATCACCGCGCTCTACGCACGACGCTTCGGCAAGGTGCCGACGCCGGAAGAGATGGCGGCGCGAACCGAGTCGACGAGCCACTAAAGGTCGTCGAAAACCTCATCGACCATTGCCGTTGCCAGACGGGCTGCCGAGCAGAGCCTCGGCATCCCCAACGCGACGGGTTGCCAGCTCTGCGTCACCGACCAGCAAATCGGGTGGCGCTCTGCATCACACCAGTCCCCGAGCCAGCCCAGCAGATCTTTATACTCCATCACCCCCGGCGTGGACGGCGCGGCGAGCCATTGATGATAGAAGTGGCGCGTCCCCTGCGACGCATCAATGCCCTGTGCCAGAAACTCTGCCGCCATCACCCGCAGGTTATCTTTCAGCATCGTCGCCACATCCTCATTCGCCAGCCGACAGGCATCGCCAAACGCCCCCCAGCGCAGCTCCTCCAGCGCGACGTAGCAGCGTCCGGCCATCGACCAGCCGTTGTAGCTTCCCGCGCGCCAGTGGGTAAAAACTTGTTCACTGTGATGACCGGCCTGCACCGCCAGCCCGCGCTGCGTCAGCGCTTTCTCCTTAAATGCCGCGCGCTGGCTAAAGTGCTCCAGCAACACGTCGTACTGCTGCTGCGCGCCGGGCGTAACGCTGCCGGGACGCCGCTCGGCGTGCTGTATCGCCTTCAGCCGTTGCGTAATGCGCGTCAGCGCCAGATAACCGGGGTCGAGCATGCTCGCCAGCTTCTCTGCCAGCCCGAGCCGCAGGGCGTCGTTATCCTCAAGCTTGCCGGAGATCGCCCACGGGCGCAGCTGCGTCTGGGTCATGATCTCCTGCGCCAGCCGCTCACGGAAAAGCTGCTGCTGTGGCGCGATCGTCGTCTGACGCGGCGCGTCGATGCCCTGCACCAGATCGACAATAAATTTCGGATGAATAGATTCCAGCACCCTGCCGGGGCCGTCGAGCAGTCGATTTTTCATGGTTGCTCCGCCGCGAAGAGCGTCTGGATATCATCACGTAACAGCCGCGCATCCTCATGGATCCAGTGCGCCGTCCTGATACAGTGCAGCAAATGGCGACGCAGCGCGCTGACCGAGGATTCATTCTGCTGGCGGATCGCCATGCTCTCGCGCAGGCTCTCCTGCAGCCCGGAGAGACTCTGGGAGAACTCGGCAAAAAAGGTCGCCATCCCGGCGGTGACAGAGACATCAACCTGCGCGCTTAGCGCTTTGCGGATCTGCTCGCAGAAGTGCGCCACATGGGCGGTCAGCTTCTTATGCAGCGTGCCGAGGTCGATCACATACCGGGTGCGCGTCGCCACATAGTCGTCCCAGCCCCAGTTGGGGTTATTGAGCCAGCGCGAGACCGTTTCACGCACGCCGCCAATGCGGCTGGCCTGCGCGGCGCTGGTCTCTTCCGGCGAGATGACATTGTTAAACAGCGTGCGGGCATTAAAGTTGAGCGTGCTCGGCTGAAACGCGGGAAAAGAGATGCGGGCGCGAAAACCGGCATGGCTCAGCTCCGCTTTGATGCGCGTTTCGATCGGGCGCATGGCATCGTTCAGCGAGCGCGTCAGCGTGTTCTCCAGCTCATCAAAACGCAGCGCCAGTTCACGGCTTATGCGCTCCTGCGCCGCCAGAAGGATTGTCTCGCAGGCGGAGCGCATTTTGCTCAGGGCGATCTGCGCCTGGCCTTCATCTTCCAGCACCAGTTGGCCTGGGCTTAAACGTTCATCAAGGCGTAAATCGGCCTGGCTCTCGCTGGCCATCGCCATCAGTTGCCCATCATGGAACCAGGCGTCGATCGCTTCGACAATTTCAAACTGCTGACCGTTGATAAAGATCTCTGCCGCCGCCAGTGCCTCTTCCACTTCATGATCGACCTCATCACGTACCCGCGCCTGGCTGGTGCGCAGCAGGGTCATATCCTCTTCCAGCCGGGCGATATTCTGCTCCAGTTGCTCATAGGCGACGGTCAACCCCTGATAGCGGAAATCGAGATACTCCCGTGCGCTCTGGGTGTAGTTGAGGAGTTTATGCGAGGCGGATCGCAGCGCATAAAGGGAAGCGTTGGCATGGGCCGCGTGCAGCAAGTTGCGGATCGGCAGCTCAAACAGCGAATCCTGCCACAGCAGATCGGCGGCGTGACGAATATGTTCAGTATCATCCAGATCCGCCATGCGCCAGCGCCGACCGAGCGCCGCTTCGGCAAAGTCCTGCACCCAGGGCTGATCGTTTGGATCGGGCAAGCGCCCCTTTTTCTGCAACTCATGACGGGCGCGGTTCGCCAGATAGCCCCACATTGAGGAGACCGGGTAGATCTGCGTCGGTGTGATATTGCCTTTCATTAAGGTGCCGGAGATAAGCGCGCGAACCTGGTGCTCATCGTCGCTGTTACGATCTTTTTGATCGAACTTATTCACCAGCGCGTAGAGCGGAACCGAGCGGCCAACGGCCGAGATCGCCTGGCGCACCTCTTCATCGGAGATCGATTTCAGCTGGGTGTAATCCATCACCGCCAGCACCGCCGAGGCGCGCGCCAGCTGTTCGCTGAGCATCTTCTGTAAATGGGGCTGCCCGGCTTCGTTCGGCCCGGGCGTGTCGAGCAGGGTCAGTTGACCAAGGTTGCTCTCCAGCCCCGCCAGGTGAACAAAC
This sequence comes from Kosakonia sp. S42, assembly GCF_016624785.1. NCBI lineage: Bacteria > Pseudomonadati > Pseudomonadota > Gammaproteobacteria > Enterobacterales > Enterobacteriaceae > Kosakonia > Kosakonia sp. S42. The sequence continues at coordinate 130,877 of NZ_JACVTW010000008.1, read as the reverse complement.
TCCACTTCGATAACCGGAATATGTTCAATCGCCGCGTAGGCCGAGAAGGGAAAATCGACGCCCAGCGCTTTCGACAGACGTACAAGATCGTTGAGGCTTTTCAGGCAGTGGAAGATCGGCTGCGCGCCGAGATAGTGCTTATCAAAGGCATCGCCCTGCGCAATGCGCGCCAGCAGCGAGTCCATATCGCGATCGATCTCAATCTTCTGCGCCAGCTTGTCGCGATCGTAATTGAACAGCCGCGTCTGCAACTGCTGCGCAAGCGCATCAATCGGGCCGACGTGAGAGAAATGGAGCACTGGCTCTTTCTGACCGGGGGTGTGGCGGATCAGCGTTGGCAAGGCCGTCATCGGGCGGTTGCGGTTCGGCAACACTTCCGTGCCGACAATCGCGTTGATGGTGGTCGACTTGCCCGCTTTCATGGTACCGACGATCGCCAGCACCATCTCCAGCCGGGTGATTTTGCGCAGTTCGTTCTGTAAGGTCGCCTCTTGCGCCTCAACGCCGCGGGCGCTGAAGTGCAGGGGTAACACATTTTTATTTTGCGCCGCGCCGCTGATATTTGTCTCATCAAGCGCCGCCGCCGGCATTTTTTTCAGCGCCAGCAGGTTGTGCAAAGAGAGTTGTAACAGCCGTTCTGCTTCCTGACTTAATTCAAATATTGTTTGTGTGTGCATGTCAAAAGTCTTTCCTTAACGCAAATTTTCTTTGTTTTATTTAGCCGTTGAGTTTTATTAGTGAAGTTTCGGCTTTTATAATTACGTGTAGAAAATATCTTCGAAAAGATAAACACCTGATGGCATTCGGGAAAATAAAAACTTTCCCGTAAAAAGGGACAGCAATAGTACTCTGGTCTTTAAAAACCAAAGGGTTAGAGCTTAGCGCATTTTTATGAATAGCCAGGATATATCATCATAGATTTACCCACCCGATCTGAGAGGTAATTATTCGCCGGGAATGGCGCATTTAACAGGTGTGACAGCCTGGTTACAAATAACACCGGTTGCTAACTGTCACCATATCTGAATTAGTAAATGCTGGCAATTTCAACCAGCAAATAATCTAATTATCACACATAAGTACTTTCTCAATGATGTGATGAGATAAGCATCGCTTAAGCGAATGACAGGTGGTGTCGCGGGCGTTGTTTTTTTATCTCCGGGATTAAAGAAATAATAACAACGGCAATTGTACGGTTTTGCTGTATAATCGCGCGCTTTCAGGCACTGCGCCTTTTGTGCCGGTAAACATCCGGCTCTCTCTGCTCTTGTTTGAGGTAACCCCTATGCAACTTCCCCACTGCCCAAAATGTAATTCCGAATACACCTATGAAGATAATGGCATGTTCGTTTGCCCGGAATGCGCCCACGAGTGGAACGATGCCGAACCCGCGTCGGTGAGCGATGAATTAATCGTCAAAGACGCAAATGGTAATCTGTTAGCCGACGGCGACAGCGTGACCGTAATTAAAGACTTGAAAGTAAAAGGCAGTTCTTCAATGTTGAAGATCGGCACTAAAGTGAAGAATATTCGCCTGGTGGAAGGCGACCATAATATCGATTGTAAAATCGATGGCTTCGGGCCAATGAAACTGAAATCAGAATTTGTTAAAAAGAATTGATGATTCGCCGGCGGAGTTTACCGCCGGTACACCACCAAAACAGGGAGCCGATCGTGGCTCCTTTTTCTTTTTTCATCCTGGCGCAATCAATACATAACCCAACTGCAACATTCCCCCGGCACCATAGAGGCACATTAACTGAGTCTGCGGGGGAATGATGACTATCCACTTATCCAGACATCCGACCAGCTTCCCAACACGTTACCAGGAGATCGCCGCCAAACTGGAGCAGGAGCTGCGTACCCACTATCACTGTGGTGACTGGCTGCCCGCCGAACAGCAGCTGGCCGCGCGCTTTCAGGTCAACCGCCACACTCTGCGCCGCGCCATCGATCAGTTGGTCGAAAAGGGCTGGGTGCAACGCCGCCAGGGCGTTGGCGTGTTGGTGTTGATGCGCCCGTTTGACTACCCGCTTAATGCGCAGGCGCGTTTTAGCCAGAACCTGCTCGATCAGGGGAGCCATCCCACCAGCGAACGGCTGCTGGCGGTATTGCGCCCGGCCTCCGGTCATGTCGCCGATGCGCTCGGCATTACCGAAGGCGATAACGTCATTCATCTGCGCACCCGTCGCCGGGTGAACGGCGTCGCACTTTGTCTTATCGATCACTACTTTGCTGACCGCCAGCTCTGGCCGCTGCTGCAAGCGTTTAACAGCGGGTCGCTGCATGACTTTCTGCGCGATCGCGCCGGTCTTGAGCTGAAGCGCACGCAAACGCGCATCAGCGCCCGCCGTGCGCAGGTGAAAGAGAGCCGCTGGCTGGAGATCCCCACTATGGCGCCGCTGCTCTGCGTGCGCACCCTTAACCACCGTGACGGTGAGATCAACGCAACGGAGTACTCCGTCAGCCTGAATCGCGCCGACATGATCGAATTTACTATGGAGCACTGAATGCAGGTTGATACCCCTACGCGCCACACCGGCTGGGTCGAGGCCTCTGTTCCGGTGCGCGGAGAGAATGCATGACACTACAACCCGCCTTCGCGTCGGCGGTTCACGACGCTCAGCACGCCTTTCGTCGCCTGTTAAAAGCAATGAGCGAGCCGGGGGTGATTGTCGCCCTGCCGCAGCTGAAACATAGCTGGCCGCCGCTCAACGCAGCCACCACCAGCGTTCTGTTGACACTGGCAAACAGCGACACGCCGCTGTGGATCGCAAGCGCGCTGGATAACGATCTGCTACGCCAGAACCTGCGCTTGTACACCCAGGCACCACTGCTGGAGACGCCGCAACAGTCGCTCTTTGCTATTGCCGACAGCACCCTTAACCATCAACAGCTCAGCGCCCTGCCCGTGGGTCAGCCATTAAACGCAGAGAGCAGCGCGACACTGATTTTACAACTGCCCGCGCTCAGCGGCGGGCGGATGCTGCGGCTCACCGGCCCCGGCATTCAGGAGGAGCGAATGATCGCCCCGCTGCTGCCGGAGTGCATCACCGATGAGTTGACCGACCGCCCGCACTCGTTTCCGAGCGGAATCGATGTGATCCTCACCTGCGGCGAACGCATGTTAGCAATCCCAAGAACCATCCTGGTGGAAGTGTGTTGATAGGGTAAGAATGACCTTAAACCGGGTGTGAGACGCTGCACGACTTATCCTAACGCATATCAGATATGCCCTTGATCAAGGGATGATGAAAAACCCGCTGCCGACGGGGCCTGAAGCGGGTTATGATGGCCTGCGGATTGTGCTGGATTAGACTGACCATTGTGGCTATATTGCGTCCCGCAACGCCCGGCGATGCAGGGGCGGAAAGCAGCCAGTATGTGGTCGTTTGTAGGATGAAGCGGACAGACTCGCACCAGAGGGTTGCCAGAAAATAACGCAACCGGGTCTTAATACCCGCGTATGACACGACGTAGTGCGCTCAGCGCGGCTTGATGAGTATCGACTTGCATGAATGTGCTTTTTATTTGTAGCCGGAACCAATGGCGCAGCCCCACCGCTGAGCAGCTGTTTCGCCGCTATCCTGGGCTCAATGCCCGCTCCGCCGGCATGCAACGCCAGGCAAAAAAAACCGTTTCGCCCGCCATTCTCTCCTGGGCAGATGTTATCTGCGTCATGGAAGAGGAGCACAAAGAGCGCCTGCTGACCGACTATACCCGTCTGGTGCAGCATAAACCGGTGCATGTGCTCAATATCCCGAATCACTACGCCTTTATGGACCCGCAGCTGGTCGCCATGCTGGAAGATATTGTTCCCGAACGGCTAGGGCTGCGCGTCCCTGCCTAAGCGCTAAAAATTACCCCGCCGGGTGGAGAAACTGCACACGCGGCGCGGGTGAGATGAGCGGCGCGTGCTTATTCACATACTCCGTCAGCAGCTCCGCCATCGGCACATCGTAACGATCGCGGATGGCGATGTCGCGAATGCCAAAATCGCTCACCTGCTCATTACACGCCACGCGATAGATTTTATCCCGCGCCAGCGGCTGACCGTTGACCTCAATCGAGGTCATGCGATCCCCGGCGGGTCGGGTGAAATCAACGCTGAAACGCAGGCCGCTGACGTGAGCATACGCCCCGGAAATAATGTTCTGCTGCGCATAGTTGTGCTCAATGAACGCTTTGATCTGCTCGCCGCTCATCTCCCGCGTCACCAGCGGCAGGCGAAACGGCAGCGCATTCAGCACGTCGCCATAGGTCACGGGCCCGGCCGGAATGCTGTCGCGCAGAAATGCGCCAACGGTAAAGGCGATATCGGCGTTGGCATACTCCCGTTCGGCATCTGCCAGCAGGCTGCCGAGGTTGGTCTGCCCGGAGCGCACCCGCTCACGCTGGCCGTTGAGGGTAAAAGGGAGCGCCATCACCACGTTATTAAGCACCTCCGCGCTTGCAGCCCGCGCTTGCTCGATACAGGATTCGGTTTCGCTATCCGCTTTCAGCGCCGTTAAGCTCGCCACATCCAGCAGCTTTTCACTCCACGCGACGATCTTTTTATCTTTAATGCTTAAGGTGAGATGACCGAGATAGTCGCCATACTGCCCGGCGTTAACCATCACCGTTCTGCCCATCTGCTTACCGGACTGCACGGCAATATGGTCGTGACCATCCACCAACACATCGATCTCCGGCACCGCTTCCGCCAGCTTCGTGATATTCACCGCCGGGTCAGTTTTCCCGAGATGCGCCAGCACAATGATCAGATCGCTCTTCCTCTTCACCTGCGCTACCGTGTTGCGCACCGCCTGAATCGGATCGCTGACGGAAAAACCGGCCAGTTTGCTGTCGGTGGTTGCCACCATCGCATTGAGCGGCGACACGCCGATGATGGCGATATTGAGCCCCGCCACCTTTTTCATCACATAGGGGCGAAAGGCGAGCTTGTCATGATGGTAAATATTGGCAGAGACAAACGGGAAGCGGGCTTTATCCCGCAGCGAGAGCAGCTCCGGGCCGCCGAAAATAAAATCCGCATTGCCGGGCGTAAAGGCGTCGTAACCCATGGTGTTCATGGCGCGCACGTTGCTTTCCCCCTGTGTCAGATCGGTCACCGGCATGCCGCTTACCGCATCGCCAACGTCAACAAACAGCACGTTGGCGTCCTGTTCGCGCAGTTTTTTCACATAGGCGCTCATTTTGCCGTAGCCGATACCCGATTCGCTCATCCCGCGCCCGTGCGTATCTCCGGTGTGAATAAGCGTCACTTTTGCCTCTTGCGCCTGCGGTGCGCTGATACTCATCAGCAGCAGAAACGCGATTACCCCTTTTTTCATTGTTACGTCCTTTTCCTTTTTTATAACCGACAAAAACAAAAAAACCTGAAACTCAGCGCAGAGGTTAATTACCAGTGCGTGGGTTTCAGGTTTAGCCGTGAGGGAGTCACTATCCTTAAGGCAAATAATCTATCGGGCGACAGGCGTCCCGGCAAGCCAGCTTTTTATCACCCTGTGAGCGCCGTCACCTCACACCGCAATGCGTTGCAGAGCCTGCGCCAGCTGCGCGCGGGTGAAGGGCTTGCGTAACAGTTCGACCTCCGGCAGCGCCGGGTTGTGGGCAGGGCGCAGATCCTGACCGCTGATCAGCAGCATCGGCAAGTTTGGTGCATGCTGGCGAGCGGCGGCAATCACCTCCGCACCGCTTAAGCGCCCCGGCAGCATTAAGTCGCTGATCAGCGCGCCAATCTCGGTGGAAGCCGCAAGCATCTGTAGCGCCGCGTCACCGTTTTCCGCCTCCAGCGTCAGGTAGCCCAGCTCGTGAAGCTGCTCGCACAGGGTCTGGCGCACGTCGGCTTCATCCTCCAGCACCAGAATCAGCGTGTCGCTGCGCACATGGCGCGCATCGCTGGCCGGTTCAGCGCTGCTCACCGCTGGCAGGGTGGCGCGCGGTAGCTGTAAACGCACCGTGGTGCCCTGCCCTGGGTTGCTTTCAATCTCCACCCGCCCGCCGGACTGACGCACAAAGCCGTAAACCATCGACAAGCCCAGCCCGCTGCCGCTGCCGGTCTGTTTAGTGGTGAAGAAGGGTTCAAACACCCGCGCCTTGACCTCCTGCGACATGCCGCAGCCGCTGTCGATCACCTCCAGCGCCACCATATCCTGCCTGCGCCCGTCGGTGCGGGTAACGCGCTGGTTCCAGGTGCGCACTTTGATCACGCCCGTTTGTCCCTCCATCGCATCACGGGCGTTCATCACCAGGTTGATGATGGCGTTCTCCAGTTGCCCGACGTCGATCCACGCTGGCCAGGCGGCGTGCTGCGCTTCAATCTCAAGGGTCAGCGTTGAGGGGAGCGAGTGGCGCAGCAGCTCGTCGAGATTCTCCAGCAGCGCCTGCATCTCTACCGCGTGCGGGTGGAGCGACTGTTTGCGTGAGAAGGCCAGCAGCCGCTGGGTGAGCAGCGCACCGCGCTCGGCGGCTTTCAGCGCGCGTGAGATGCGCGCTGCGTCCGGCGAGTCGGTTGCGGCCAGCTCCAGGCTGCCAATAATCACCGCCAGCAGGTTATTAAAATCGTGCGCCAGCCCGCCGGTAAGCTGGCCGACCGCTTTCATCTTCTGGCTGTGCAGCAGCGCCTCCTCCAGCCCTTTGCGCTCGGTACGATCCAGCACCACGTTGACCATCCCGCGCCCCGGCACCGGGCTGAAGCGCAGCTCAATGGTGCGGTTATCCGCCAGCCGCAGCTCCTGGGTTAACGGCAGCGGGCGCGCCAGGTTCTCCTGCACATGGCCGGGAAGATCGCTCACCTGGCGCAGCAGGCTGTGGTAGTGCTGACCGCGCCGCAGCGGCTCCTCGCCGAGGCCCAACAGCAGCGGATATTGCGGGTTCCACACCACCAGGCAGCCCTGGTTATCAAACAGCGCAAAGCCGTCGCGCATGGCATGAAAGGTGGTCTCCAGCTGCGTGCTTTTCTCTTTCAAAAGCGTGGAGGTGTGCTCCAGCGAGGCGGTGTTACGGGCAAAGACGTTAAAGGCGCGCGCCAGTTCGCCTAATTCGTCGCGCCGTTGCAGCGCAGGCACCGAAACATTCGATTCCCCGCGCGCCAGCCGCGACATGGCGCGTGAAATGGCGGTCAGGTTCGATCCCAGATTGCGGTAGATATACCAACCGGCGCAGGCGGTGATCGCCAGCGCCAGTAGCGCAAACAGGCTGATAAAGATGCTGATGGAGCGCATCTCCTGGTGGCTCTGGGCGGTGCGCTGTTCAGAGGCCTGCGCCACTTCCGCCACATACTGGTTGATATCGTTATTAAGCAGCGCGCCCAGCGCTTTGATATGAAACATCGACCAGGTGATCGCCAGATCGCTCTCCTCCAGCTGGCCCGCAAGCGGCATCAGCTTGTTAAGCTCAGCCTGAAAATCGGGCAGGATAAAATCGAGCAGCGGATCGCCCGCCCGCGTCGGGAGCTGGCCGACAATCTCCGCCAGTTGCGCCAGCGTGGCGCGCGGCGACGGCGTCTGAATGGCGGCGAGAAGCAATCTGTCCATCTCACTCAGCAGGCGCGGGTCGGGGGTGTTCAGCCCGTCGCGCGCGGCGATGGTCTGTAAATGGCGTAAATAACTCTGATTCTGGTAGAGGGAGCTAAGCAGCGCGTTGCGCTCAAGGTGGCGGCGCTGCCCGCGCTCCAGCATCTCTGTGACGCTCTGCTGTAACGCCTGGCTGCGGCGGGTGATCTGCGCCACCAGCTGCGGTTCGAGCCGCGCCAGCGGCGCGTTTGCTAACTGCGTTAATGAGCGTTGCAGCGCGCTTTGCGTCGCTTTCAGCCGCTCCGCCTCCCCTTTGTACTCCTGCGCGCCAACCACCTGCGATAAGCGTACCGCAGCGGTGGCGACGCTGGCGGTATCGCGCGCGAGGTTCATGCTGGCGGTCATATCATCCAGCGTCTGCTGCTGCACCTGCTCCTGCAACTGGCTGGCATGGCGAAAGCCGAGCACCGCTACGGCGCAGACCATTAACGTCACCGCCACCACCAGCACATTGAAAAAGAGCAGTCGCCCGCGGGCGCTGGTGAAAAAGGGGTTGGCGCGATAGGGCATAGCGGCTCCGGGAGAGGTCACAACAGTGGCGTGGCGCCACTATGACAAATATGAACAGCTTCTGACATTCTCCATTTACCAACGTGTGATGAAGTGCGTAAATCGTCACTCGCAGGAGCTTCGTCATGCCTAATGTGCCCGTGCTGGAGATGCGTAATATTGCCAAAGTGTTCGGCAAGTTTTACGCCCTCAAAGGGGTGGACCTGACGGTCTGGCCCGGCGAGATCCATGCCTTAATGGGAGAGAACGGTGCCGGCAAAAGCACGCTGATGAAGATCCTCGCCGGGGCCTACAGCGCCACCAGCGGCGAGATCCTGATCGACGGCAAGCCTCACACCATTCGCGGGCCAAAAGACGCCCTTGCCGCCGGGATCACCCTCATCTATCAGGAAATGCAGCTCGCGCCCAACTTAACGGTGGCGGAGAACATCTTTCTCGGTAGCGAAATCGCACGCGGCGGGCTGGTGCAGCGCAAAACTATGGCGGCACAGGCGCAGGCGGTGATTGACCGTCTTGGTGCCAATTTCAGCGCCACCGACCGGGTGATGAAGCTGACCATCGCCGAGCAGCAGCAGGTAGAGATCGCCCGCGCCCTGCACCGCAACAGCCGTATTCTGGTGATGGATGAACCCACCGCCGCCCTCTCCTCCCGTGAAACTCACCGCCTGTTTGAACTGATCATGCGCCTGCGCGATGAGGGGATGGCAATTATCTATATCAGCCACCGTATGGCGGAAGTGTATGAACTTTCGGATCGCGTCAGCGTGCTGCGCGACGGCCAGTATGTGGGCAGCCTGACGCGCGACAACCTCAACGCCGCCGAACTGGTGCGCATGATGGTCGGGCGACCGCTCAGCGATCTGTTTAATAAAGCGCGCGATATCACCCCCGGCAAACCGCGTCTTACCGTTCACCATCTCACCGATGGCGGCAAGATCCAGCCGGTCAGCCTGCAGGTGCGCGCCGGTGAAATTGTCGGCCTTGCCGGGCTGGTCGGTGCCGGGCGATCCGAACTGGCGCAGCTGATTTTCGGCGTGCGCAAAGCGACCGGCGGCATGATTGAGATCGATGGCGAACCGGTAGTGATCCACTCCCCGCGCGCGGCGATCGATCTTGGCATCGGCTTTTTGACCGAGAACCGCAAAGAGCAGGGGCTGTTCCTTGAACTGGCAGCGCAGGAGAACATCACCATGGCGACGCTGGAGCGCGATGCGTTGTGGGGCATGCTGAACCGCAAAAAGGCGCAAACCCTCTCCGATGACGCGATCAAATTACTCAATATTCGCGTGCCGCACGCGCAGGTGCGGGCGGGCGGTTTGTCCGGCGGCAACCAGCAAAAACTGCTTATCTCGCGCTGGGTGGCAATTGGCCCACGCATCCTGATCCTTGATGAGCCGACGCGCGGCGTTGATGTCGGCGCGAAGAGCGAGATCTACCGGATCATGAACCAGATGGCGCGCGAAGGGGTGGCGATCCTGATGATCTCCAGCGAACTGCCGGAGGTGGTCGGCATGAGCGACCGCGTCTATGTGATGCGCGAAGGCACTATCGCCGGCGAGTTGCAGGGCGAGGCTATCACCCAGGAAGAGATTATGACGCTGGCGACCGGCGTTAACGACACCCATCACCAGGCGGTACACCATGACTGAAATGAAACCACACCCGGCCACCACGCCGCAGCAGGAGGCCAAATCCGCCTCCGCCAAAAAAGTGCTGATGGGCGATCTGATGCAAACCGTCGGCATCCTGCCGATTCTCATCCTGATCGTCGCGGTTTTTGGCTTTATCGCGCCGAACTTCTTTACCGAAAGCAACCTGCTCAATATTACCCGCCAGGCGTCGATCAACATCGTGCTGGCGGCAGGCATGACCTTCATCATTCTGACCGGCGGAATTGACCTTTCGGTTGGCTCGATCCTCGGCACCACGGCGGTGGCGGCGATGGTGGTATCGCTGATGCCAGAGCTGTCGATGCTCTCGGTGCCCGCTGCGCTGATGCTCGGCCTGCTGCTCGGTCTGTTTAACGGCGCGCTGGTCGCCTTTGCCGGGCTACCGCCCTTTATCGTCACGCTCGGCACCTATACGGCGCTGCGCGGCGCGGCCTATCTGCTGGCGGATGGCACCACGGTAATCAACTCCGATATCAGCTTTGAGTGGATCGGCAATAACTATCTCGGCCCGGTGCCGTGGCTGGTGGTGATCGCGCTGGCGGTGATTGCGGTGTGCTGGTTTATTCTGCGCCGCACCACGCTCGGCGTTCATATCTACGCGGTCGGCGGCAACATGCAGGCAGCGCGCCTTACCGGCATCAAAGTGTGGCTGGTTTTGCTCTTCGTCTACGGCATTAGCGGGCTGCTCTCCGGCCTTGGCGGGGTGATGAGCGCCTCGCGCCTTTACAGCGCCAACGGCAACCTTGGCATGGGCTACGAGCTGGATGCGATTGCGGCGGTCATTCTCGGCGGCACCAGTTTTGTCGGCGGTATCGGCACCATCACCGGCACGCTGGTCGGCGCGTTAATCATCGCCACCCTTAACAACGGCATGACGCTAATGGGCGTCTCCTACTTCTGGCAACTGGTGATCAAAGGGGCGGTGATCATCATAGCGGTGCTGATTGACAAATACCGTACCCGACACCATCAGGCAGCATAATAAAACCCTACAAAACAGCAACATAAGTGAGGATTACAGCATGCGTCTTAAACCTCTTGTCACCGCGCTCTGCGCCACGGCCCTGCTCGCCGCGACGCCGTTCGTCCAGGCGAAAGAACTGAAATCTATCGGCGTTACGGTGGGTGATCTCGCCAACCCTTTCTTTGTGCAGATCACCAAAGGCGCGGAGCTGGAAGCGCGCAAGCTGGCGGGCGATAAGGTCAAAGTGACGCTGGTCTCCAGCGGCTACGACCTCGGTCAGCAGGTCGGCCAGATTGATAACTTTATCGCGGCGAAGGTCGACATGATCATCCTCAACGCCGCGGATTCAAAAGGCATCGGCCCGGCGGTTAAGCGGGCGAAAGAAGCTGGCATTGTAGTGGTGGCGGTGGACGTGGCGGCAGAAGGTGCCGATGCGACAATCACCTCCGATAACACCCAGGCGGGTGAAATGGCCTGTAAATACATCACCGATCGCCTGAAAGGCAAAGGCAATGTGGTGATCATCAACGGGCCGCCGGTTTCCGCAGTACAGAACCGTGTCGAAGGGTGCCAGACCGAATTTAAACGTCACCCGGATATCAAGGTGCTCTCTGATAACCAGAACGCCAAAGGCAGCCGCGAAGGCGGGCTGGAAGTGATGACCTCCCTGCTGGCCGCCAACCCGAAAATCGACGGCGTGTTCGCAATTAACGATCCGACAGCGATCGGGGCCGATCTGGCAGCCAAACAGGCACAACGTAACGAGTTCTTTATCGTTGGTGTCGACGGCAGCCCGGATGGTGAAGAGGCGCTGAAGCGTAAGAACTCGCTGTTTGTTGCCACCCCGGCGCAGGATCCGCAGGTGATGGCGGCGCGCGCGGTGGAGATTGGTTACGACATTCTGCAAGGCAAGCCCGCGCCGAAAGAGCCGGTGCTGATCCCGGTGACGCTGATCGATAAGCAGAGCGTCGCCAACTACAAAGGCTGGACGGTGAAATAAGCCCTCTCCCTCCCCGCACGGGAGGGAAAGCGCGATACGGAGAGACGATGAAACGCTCTGCCATTAATGACATTCTCGGCCACACACGGCAGTTCTTCTCGAAGCACGACGTACATCTGCCGCCTTTTGCCAGTTTTGCGCCGACCCAGTGGCGCGAGCTGGATCATGAGGCGTGGCGAGAAGTATTCGAGCTAAAGCTGGGGTGGGATGTCACCGCCTTTGGCGGCGACAACTTCTACGCCGAGGGGCTGACGCTCTTTACCCTGCGCAACGGCTCGCCGGACGGCGCGCCTTTTGCCAAGTGCTATGCAGAGAAGATCATGCATGTGCGCGACGGGCAGCTAACGCCAATGCATCTGCACTGGCGCAAGCGCGAGGACATCATTAATCGCGGCGGCGGAAACTTAATTATTGAACTGTGGAACGCGGATGCGCAGCACCAGACTGACAGCAGCGACGTTACCGTGGTCATCGATGGCTGCCGACACACGCACGCGGCGGGCAGCCAGCTGCGCCTCTCACCAGGGGAAAGCATTTGTGTCACACCGGGGCTTTATCATAGCTTTTGGGGCGAGCCGGGGTTTGGCGATGTGCTGGTCGGCGAGGTTTCATCGGTTAACGATGACCAGCACGACAACCACTTCCTCAACCCGGCGAACCGCTTTAGCGACGTGCTGGAGGATGAACCGGCACATCTGGTGCTCTGTAATGAGTACTCACTCTTTTTAGGGTAAAGGAGGCGGTTATGCCCATGATCTCTCTCGCCGCAGGGCTGGCGCACGCGCGCGAGCACCACTACGCCTTAGGCGCATTTAACGTGCTCGACTCCCACTTTCTGCGCGCGCTGTTCGCCGCCGCCAAGCGGGAGCGCTCGCCGTTTATTATCAATATTGCCGAGGTGCACTTTAAGTATGTTTCGCTGGAGTCGCTGGTCGAAGCGGTGAAGTTTGAAGCCGCGCGCAGCGATATTCCGGTGGTGCTTAACCTCGATCACGGCCTGCATTTTGAGTCGGTAGTGCGCGCCCTGCGCCTCGGTTTCAGTTCGGTTATGTTCGACGGCTCCGCGCTGGAGTATGAAGAGAATATTCGCCAGACGCGGGAAGTGGTGAAGATGTGCCACGCCGTGGGCGTCTCGGTAGAGGCGGAATTAGGCGCGGTTGGCGGCGATGAGGGCGGCGCGCTGTATGGTCACGCCGATGAAGCCTGCTTTACCGATCCGGCGCTGGCGCGGGAGTTTGTCGATCGCACCGGCATCGACACGCTGGCGGTCGCCATCGGTAATGCGCACGGCAAATATAAGGGCGAACCGAAGCTCGATTTCGCCCGCCTCGACGCCATTCGCCAGCAGACCGGCCTGCCGCTGGTGCTGCATGGCGGTTCGGGCATCAGCGATGAGGATTTTCGTCGCGCCATTTCGCTTGGCATTCATAAAATCAATTTCTATACCGGCATGTCGCAGGCGGCGCTCGGTGCCATTGAGCAGCGTATGGCAGATCGCCAGCCGCTGTATGATGAGTTCGCCCAGCTGCTGCTCAGTGTTGAAGAGGCGATTGCCGATACGGTGGCCGGGCAGATGCGCATCTTCGGCAGCGCGGGGCAGTGCTGATGGCCCGCCACGGGGTTATCGCCGCCGGCAATATGCTGGTGGATCATGTGCATCATATTGCCCAGTGGCCGGAGCGCGGCTGGCTGGCGGAGATTGTCCAGAGCGAACGCTCGACGGGCGGCGCGCCGCTTAATGTGCTGCTGACGCTGGCGAAAATGCACGTTGGCCTGCCGCTGCAGGCGGTCGGGCTGGTGGGCGAAGATGGCGACGGCGACTACATTATGGCGATGCTCGATCAGTACCATGTCAATCGCCAGCATGTGCAGCGCACCCCTTCCGCCCCCACCTCGATGTCGCAGGTGATGACCGATCCCTCCGGTCAGCGCACCTTTTTTCACTCGCCCGGTGCCAACCGGCTGCTGGATATCGACGCCTTTGAGATGCTTAACGGCGAGATGAAGATTTTCCATCTCGGCTATCTGCTGCTGCTCGACAGCCTTGATAAAGCTGATGAGGAGTACGGCACGCGCAGCGCGCGGCTGCTGGCGCAGATGCGCGAGCAGGGGTTTGAGACCTCGCTCGATCTGGTGTCGCGCAAAGGCGACCCGCGCTATAAACCGCTGGTGCTGCCCTGCCTGCCGCACCTGGATTATCTGGTGATCAACGAGTTAGAAGCGGGCGAGTTCAGCGGGCTGGCGATGCGTACCGCGCAGGATAAGCCCCACGTTGAGAATATTGGCCGCGCGGCGGCGCAGCTTTTGGCGGCAGGGGTTAAACAGCGGGTTGTCATCCATTGCCCGGAAGGGGCGTGGGGTGAAACACCGGATGAAGCCGGAGCGTGGATCCCGTCGCGGATGTTAAGCCAGGCGGAGATTGTCGGCAGCGTCGGAGCAGGAGATGCCTTTTGCGCCGGGTTTTTATACGGTTGCCACGAAGCGTGGCCGTTAGCGCACAGCATTCAGTTAGCCCATGCCTGCGCTCGCGCCAGCTTGTTGTGTGCCAACGCCATCGACGGCGCGAAAACCCTCGAAGAGTTACAGCTTGATATCGCGGTTTAGACCTTCGTCGATCGGGAAGTTGTAGGCCGGATAAGCGTCAGCGCCATCCGGCATGGGGTGCCACATTCAGCACACCGCCGGATGGCGACTACGCCGTTTCAGCTAAAGCCGCACCGGCTTGATGTTCCAGATATGCTCCGCGTACTCCTGGATCGTGCGGTCAGAGGAGAAGTAGCCCATGTTGGCGATATTGCGCATCGCTTTAGTGGTCCACTCTTCCGGATGCTGATAGAGCGCATCCACTTTATCCTGACAGTCGACATAGCTGCGGAAATCCGCCAGCACCTGGTAGTGGTCGCCAAAGTTAATCAGCGAATCGACCAGATCGCGGTAGCGTCCCGGATCCTGCGGGTTAAACAGACCGGTGGCGATCTGCGTTAACACCTGGTGCAGCTCTTCATCTTTTTCATAGTACTCGCGCGGTTTGTAGCCCTGACGACGCAGCTCTTCCACCTCATCCGCGGTGTTACCAAAGATAAAGATATTCTCCTCGCCGACGTGATCCAGCATCTCCACATTCGCGCCATCCAGCGTGCCGATAGTCAACGCGCCGTTAAGGGCAAACTTCATGTTACTGGTGCCCGACGCTTCGGTACCCGCCAGCGAGATCTGCTCGGAAAGATCCGCCGCCGGAATGATCACCTGCGCAAGGCTGACGCTGTAGTTGGGGATAAAGACCACTTTCAGCTTATCGCCGATATCGGGATCGTTGTTGATCACCTGCGCGACATCGTTGATGAGGTGAATAATATGCTTCGCCATGTAGTAGGCTGAAGCGGCTTTACCGGCAAAGATATTGACGCGCGGCACCCACTCCGCCGTCGGATCGGCCTTGATCCGGTTATAGCGGGTGATGACGTGCAGCACATTCATCAGCTGACGTTTGTACTCATGAATACGTTTGATCTGCACATCGAACAGCGCTTTCGGGTTAACCACCACATTAAGCTGCTGGGCGATCACCGTCGCCAGCCGCTTTTTGTTCTCCAGCTTGGCATGGCGCACCGCCTGGTTCACCGTCGGGAAGTCGATATGCTGCTCAAGCTCGCTCAACTGGCTGAGATCGGTACGCCAGGTGCGGCCGATATGCTCATCCAGCACTTCAGAGAGCGACGGGTTAGCCAGCGCCAGCCAGCGGCGCGGCGTCACGCCGTTGGTGACGTTAAGGAAGCGCATCGGGAAGATGGCGGCGAAATCGGCAAACAGCGACTGCACCATCAGGTTAGAGTGCAGCTCCGACACGCCATTCACTTTATGGCTCACAACCACTGCCAGCCACGCCATACGCACACGGCGACCGCTTGACTCATCAATGATCGACGTGCGGCTCAGCAGCTCGATATCGTTCGGGTGCTGCTCCTGCAATGTCTTCAGGAAGTAGTCGTTAATTTCGAAAATGATTTGCAGATGGCGCGGCAGAATTTTGCCGAGCATCTCAACCGGCCACGTCTCCAGCGCTTCGCTCATCAACGTATGGTTGGTGTAGGAGAAGACCTGGCAGGTCACTTCAAACGCCTCGTCCCAGTCGAACTTATGCTCGTCAATCAGCAGACGCATCAGTTCCGGGATCGACAACACCGGGTGGGTGTCGTTGAGGTGAATGGCGATTTTGTCCGCCAGATTGCTGTAGGTCTGATGCAGCTGGAAGTGGCGATGCAGAATATCCTGCACCGTCGCCGAGACCAGGAAGTACTCCTGGCGCAGACGCAGCTCGCGCCCGGAGTAAGTCGAGTCATCCGGGTAGAGCACGCGGGAGACGTTCTCGGAGTGGTTCTTATCCTCCACCGCCGCGAAGTAGTCGCCCTGGTTGAATTTACCGAGGTTAATCGCGCTACTGGCCTGCGCGTTCCACAAACGCAGCGTATTGGTCGCGTCTGTGTCATAGCCGGGGATAATCTGGTCGTAGGCCACCGCGAGGATCTCTTCGGTTTCAACCCAGCGGCTCTTTCTCCCCTCCTGCTGAATACGCCCGCCAAACCGCACTTTGTAGCGCGTGTTGTGGCGTTTGAACTCCCACGGGTTGCCATACTCCAGCCAGTAATCGGGGGACTCTTTCTGACGCCCCTCGACGATGTTCTGTTTGAACATGCCGTAATCATAGCGAATGCCGTAGCCGCGCCCCGGCAGCCCGAGGGTCGCCAGCGAATCGAGGAAGCAGGCTGCCAGCCGCCCGAGGCCGCCGTTACCTAAGCCGGGATCGTTCTCTTCGTCGATCAGCTCTTCAAGGTCGAGGCCCATCTCATCCAGCGCGTTTTTCACATCCTCATAAATTCCGAGCGAGAGCAGCGCGTTGGAGAGCGTACGGCCAATCAGGAACTCCATGGACAGGTAGTAGACCTGGCGCACCTCCTGCGAGAGCTGCGCGCGGGTGGAACGCAGCCAGCGCTCCACCAGCCGATCGCGAACGGCAAACAGCGTGGCGTTCAGCCACTCATGTTTGTTAGCGATAACCGGATCTTTACCGATCGTGAACATCAGTTTATAGGCAATCGAGTGTTTCAATGCCTCGACACTTAGTGTCGGTGAAGCATAGGTAAACGGAGCATTCATATGCGTGATTCCTGGAAAACTATTTCAACCGAGTGTAAAGATCGCGGTATGACTGCGCTGCGACCTGCCAGCTAAAATCCATTGCCATTGCCTGGCGCTGAACAAAACGCCACAGCGAAGGACGGGACCACAATACGAAAGCACGACGAATCGCGCGAAGCAACGCTAATGCGTTGCTGTCCTCAAAAACAAACCCGCTGGCCACGCCGTCGGCGAGGTTCTCCAGCGAGCTGTCAGAGACAGTATCGGCTAACCCGCCGGTGCGTCGTACCAGCGGCAGGGTGCCATATTTCAGACCATAGAGCTGCGTTAACCCGCACGGCTCAAAGCGGCTCGGCACCAGAATCACATCCGCGCCGCCCATAATGCGGTGCGAAAAGGCTTCGTGGTAGCCAATCTGCACGCCCACCTGGCCGGGGTGCTCTGCCGCTGCGGCGAGGAAACCCTCTTGCAACACTGGATCGCCCGCGCCGAGCAGCGCTAACTGACCGCCCTGCTCCAGCAAGCCGGGCAGCGCTTCCAGCACCAGATCGAGCCCTTTCTGGCTGGTTAAACGGCTCACCACCGCAAACAGCGGCACTTTGTCGTTCACCTTCAGTCCCATGGCGATCTGCAACTGGCGTTTGTTCTCCGCCTTCTCCTCCAGCGTGTCACGCGTGTAGCGCGCGCCGAGCAGCAGGTCGGTGGCCGGGTCCCAAATCTTCTCGTCAACGCCGTTGAGAATACCGCTCAGGCGGCCCTCTTTCTGGCGCTGGCGCAGTAACCCTTCCATACCATACGCATATTGCGGTTCGGTGATCTCCCGCGCGTAGGTCGGGCTGACGGCGGTGATGTGATCCGCGTAGTAGAGCCCCGCTTTCAGGAAGGAGATCTGGCCGTTGAACTCCAGCCCGTGCATGTTAAAGAAGGACCATGGCAGATCGATGTCATCCATATGCTGCGCATAAAACATGCCCTGGTAGGCAAGGTTATGCACGGTAAACACCGATTTTGCCGAGTGATCTTTCAGCGACATATAGGCTGGCGTCAGACCGGCGTGCCAGTCGTGCGCATGCACGATGTCCGGCCGCCAGAAGGGATCGAGGCCACAGGCCATTTCACTGCCGACCCAGCCGAGCAGCGCAAAACGCAGCACGTTATCGGTATAGGCAAACAGGTTGGTGTCATGGTAAGGGCTGCCGGGGCGCTCATAGAGGTGCGGCGCATCGATCATGTAGATCCCCACCCCGTTGAAGTGGCCGAAGAGCAGAGAGATCTTGCCGGCGAAGGTATCGCGGCGGGAGATCACTTTTGCGTCGGTTACACCACGGCGAATATCCGGGAACGCAGGCAGCAGAACGCGCGTATCTACCCCATCGGCAATTTGTGCCGCGGGCAGCGCGCCAATCACGTCCGCCAGACCACCGGTCTTCAGCAACGGAAACATCTCAGAACATACATGTAAAACCTGCATTATCGCTCCTGTCAAAACCGTTCGGCTCGCGTTGCCGTTCACGGAAAAACAGCACGCGGACCCCTTCCGCGCAAGGATGTAAGTGGTGCTTTCAACCTTGTAATTTGCGCAGCATTTCGCGCGTAACCAGCACAATGCCCTCTTCCGATCGGTAGAAGCGTCGTGCGTCTTCTTCTGCGTTTTCGCCAATCACCGTGCCTTCCGGTATCTCGCAGGCTCTGTCGATAATGCAGCGGCGCAGGCGGCAAGAGCGCCCGACCCAGACATCCGGCAGCAGAACCGCCGAGTCGATATTGCAAAATGAGTTGATGCGTACGCGGGAGAAAAGCACCGACTGCACAACAACCGATCCTGAAATAACGCAGCCGCCGGAAACCAGCGAGTTCAACGTCATGCCATGGCTGCCGGATCTGTCCTGCACGAATTTCGCCGGCGGCAATGATTGATTATAGGTACGGATAGGCCAGTTTTGATCGTACATGTCCAGTTCGGGCATGACCGAGGCCAGATCCAGGTTGGTTTTCCAGTAGGCTTCCAGCGTGCCGACGTCGCGCCAGTAAGGCTCGGAATTCGGGTCGGATTGCACGCAGGACAAGGGGAAAGGATGGGCAAACGCCATACCGGATTTGACGATTTGCGGAATAATATCTTTACCGAAATCGTGGCTGGAATTTTCGTTTTTATCGTCCGCTTCCAGCAGATCGTAGAGGTACTCGGCGTCAAAAATATAGATGCCCATACTGGCGAGCGCGCGGGTCTCATCGCCCGGCATGCTCGGCGGATTGGACGGTTTCTCGACGAAGTCGATCACTTTGTCGTTCTCATCGACCGCCATCACGCCGAACGCGGTGGCTTCATGCACCGGCACCGGTAAACAGGCCACCGTACACTGCGCGCCCTTCTCAACGTGGTCGAGCAGCATGCGCGAGTAGTCCTGTTTATAGATATGGTCACCGGCGAGGATGACGATGTACTCCGCGCCGTAGCGGCGAATAATATCGAGGTTCTGCGTGACCGCATCGGCGGTGCCGCGATACCAGTTTTCGCCATGAACGCGCTGCTGGGCAGGCAGCAGATCGACAAACTCGTTCATCTCGTTATTGAAAAAAGACCAGCCGCGCTGGATGTGCTGAATCAGCGTGTGGGACTGATACTGGGTGATAACGCCGATGCGGCGGATGCCTGAGTTGATGCAGTTGGAGAGCGCAAAGTCGATGATGCGGAATTTGCCGCCGAAGTGGACGGCGGGCTTGGCGCGTTTTTTGGTTAAATCTTTCAGGCGTGTGCCACGTCCACCCGCCAGAATCAGGGCGACGGATTTTAACGGCAGCTGGCGCGCCAACATTGTAGGGTCGTTCTTATCTAATCTCACCATGACTGACTCCGTTTATCTGACCGCTGAAAGAGGCACACGCCGTGCTGTGGTGCCTGCCAGACAGTTATCACCACCGGATTCTCTTCTCCGGCAAAGGGCGACAGGGCATGCCAGTCGCCGGTCGGTAACGCTATTTCCGCCAATTCAGAGGTGGCGTTCATCACAAGTAAGTAGTTATTCGATAACAGGATTTGCAGGCGAGGCGCCCCCTCCTGCCACTCCTGCGGCGTTAATGGCCGCCCATGCTGATTAAGCCAGGCGACGTTGCC
This sequence comes from Kosakonia sp. S42, assembly GCF_016624785.1. Taxonomy (NCBI): domain Bacteria; kingdom Pseudomonadati; phylum Pseudomonadota; class Gammaproteobacteria; order Enterobacterales; family Enterobacteriaceae; genus Kosakonia; species Kosakonia sp. S42. The sequence continues at coordinate 110,905 of NZ_JACVTW010000008.1, read as the reverse complement.
GTCACCCTCTTCCCACCACGCATCGTCCGTCAGCGCGGCGATGTGCGACCGCGCTTTAATAAGCGCAGCAGTAAAGTCGATTAACCCGCGATCCGCCTGGCGCCAGTCGAGCCAGGTCAGCGCGTTATCCTGGCAGTAGGCGTTATTGTTCCCATGCTGGCTGTGGCCCATCTCGTCGCCCGCCAGCAGCATCGGTGTCCCCTGCGACAGCAGCAGCGTCGCCAGCAGCGCATGCTGACTTGCGCGCCGACGCGCCATCACATCGGCGCTGGCATCCAGCCCTTCAACACCGTGGTTGAAACTGTGGTTATCGTTAGTGCCGTCGCGGTTATCTTCCCCGTTGGCCTGGTTGTGCTTGTGGTTAAAGCTGACGCAGTCACGCAGCGTAAAACCGTCATGGGCCGTCACCAGATTGACCGTCGCCGACGGCAGGCGTCCGTTGCGTTTAAAGAGATCGCTGGAGGCGGCAAAGCGCCCGGCAAACGCGCCCATTGGCAGTGACTCCGTCAGCCAGAAGCGGCGCGCGGCGTCGCGGAAATGGTCATTCCACTCGGCAAAAGGTGCGGGGAAATTGCCCACCTGATAGCCGCCTTCACCGATGTCCCACGGCTCAGCAATCAGCTTCAAATCGCGCAGCAACGGATCGTTTTGAATCGCCGCAAACAGCGGTGCCTGCGGGTTAAATTCCGGTGTGCGCCCCATTACCGGGGCAAGATCAAAGCGGAAGCCGTCAATGTGAAACGTCTCGACCCAGTAGCGCAGGCAGGCGTGGGCATACTCCACCACCCCAGGCTGGCTTAAATTGAGGGTGTTACCGCAGCCGGTCCAGTTGTGGTAATCGCCATCTTCGCTGATCCAATAGTAGCTACGGTTGTCGATTCCGCGCTGGCTGAAGGTCGGGCCGGCAAGGTCCGTCTCAGCGCTGTGGTTAAGCACAATATCGAGGATCACTTCGATGCCCGCTTCGTGCAGCGCTTTCACCGCCGCGCGGAACTCGTTAATCTCCTGCTCAGGATCGTGGGCGTAAGCCGGATGCAGCGCAAAAAGCGCCAGCGGGTTGTAGCCCCAGTAGTTACTCAGCCCGAGGCGTTGCAGGCGCTGCTCGTGAGCAAAATGGGCGATGGGCAGCAGTTCGAGGGCGGTGATGCCCAGCTGTTTAAACCAGGCGATCATCACCGGATGCGCGAGCGCTTTATAGGTGCCGCGGATCTCGTGCGGAATGTCCGGGTGCAGCCAGGTCAGCCCTTTGACATGGGCTTCATAAATGACGCTATTGCCCCACGGCGTGCGCGGCGCTTTATCCTCTTCCCAGTCAAACGCGTCGTTGACCACCACGCTGCGTAAGCCGAGCGGCGCGCTGTCGTGGGGATCGGGTTGGTCAAAACCGGCGTGGAACAGCGGGCTATCTACCGCCTCGCCCTCCACGCGCCGCGCGCAGGGATCGAGCAGCAGTTTCGCCGGGTTAAAGCGGTGCCCCTGCGCCGGTTGCCACGGGCCATGCACGCGATAACCGTAGCGCTGGCCCGCTTTCGCGCCGGGAAGAAAACCGTGCCAGATATCGCCCGTGCGCGCCGGGAGATCGACGCGCTGCTCATTGCCTTCGGCGTCGAACAGGCACAGCTCCACGCGCTCAGCATGGGCTGAGAAGAGGCTAAAGTTGACGCCCCCGCTCTGCACTTCTGCGCCGAGCGGGCTCGCGGAGCCGGCCGTCAGGGAGATCATTCCCCCTCCCGCACCAGCCAGATTGTGCCGAGCGGCGGCAGGTTGAGCAGCAGCGAGTTGTCACGCCCGCGGTTGGCAATCTCGTCGCTCTGCACCAGGCCACCGTTGCCGGTGTTGCTGCCGTGGTAGTGCATCGAGTCGCTGTTCAACACTTCGCGCCAGCGTCCCGGCTGGTTGATACCGAGGCGGTATCCCGGACGCGAGACCGGCGTAAAGTTGCTGACGACGATAATTTCGTTGCCTGCTTTGTCGCGGCGGACAAAAGCAAACACTGACGCTTCTTCATCATCTACCACCAGCCACTCGAAGCCGTAGGAGTCAAAGTCCATTTCATGCAGCGGCTTATGGTGACGATAGAGGGTGTTCATATCGCGCACCAGGCGCTGTACGCCGTGATGCCAGTTGTCGTCACCTTCCAGCAGATGCCAGTCGAGGCTGCTGTCGTGGTTCCACTCGCGGCCCTGAGCAAACTCGCAGCCCATAAACATCAGTTTCTTGCCGGGGAAGGCCCACATCCAGGCGTAATAGGCGCGCAGGTTGGCGAACTTCTGCCACGCGTCGCCCGGCATACGATCGAGAATCGACTTCTTGCCGTGCACCACTTCGTCATGGGAGAGCGGCAGAATAAAGTTCTCGGTGTGGTTGTAGACCATGCCGAAGGTGAGCTTATGGTGGTGATACTTGCGGTAGATCGGGTCGAGCTTCATATAGTCGAGCGTGTCGTGCATCCAGCCGAGGTTCCACTTGTACCAGAAGCCAAGACCGCCGCCTGATGGCGGGCGCGACACGCCGGGGAAATCCGTCGACTCTTCTGCCATCGTCACTGCGCCCGGGGCCAGCTCGCCGATAATGCGGTTGGTGTCGCGCAGGAACTTAATCGCTTCGAGGTTTTCGCGGCCGCCATATTCGTTTGGCACCCACTCGCCCTCTTTGCGGCTGTAATCGCGGTAGATCATCGACGCCACCGCATCGACGCGCAGCGCGTCAATGCCGAAGCGTTCAATCCAGTAGAGGGCGTTACCGACCAGGTAGTTGCTCACTTCCCGGCGGCCATAGTTGTAAATCAGCGTGTTCCAGTCCTGATGATACCCTTCGCGCGGATCGCTGTGCTCGTAGAGGTGCGTGCCGTCAAACTCTGCCAGACCAAAATCATCGGACGGGAAGTGGCCCGGCACCCAGTCGAGGATCACGCCAAGACCGGCGGCATGCGCGGTATGGATAAAGTGCAGGAAGTCGTCGCGCGTGCCGAAACGGCGCGTCGGCGCATACATCCCGGTAGGCTGATAACCCCAGCTGCCATCAAACGGATGTTCGTTGATCGGCAGCAGTTCAAGGTGGGTAAAGCCCATCCACTTGGCGTAAGGCACCAGTTGGTCGGCTAATTCACGGTAGCTGAGCCAGAAGTTGTTATCCGTATGGCGTCGCCAGGAGCCAAGATGCACCTCATAAATACTGATAGGCGCATCGAAATTATTCGCCTGCTTGCGCTCTTCGCTCTGCGTTTTTTTACCCGGCAGACCGCAAATCAGCGAGGCGCTGTCGGGGCGCATCTGCGCTTCGAAGGCGTAAGGGTCAGATTTGATACGCAAATGACCGTTCGCATCGAGTAATTCGAATTTATAGAGCTGGCCGTTGAGCGCGCCGGGAATAAATAACTCCCAGATACCGCTTTCGCGGCGCAGGCGCATCGGGTGACGGCGGCCATCCCAGAAGTTGAACTGACCGACCACCGACACGCGCCGCGCGTTCGGTGCCCAGACGGAGAAGCGCGTGCCGACGACGCCATCCATCGTATCGGCGTGGGCACCCAGGGTCTCATAGGGACGCAGGTGGGTGCCTTCACTCAGCAGCCAGGCATCCATCTCCTGAATTAATGGGCCGAAACGGTAAGGGTCATCAATCAGATTCTGTTGGCCGTGCCAGAAGACGGCAAACTGATAATTAAAGGGATTTTTGCGGCGCGGCACGATGCCGCTGAAAAAGCCGCGGGAGTCGATACACTCCAGTTTTGCCACTTTACGCCCGGTTTTGGTTTCAATCACCCACACTTCCGTGGCGTCGGGTAAAAGGGCGCGAACTTCCAGACCCGCATCGGTACGGTGCATTCCGAGAACAGAAAATGGATCGGCAAAATGGCCGACAATAAGCGCATTAATCACGTCTTTATCAACATGAACAGACATGGTTCTCATCCTGTTGTTGTGTTATCGCCTCTTCCACCGCCATTGCGTGCGGTTGCGATACTCTTTTGAACCTGAACGGTGCCGCACGTCATGTGCAATCTGATTGCTCCGTTCCACTTTCAGGCAAAATGTAAGACACCCAGCCTAAAGCATAGCCAACGCTTTCAGACTTCTGGGAAAATAAACGCCCATCTTTTAATTTCATTTAAAAAGATCAAAAAAAAGGGTGCCGAAGCACCCTTATAAGGAGGATTGTTCTACGCCAGCTGGCGCAGCATGCGTCGCAGCGGCTCTGCGGCACCCCAGAGTAACTGGTCGCCGACGGTAAAGGCGGAGAGGTACTCCGGCCCCATGTTCAGCTTGCGCAGACGGCCAACCGGAGTGGTCAGCGTGCCGGTGACGGCGGCAGGCGTCAGCTCGCGCATCGAGATCTCACGATCGTTCGGCACCACTTTCGCCCACGGGTTGTGTGCCGCCAGCAGCTCTTCGATAGTCGGGATAGAAACATCTTTTTTCAGTTTGAGGGTGAAGGCCTGGCTGTGGCAGCGCAGCGCGCCGATGCGCACGCAGAGGCCATCAACCGGAATGGCTGACGCGGGGTTAAGAATTTTGTTGGTTTCCGCCTGCCCTTTCCACTCTTCACGGCTCTGGCCGTTATCGAGCTGTTTGTCGATCCATGGGATCAGGCTACCGGCCAGCGGCACGCCGAAGTTCTCGGTGCTGAGATCGCCGCTGCGGGTCAGCGCCGTCACTTTGCGTTCAATATCGAGAATGGCCGAGGCCGGGTTTTCCAGTTCGGTAGCCACGTGGTGATGCAGCTGGCCCATCTGCGTCAGCAGTTCACGCATATGGCGCGCACCGCCGCCAGACGCGGCCTGGTAAGTGGCGACCGATACCCACTCGATGAGATCGTTGGCGAACAGGCCGCCGAGGGACATCAGCATCAGGCTGACGGTACAGTTACCGCCGACAAAGGTTTTGATGCCTTTATTCAGCCCGTCGGTGATGACGTCCTGGTTTACCGGGTCGAGAATAATGATCGCGTCATCTTTCATGCGCAGCGACGAAGCGGCATCAATCCAGTAACCCTGCCAACCGCTTTCACGAAGCTTTGGATAGATTTCGTTGGTATAATCGCCGCCCTGGCAGGTGACAATGATGTCGAGCGCCTTCAGCGCCTCCAGATCGAACGCATCCTGAAGGGTGCCGGTCGCCTGGCCTGCAAACGCGGGCGCGGGCTGGCCGAGCTGGGAAGTAGAGAAAAAAACAGGGCGAATGGCGTCAAAATCATGCTCTTCAACCATGCGTTGCATGAGGACGGAGCCGACCATACCGCGCCAGCCGATAAAACCAACATTTTTCATAACGAGTTCCTGCGAAGATGTGTGCTGTGTATGCGAGCCAGCGATAACTGGACATCGCTCCACATTACAAAATGCAGCCAAAGTCGCAAGTGAAATTAATCAATGATCGCCACTGCGTTAGAAATGCCGCTAATTACGCCATTTTCGCCGCAAATGTCCGGAATAATAATCAATGAATGAAATCATCTCTGCCGCCGTATTGTTGATATTAATAATGGATCCGCTGGGCAACCTGCCGATATTTATGTCGGTGTTAAAACACACCGAGCCAAAACGCCGCCGCGCGATTATGATCCGCGAGCTGCTTATTGCGCTGCTGGTGATGTTTATTTTCCTCTTCGCCGGCGAGAAAATTCTTTCTGTCCTCAGCCTGCGCGCCGAAACGGTGTCGATCTCCGGCGGCATTATTCTCTTTTTGATTGCTATCAAGATGATTTTCCCCAGCCCAACCGGCAGTAGCTCTGGCCTGCCCGCCGGGGAGGAGCCGTTTATCGTGCCGCTGGCGATCCCGCTGGTTGCTGGCCCGACGCTGCTGGCGACGCTGATGCTGCTGTCGCATCAATACCCGAATCAGATGGGGCATTTAGTGATTGCGCTGCTGATCGCCTGGGGCGGCACGGTGGCGATTCTGTTGCAGTCGTCGCTCTTTTTGCGCCTGCTGGGCGAGAAAGGGGTGAACGCGCTGGAGCGGTTGATGGGGCTGATCCTGGTGATGCTCGCCACGCAGATGTTCCTCGACGGCATCCGCATGTGGATGAAAGGGTAACGGGTAACGATTGCCGGATGGGGTTGCTGAAGCGGCCCAAGACGGAGAAGGCGTAGCCGCCATCCGGCGGTGTGCTCCATGCGGCACCGCATGCCGGATGGCGCTGCGCTTATCCGGCCTACAAAACCGATATGGTGCGAGATTGTATGATTGCCGCATTTCGTTCGGTGTTACTGGAACGGCATGTGCCGGATGGGGTTCGGTGTTACTGGAACGGCGTAGGCCGGATAAGGCGCAGCCGCCATCCGGCAAAAAAGAGCCTAGGCGGCTTTCTCGCCCTGCACGACATCGGCGGCAAACACATACCCCAGGCCGCGCAGCGTTTTGATAAGCGCTGGCTGATGCGGGTTGACCTCAATCTTGCGCCGCAGGCGCATAATCAACACATCAATGGTGCGGTCAAACACCTCCACACTTTCACTGTGCGTCAGGGTTAAAAGCTGCTCGCGGTTCAGCACGCGCCGCGCATTTTGCACCAGCGCCAGCAGCAGGCTGTACTCCCCTTGCGTTAAATCGACTACCTGCTGCTGCGGGTTGATCAACTCACAGCGTATCGGGTCAAGATGCCAGCCGTTAAACGCAAAACCACCGCTTTTCGCTGGAGCTGTTTCAGCCGCCAGTACGCCGGTACGGCGCAGCACGGCGTTGACGCGCGCCACCAGCACGCGGGCGTTAAACGGTTTGCCGATATAGTCATCCGCGCCCATCTCCAGGCCGACCACCACATCCGCTTCGCTGCCCATCCCCGTCAGCATCACTACCGGCAGCGCAGGGCGAATTTTTTGCAACTGCTGCAATACGCGCAGGCCATTGATATCGGGCAGCACCATATCCAGCAGCACCAGCGCAATCTCCGGGTGCTGCGCGCAAAGCGTGATCGCATCCAGTCCGTTATGGCAAAGATGAACCGTAAAGACGTGCTCGCTCAGCACATCCTCCAGCAGCGCACATACCGCTGTATCGTCATCTACCACCAGGATCGCAGGTTTCATTATTCGCTTCCACAGGCTCGCGTTACTCACTCTTATCTATTCTGTTGGCTGCCTTTAATAAATGCAGTGAATAAATGCTGATTTTTTAAGCGCGGTCACATCCCCCTCGCCTTTCGACACGTCACATTTGACGATGGACTGCGCTTCGTCACTATTTTGCTCGCTTTTGCGCCGTAATATCCCCTCACGCCCCTCTGCATTGCGATGGCATAAAAGATGCATAACCGGGAGCGACAGCGGAAACGCAATTTTTTAACTGGAGCGAAAGTGATGGAAAAAGTCGTCACGGTTTGCCCGTATTGCGCCTCGGGATGCAAGATTCACCTCGTGGTCGATAACGGCAAAATCGTTCGGGCGGAAGCAGCGCAGGGGAAAACCAACCAGGGAACCCTCTGCCTGAAAGGCTATTACGGCTGGGATTTCATTAACGATACCCAGATCCTGACGCCGCGCCTGAAAACCCCGATGATTCGCCGCCAGCGCGGCGGCAAACTGGAGTCGGTCTCCTGGGAGGAGGCGCTCGATTATGTCGCCAGCCGTCTGAGCGAGATCAAAGCAAAATATGGCCCCGATGCGATCCAGACCACCGGCTCATCGCGCGGCACCGGCAACGAAACCAACTACATCATGCAAAAATTCGCGCGCGCCGTTATTGGTACCAATAACGTTGACTGCTGCGCGCGTGTCTGACACGGCCCCTCGGTTGCAGGTCTGCACCAGTCGGTCGGTAATGGCGCAATGAGTAATGCCATCAATGAAATCGATAACACCGATTTAGTCTTTATCTTTGGGTACAACCCGGCGGATTCGCACCCGATCGTCGCCAATCATGTGATTCGCGCGAAGCAAAACGGGGCGAAAATCATCGTCTGCGATCCGCGTAAAATTGAAACCGCGCGCATCGCCGATCTGCATGTCGCATTGAAAAACGGTTCTAACATTGCCCTGCTGAATGCGATGGGCCATGTGATTATTGAGGAAAAACTCTACGACGAGGCGTTTGTCGCCAGCCGTACTGAAGGGTTCGGGGAGTATCGCAAGATCGTTGAAGGTTATACGCCGGAGTCGGTTGAAGAGGTGACCGGCGTCAGCGCCCAGCAGATTCGCCAGGCCGCGCGCATGTACGCCGGGGCGAAAACCGCCGCCATCCTCTGGGGCATGGGCGTCACCCAGTTCTACCAGGGCGTGGAGACCGTGCGCTCGCTGACCAGCCTGGCGATGCTCACCGGTAACCTTGGCAAAGCGCACGTTGGCGTCAACCCGGTGCGCGGGCAGAATAACGTGCAGGGTGCCTGCGATATGGGCGCGCTGCCGGACACCTTCCCTGGCTACCAGTACGTGAAAGAGGAGGCCCACCGCGAGAAGTTTGCCAAAGCCTGGGGCGTGGAGAGCTTACCGGCACATACCGGCTATCGCATCAGCGAACTGCCGCACCGCGTGGAGCATGGCGAAGTGCGCGCCGCCTACATCATGGGCGAAGATCCGCTGCAAACGGATGCCGAGCTGTCGGCGGTGCGTAAAGCGTTTGAGGGGCTGGAGCTGGTGATTGTGCAGGATATCTTTATGACCAAAACCGCCTCGGCGGCGGATGTCATCCTGCCTTCGACCTCATGGGGCGAACATGAAGGGGTCTACACCGCAGCGGATCGCGGCTTCCAGCGCTTCTTTAAAGCCGTCGAGCCGAAGTGGGATCTGAAAACGGACTGGCAAATCATCAGCGAGATCGCCACCCGCATGGGCTACCCGATGCACTACCGCAACACGCAGGAGATTTGGGACGAGCTGCGTCATTTGTGCCCGGACTTCTATGGTGCCACCTATGAAAAAATGGGTGAGCTGGGCTACATCCAGTGGCCGTGTCGCGATGAGTCAGAGGCCGATCAGGGCACGTCGTATCTGTTTAAAGAGCAGTTCGATACGCCGAATGGCAAGGCGCAGTTCTTCACCTGCGACTGGGTCGCGCCGATGGATAAACTCACCGAGGAGTATCCGATGGTGCTCTCCACCGTGCGCGAAGTGGGCCACTACTCCTGCCGCTCGATGACCGGCAACTGCGCCGCGCTCGCCGCGCTGGCGGATGAACCGGGCTATGCGCAGATCAACACGGCCGACGCCGCAAGGCTGGGCATTGAAGATGAAGCGCTGGTGTGGGTTAACTCGCGCAAAGGCAAAATCATCACCCGCGCGCAGGTCAGCGATCGCCCGAACAAAGGGGCGGTGTATATGACCTACCAGTGGTGGATCGGTGCCTGTAACGAGCTGGTGACGGAGAACTTAAGCCCGATAACCAAAACGCCGGAGTATAAATACTGCGCCGTGCGCATTGAGCCGATCGCCGATCAGCGCGCCGCCGAGCAGTATGTCATTGATGAGTACAGCAAGCTGAAAACCCGGCTACGCGAAAGCGCGATGGGTTAAGAAAAACGGGGGCGAATGCCCCCGTTTTTTTGCTTTTCACCCCCTGCGCGCAAAATTTTTGCGCCCTCCATGAAAAATTAAAACATTATTTCATTAACCTATTGTTTTATCTTCTATTCCTGTAAAGCCCCTCGATTAAGAATTACCGCATGGCTCACAATTCAAAAACGCAAAATTTTTTCGTATTGCGCATTAAAAAATCAAAGTGATTTAATCAACGCATAAAATAATTTTCAGCGTGGGATTAAATATGCAAATGCGCACATTAAGTGATCAATTAAATTTATTATTGCAGGGCTTTACCTCATTAAAAGATGAGGGAAAATTTAATGAGCCAAATCTCGACGGCACGCCGGGGGATTATATTTCCTTTACCAGCTGGGAGTGGCCGCAGGGCGTCGGGTTATTTGGCATGGTCAGGCTGTGGGAATTTACGCGGCGGGATGACATTTATAACCAAATCGACCGCTGGTTTGAGGAGAATATCGCCAAAGGGCTGCCGCCGCTTAATATCAACACCACCGCACCGATGCTGCCGCTGTCGCTCTTCTGGTCTCATCACCGTAACCCGCGCTATCAGCAGGTGCTGGATGCCTGGGCCGATCGCGTGATGAGCGAATTGCCGCGCACGCCGGAGCGCGGCTTTCAACATGTGGTCTCCGACGGCATCAACGAGCAGGAGATCTGGGACGATACGCTGTTTATGGTGGTGCTGTTTCTCGGCCATTACGGCACCGTTTCCGGCCGCCAGGAGCTGGTGGATGAAGCGGTGCGCCAATTCCTGCTCCACGCCCGCTATCTTAACGATCCGCACACCGGGTTGTGGTTTCACGGCTGGAGCTTCGCCGAAAAGAGCAACTTCGCCAATGCCCGCTGGGCGCGCGGTAATGCCTGGATCACCGTCGGCATTCTGGAGTTTATTGAACTTACCGATCTCGGCGGCGGCGTGCGCGACTACCTGCTTGAGTGCCTGAAAGCACAGGTTAACACCCTGCTGGATCTGCAAGCGGAGAGCGGCGCATGGCACACCCTGCTCGATCACCCCGACTCCTATGAAGAGATCTCCGCCACCGCCGGGTTTGGTTATGGTCTGTTAAAAGGCGCACGGCTCGGCATTGGCGATGCACGCTGGAAAGCGGCGGGATTAAAAGCGCTGGCCGCCGTGCAAAATAATATTGATAGCCGCGGCACCGTACACAATGTCTCTTACGGCACGCGCATGGGCAGAACCCTGCAATTTTATAAGGATATTCCCCTACAACCGACGGGCTATGGCCAGGCGCTGGCAATTTTATGCCTCAGCGAAGGTCTGCGTCTGACAGAAAATAAATAAAACAACAGCTCTGTACCTGGAGAAAATAATGACAACGCCGCAAGAGAATTATTGTTATTTTCCACTCGCGATAAATAACGCCGTGCGCTACTGGCAATTATCGCCCATTTCTTCCCTGCCCTATGATGTGGCTGACCAGCCAATGCAGGGCGAAATGGATCCCTTTTTCTTTTTAAGTAAACATAAAAACTTTATTCCCCACACCTACCCGTGCCGCACGGAATTCCAGCGCGATTTCGCTGGCAAAAAGCCGACGCCATTTGGCGAGACCGCAATGACAAGCTGGTGGTTTCCGTTTGGCTCGGATCGCGTCGATCTCTCCGGCTTCTGGTTTCGCCCGACGCGCGTCGGCGCGCTGGCAACAAGTCACTTTGTGGCAGAAGAGCCAGGCGAGCACACCTTTCGCCTGACCACCTGCGGGGCAGCGGTGGTGTCGGTGAACGGTAAAGAGGTGGCGTGGAAGGCGGATTACCAGCGTAACCTCGAGAGCGTATTTGAGTTTACGGTCACGCTTAACGCCGGGTTAAACGAGATTACCGTCTGGTTTGACGATCTGGCCGAGCGCGATATTCGCTTCTTCTTCCAGCTCGACTACTTACAGGGCGCGCCGCTGCAAGTTACACTGCCGACGCCGATCGGTGGCGAGATGACCCGCCATATGGAGCAGCTGCTCGACGGCATCTCCTTTGATCAGGCGACCTATACCTCCGGCCCGGTGCGTCTGCGCTTCCCGCAACCGGCAGCGGAGACCCTGCATCTTGCCATTCGCGTCGTCGGGGATTTTATCTCCTTAGACAGGCCAGTCGAACTTTCGGCAACGCTGGAGAAAGGCGAAACGGAGGTGGAGATTGCGCAGAGCGAAGCGCTGCCCGCCGATTTCCGCAATTTTGTTATCAGTTTAGAGAGAGCAGGCTTTCGCATCACCCGTACGCTGGGGGTGGAGATCTGCCACGCCGAAGAGCAGGCGCAGGTGCCCGCCACCCAACAGGCGCGCATCGACGAAGCGCTGCACTATGTAGCGACCCGGGGCGAATACAGCAGCGTTAAAGCGCTGGCGCGGCTGGCCTGTCATATGAACGACGCGCAGACTCACGCCATGCTTGAAGGGGTGCTGCCCTCGGTCGAAGCGTGTCATGACTGCGCGGATTTCACTCTCGTACCGCTGCTGTGGTGCCGTATCGCCTGGGGCGAGCAGATCGCCGCCGACACGCGGGCGAAAATCGATCATGCGATCCTCAACTTCCGCTACTGGATGGATGAGCCGGGCAATGATGTGCAGTGGTACTTCTCGGAAAACCACGCCCTGCTGTTTCACACCGCCGCCTATCTGGCGGGCAGCTTCTTTGCCGACAGCACCTTTACGCGCAGCGGTCGAAGCGGGCGCGAGCAGGCCGATGCTGGGCGCACGCGCGTGCTGGCATGGCTCGATCATTTCGAGCAGTGCGAAATGGCGGAGTGGAACTCGGCACCCTATTTCCCGATTGATTTAAAAGGGTTAACCGCGCTTGCCGCGCTGGCGGACGATGCTGAAATCATTGCCCGCAGCCAGCGCGCGATTGCCCGTTTATTAGAACAGATTGCGCGTTCCGCCCACCAGGGAACGCTTACCGCCTCGCAGGGGCGCTCCTACGAATACACCTTACGCGCCGGGCGCTCGCTGGAGCTCTCTGCCCTCTCCCGCCTGCTGTGGGGCAAAGGCAACTATGGCTGCCGCTTCCACGCCCTGCCGCAAATTGCGCTGCTGCTGCGCCAGCAAAAACTGTCGCTGGCGCCAGAGCTTGCCGGGGTTGCCGTCTGGCAGGGTGACAGCGCGCTGGAGTGGTGCTTCGCCCAGGGCGCAAACCGCATCGCTCGCCTCTATCACTACAAAACACGCCAGGCGGCGATGGGCTCGATTGCCGGCTATCGCTGGGGCGAATGGGGATATCAGGAGACGCCGATCCACCTGCGCGTCGGCGATCGCCCTGAGGCGCAGATGTGGATCAATCACCCCGGCGAAACCCTGCACGGTGGCTTTGGTCGCCCCTCGTACTGGGGCGGGTGCGGCACGCTGCCGCGCGTGCAGCAATACCGTGGTCTGGCGGTGGTCCTCTTTAACACCCATGACGGACAACCGGACTTTACCCACGCCTGGCTGCCGCAGAGCGCCTTTGATGAGAAGCAGATCGATGCAGCGCGTATTCTGCTGCGCGGTGGTGAAGGCATGGTGCAACTGACCGGCAACCAGCCTTTTGAGGTGGTCGATGGCGGCCCGACCCGCGAGTGCGAAGTGCGCCTCTCCGGGCGTGAAACCTGCTGGCTGATCCGCCTCAATGACGATCCCGCGCTCACCACGCTGGCGCAATTTGCCAGCCACTTTGCCGGTTTGCAGGTTGAAACGCTGGGCGACGGCACGCTGCACGTGTGCGATGCGAATTACGGTGAGGTGCTGTTTTATGCCGACGGACGCGTACAGGCGCAGGGGCGCACACTCGACCCGGCGACGTGGACCGTTGATGGCGAAAGCCGCGAACTCACTCTCTAATCCCTCTGGCGCGTAACGACCCGGCGGGTGACCGTGCGGGTCGGGAGACAGTTTATGGAAACGCAAATTGATAAGGCGCGCAGCCCACAGGCGGCGGCGCAAAACGACGTTAACCCGAATGCGATCCACAACCCCGCCCGGGCGGTGGCGAAGCCAAAAAGCAACTACCGGTGGGTGATCTGCTCCATGCTGGTGTTCGCCACCACGGTCAACTATATGGACCGGCAGATCCTCGGCCTGCTGGCACCGATGCTGCAAAAGGATATCGGCTGGACGCAGATCGAATATAGCTGGCTGGTGAATGCCTTCACCATTGCTTACGGCATCGGTACGCTGGTGTGTGGGCGCATTATCGACAAGCTCGGCACCCGCATCAGCTACGCCATTGCCATGGTGGTGTGGAGCGCCGCCGCCATGCTGCACGCGGTGGTGGGCACCGTGGTCGGCTTTATGATTGTGCGCGTGATTTTGGGGCTGGGTGAAGCGGCTAACTTCCCGGCGGCGATGAAAGTGATCTCCGACTGGTTCCCGAAAAAAGAGCGTACGCTGGCCACCGGTATTCTTGGCGTAGCGGTCAACATTGGCGTGGTGATCTCACCGGCATTAATCCCCTTTATCGCCATTCATTACGGCTGGCACGGCGCGTTTCTGATCCTCGGCGGCGTCGGCTTTGTCTGGCTGATCCCGTGGTTTTTAGCCTTTGGTAAAGCGAGCGATAAAGCCACTCAGGAAGAGCTGACGTGGATCCGCCAGGACAAAGAAGAGGCGGTGAATGTCTCCGCCATCAAATGGACGCAGTTGCTGAAGTATCGCCAGCTGTGGGCGTTTGCCCTTGGCAAGATGCTGACCGACCCGATCTGGTGGTTCTTCCTCTTCTGGCTGCCGAAGTGGCTTAACGAGTCGCGCGGGCTGAATATGGAGGGCTTAGGTTTACCGCTGATCGTGATCTATCTGTTTGCGATTGTCGGCAGTCTTGGCGCGGGCTGGTTGCCGGGCAAGCTGATGAATATGGGTTTTAGCGCGGCGAAAGCACGTAAAACCACGATGCTGATTTGCGCCTGCCTGGTGACGCCGATTTTTGCCGCCACCCAGGTCGATAATCTGTGGGCAGCGGTGGCGCTGGTCGGTCTGGCGGCGGCTGCGCATCAGGGCTGGTCGGCGAATATTTTGACCTCGGTCTCCGATCTCTTCCCTAACGCGGCGGTCGGTTCAGTAGTCGGGATTGGCAGCACCTTCGGCATGATCGGCAGCGTGATTTTCTCAACGGTTATTGGTGCCGTGCTGGAGTCATCAGGTAATTACTGGGCGCTGTTTGCCATTAGCTCTGTCGCCTATCTGGTTGCCTGGGGCGTGATGTACCTGCTGTTGGTGCCAAAAATGGAGCGGGCGAAATTCGATTAACCCGCTCGTGCTTAAAACGGGGACGCTTCGTCGCCCCGTTTTGCTACCGACTGACGCTCGACCATCGTGCAGGCCAGCTCAATCCGCCGCGGGGTTTCAACGCTACCGGCAATCATATCCTGCAATAGCTCGAGCGCGAGGGTGCCCATCTCCTGCACCGGCAGATGCACCGTGGTCAGCGCCGGGGAAGCAAACTCCGCCTGCGGCAGATCGTTCATGCCGACCACCGACACCGCCTCCGGCACGCCGATGCCCAATTTTGTCAGCCCCTGCATCGCCCCCAGCGCCAGCGAATCATTGGCGCACAAAATCGCGGTATGCGGGTGTTTCCCCTTCGCAAACCACGCCATCACCGCCTGCTCGGCCAGCTCCGGCAGCCAGTCGGTCACCGTAAGAATATCGCCCTCGTCGCAGGAGAGGTGCGCATCACGCATCGCTTCCCGCCACCCCTCTTCCCGCTGCGCAATGGTGCGTCGGCCTGGATGGGTAAGAAACAGAATATGCTGGTGCCCGTGGGCAATCAGATAGTCGCAGGCCATGCGCGTGGCAGAGCGGTTGCAGGGCAGCACGCTGGAGAGGCGCATCAGCGGATCTTCGCTGTTAACCAGCACTGCCGGTTTGCGCAGCCCGGCCACGGCGGTGAGAAAACCGGGGTCATCCACCGTTAATGCCAGCACGCCGCCGATGTCGGGTTCGCTCAGCAGCGCGTGCAAGGCGGGGTCATCCTGGCCGCTCAGAGCATGCGTCGTTAGCTCGACGCCGAGCACTTTTGCCCGCTCTTTTAACCCCTGCAACACATACCAGCTGAACTGATAGCGGTTGTAATCGAGCATTGCCGCCTGCGACACCGCCAGCACAATACGCGTGCCGCCAATCTCCTGGGCCGGTGTGTAACGCATGGCGCGAGCGACCTCCTGGATGCGGGCGCGCAGCGTCTCGCTTACCCCCTTCTCGCCCGAGAGCGCGCGCGAAACGGTGCTGAGCGAGGTGCCGCAACGGGTCGCGATATCGTCCAGCCGTACGCGGCGCAAGGCCGCACCGCTCTGATCATCATCCGCTTTACGCGAAACCATAATTGCGTTCATCCTTCTGCCGGTTCGAAGGCATCAGCATGGCATTTACATAAAGGGTGTCAATGAGTTGGAGAGAGGGAGGTGGAGAAATGAGAGGCGTGTCGTTTTCGCGATAGCAAAGAGGAGAAACACTCCCCGGCACGCTTGAGCCGGGGAGCCTGCGCCGGTTACTGTCCGGCGGTTTTATCAAATTTGCCCAGCATTTCGCGCTCGTAGGCCTGCGCTTTTTTGCGGTCAAACTGGTGTTCCCACTTGGCGATCACCAGCACCGCCAGCGCGTTGCCGACCACGTTCAGCGCGGTACGCGCCATATCGAGGATACGGTCAACACCGGCGATAAACGCCAGCCCTTCCAGCGGAATACCGACGCTGCCAAGGGTTGCCAGCAGCACGACAAACGACACGCCCGGCACACCGGCGATACCTTTCGAGGTCACCATCAGCGTCAGCACGAGGACGATCTCCTGCCACAGAGTGAGGTCGATACCATAAAGCTGGGCGATAAAGATTGCCGCGATGCTCTGGTAAAGCGTCGAGCCGTCGAGGTTAAAGGAGTAACCGGTCGGCACCACGAAACTGGTGATCGACGGCGGCGCGCCGTAGGCTTCCATCTTTTCGATAATGCGCGGCAGCACGCTTTCCGAACTGGCGGTGGAGTAAGCCAGAATCAGCTCATCCTTCAGGATGCGGATTAAGGTCCAGACGCTCAGCCCGCAGACGCGCGCCACCAGGCCCAATACCACCAGCGCAAAGAAGATAATCGCGACATAAACGAGGATCACCAGCTTCGCCAGCGGCCAGAGCGAGGCGAAACCAAAGTTGGCGACCGTCACCGAAATCAGCGCGAAGACGCCGACCGGCGCGTAACGCATCACCATATGGGTGACTTTAAACATGGTTTCGGAAATGGAGCGGAAGACGGTTACCAGCGGTTCGCGGTGCGTTGCCGGCAACGACGAGAGCCCCAGGCCAAACAGCACCGAGAAGAAGATGATCGGCAGCATGTCGCCTTTCGCCATCGACGCGATGATGTTGGTCGGCACCAGCGACAGGATGGTTCCCATCAGACCGTGAGCGTGGCTCTGCACGTCCGCAGTGGTGCTTTGGTATTTCGAAATATCCAC
Source organism: Kosakonia sp. S42 (assembly GCF_016624785.1). Lineage (NCBI taxonomy): Bacteria > Pseudomonadati > Pseudomonadota > Gammaproteobacteria > Enterobacterales > Enterobacteriaceae > Kosakonia > Kosakonia sp. S42. The sequence continues at coordinate 94,005 of NZ_JACVTW010000008.1, read as the reverse complement.
CGTGGCCAGCTGCGACATATCAATGCCCGCGCCCGGCTGGAAGACGTTGGCCAGCGTAATGCCGAGCACAATCGCAACCGTAGTGATCACTTCGAAATAGATAATGGTTTTCGCGCCAATTCGACCAAGCTGCTTCGCGTCGCCAACACCTGCAATACCCACCACCAGCGTGGAGATCACAATCGGCACCACGATCATTTTGATCAGATGAATAAAGATATCGCCCGCCGGAGACAGGAAATTCGCAATCAGCCATTCACGGCTGTCGCTCTGGTAATGCAAGTAACTACCCAGAAGAATACCCAGCACCAGAGCCAGCAATATCTGCCAGGCCAGGCTGATTTTCATATTTTTCATCACTACAGACATCCTCAATGAAGCGCCATTCCATGCACAGGAACGACACATACTGAAAGGGTATGATTTGCGTTGCACGGTATTGCGGGGGTTTTTAACGCGCATTATCAGTACCATTTGCAAGGTGTAACGCGCAACCCTATAGCGGGAGGGGGTTTGACTGATTTTTTAAGGAAAAACCGTCTTTTATTCCAGTTATGAAAAATAACTACTTGTTATAAAAAACTTTTCACTCTGCGTAATTCCAATATTTAACTTTGGAAATTAATACACTGAAATTGTTCGGTTGCGCACTTTTTAATCATCAGAAATGTCGTACAACCGATCCCACACCGAAATTTCCACTACGATTTTCTATTTAAAGAGTGAATAATCCATGACAAAAATTATTAAGAGGCTATTTGTTCAGTGGTTTATTTTCAGGTGCTTACGCTTGTTCACCTTTTATCCAGCGAATAGCAGAGTAATCAAATCGCCTTATTCCATAACGTACTGTTATGAAGGAAATTTCTCTCTCCGCATGCTTTTTAGCACCTTTCAGGCGCGGCACAAACGGTTTTGCCAATTTGCAGTTGCGTTGCCTAATGCGTGATCTATCGCGCAAATAATAAACAAAGCAGGCAAAGGCCCTACAATTAACGTTCTTGTGACATATTATTAACATCTTACAAGGAGAGCAACCGCCATGAGCCAAATACATAAACACGATATTCCCGCGAACATTGCGGAGCGTTGCCTGATCGATCCACAGCAGTATGAAGCCAAATATCAGCAGTCCGTTAGCGACCCGGAGACCTTCTGGGGCGAAGAGGGCAAAATCCTCGACTGGATTAAACCCTACACCACCGTTAAGAACACCTCTTTCGCGCCCGGCAATATCTCCATCAACTGGTATCAGGATGGCACCCTGAACCTGGCCGCGAACTGTCTCGATCGCCATCTCGCCGAGCGCGGCGACCAGCCGGCGATTATCTGGGAAGGCGATGACGCCAGCCAGAGCAAAACCATTACCTACCGCGAACTGCACCGCGATGTCTGCCGCTTTGCCAATGTGCTGGTGGATCTGGGCATTAAAAAAGGCGATGTGGTGGCGATCTATATGCCGATGGTGCCGGAAGCGGCGGTGGCGATGCTCGCCTGCGCGCGTATTGGCGCGGTTCACTCGGTGATTTTTGGCGGTTTCTCGCCGGAGGCGGTTGCCGGACGCATTATCGACTCCAGCTCGCGCTTAGTGATCACCGCCGATGAGGGCGTCCGCGCCGGGCGCGCCATCCCGCTGAAGAAGAACGTCGATGACGCGCTGAAAAACCCCAACGTGAAGAGCGTTGAGCATGTGGTGGTGTTTAAGCGCACCGGCGGCAATATCGAGTGGCACGAAGGGCGCGATCTCTGGTGGAGCGATTTAACGGCGAATGCCCGCGATGAGCATCAGCCTGTGGAAGTGGGCGCGGAAGATCCGCTCTTTATCCTCTACACCTCCGGTTCAACCGGCAAACCGAAAGGGGTGCTGCACACTACCGGCGGCTATCTGGTGTATGCCGCAACCACCTTTAAATATGTCTTTGATTACCATCCGGGCGACGTCTACTGGTGTACGGCGGATGTCGGCTGGGTAACGGGCCACAGCTATCTGCTCTACGGCCCGCTGGCCTGCGGTGCCATCACGCTGATGTTTGAAGGGGTGCCGAACTGGCCGACTCCGGCGCGTATGAGCCAGGTGGTGGATAAGCATAAGGTCAATATCCTCTACACCGCGCCGACGGCGATCCGCGCCCTGATGGCGGAAGGGGATAAAGCAATCACCGGCACCGACCGCTCTTCGCTGCGTATTTTGGGTTCCGTCGGCGAGCCGATTAACCCGGAAGCCTGGGAGTGGTACTGGTCGAAAATCGGTAACGGCAAATGCCCGGTGATGGATACCTGGTGGCAGACGGAAACCGGCGGTTTTATGATCACCCCGCTGCCCGGCGCAACCCGGTTGAAGGCCGGTTCCGCCACGCGCCCCTTCTTTGGCGTGCAGCCTGCGCTGGTCGATAACGAAGGTAACGCGCTTGAGGGCGCGACCGAAGGCAACCTGGTGATCACCGACTCGTGGCCGGGCCAGGCGCGGACGCTGTTTGGCGATCACGATCGCTTCGAGCAAACCTACTTCTCCACCTTTAAAAATATGTACTTCAGCGGCGACGGCGCGCGCCGGGATGAGGATGGCTACTACTGGATCACCGGGCGCGTGGACGATGTGCTCAACGTATCCGGCCACCGTCTCGGCACGGCAGAGATTGAGTCGGCGCTGGTGTCGCACCCGAAAATCGCCGAAGCGGCGGTGGTCGGTATTCCGCACAATATCAAAGGCCAGGCGATCTACGCTTACGTGACGCTCAACCACGGTGAAGAGCCGTCGCCGGAGCTCTATACCGATGTGCGTAACTGGGTGCGTAAAGAGATTGGCCCGCTGGCGACGCCGGATGTGCTGCACTGGACCGACTCGCTGCCGAAAACCCGCTCCGGCAAAATCATGCGCCGCATTTTGCGCAAGATTGCCGCTGGCGATACCAGCAACCTCGGCGATACCTCAACCCTCGCCGATCCGGGCGTAGTGGAGAAACTGCTCGAAGAGAAGCAGTCCATTACGATGCCGTCGTAACCCTGGGCCGGATGCGCTGGACGTCGTTATCCGGCTGGCTTTGAAGATAACCATTACGCCGGATGGCGGCTGACGCTTTATCCGGCCTACATAAGCCCCTGCGGGTGGTAGGCCGGATAAGAGGCGTTGCGTCGCCATCCGGCAAAGAAAGCCCCTATAAACCTCTGGAGACCTGCGATGAACGACCTTTATCAGCAGATAGAAAACAGTGCGCATTTCAGGGAGTTAGTTGAAAAACGGCAACGGTTTGCCTTTCTTTTATCCATCATCATGCTGATTATCTACGTCGGCTTTATCATGCTTATCGCTTTTGCCCCGCACTGGCTCGGCACGCCGCTGCATGCGGGCACCACCGTCACGCGCGGTATCCCGATTGGTATCGGCGTGATTTTGATTTCGTTCGTGCTGACGGCGGTCTATGTCTGGCGCGCCAACAGTGAGTTTGAACGGTTGACCCGGGCGGTACTGAGCGAGGTAAAAGCGCCATGAAGAGAGTCCTGACGGCGCTTGCCGCCACACTTCCGCTCGCGGCAAATGCCGCTGATGCCATCACCGGCGCGGTGCAGCGCCAGCCAACCAACTGGCAGGCGATTATCATGTTCCTGATTTTCGTCGTGCTGACCCTCTATATCACCTACTGGGCGTCCAAACGCGTCCGCTCGCGCAACGATTACTATACGGCGGGCGGCAATATCACCGGTTTCCAGAACGGGCTGGCGATTGCCGGTGACTTTATGTCTGCCGCCTCGTTTCTTGGCATTTCGGCGCTGGTCTACACCTCCGGCTACGACGGGCTGATCTACTCCCTCGGCTTCCTCGTCGGCTGGCCGATCATCCTCTTCCTGATTGCCGAACGGCTGCGCAACCTCGGGCGCTACACCTTTGCCGATGTCGCCTCCTATCGCCTGAAGCAGGGACCTATTCGTATTCTCTCTGCCTGCGGTTCGCTGGTGGTGGTGGCGCTCTATCTCATCGCGCAGATGGTCGGCGCGGGCAAGCTTATCCAGCTGCTGTTCGGCCTGAATTACCACATCGCGGTAGTGCTGGTCGGCGTGCTGATGGTGATGTATGTGCTGTTCGGCGGCATGCTCGCCACCACCTGGGTGCAGATCATCAAAGCCGTGCTGCTGCTGTTCGGTGCCAGCTTTATGGCCTTTATGGTGATGAAACATGTCGGCTTCAGCTTCAATAACCTGTTTAGCGAAGCGATGGCGGTGCACCCGAAAGGCGAGGCGATCATGAGCCCAGGCGGGCTGGTGAAAGATCCAATTTCGGCGCTGTCATTAGGCCTTGGACTAATGTTCGGTACTGCCGGTTTACCGCATATTTTGATGCGCTTCTTTACCGTCAGCGATGCGCGGGAAGCGCGTAAAAGCGTGCTCTACGCCACCGGCTTTATGGGCTACTTCTACATCCTGACCTTTATCATCGGTTTTGGTGCCATCATGCTGGTCGGCGCGAACCCGGCGTTTAAAGATGCGGCGGGCGCGCTGATTGGCGGCAACAACATGGCGGCGGTGCACCTCGCCGATGCCGTGGGTGGCAACCTGTTCCTCGGCTTTATCTCCGCCGTCGCCTTCGCCACCATTCTGGCGGTGGTCGCAGGCCTGACGCTGGCGGGCGCTTCGGCGGTGTCGCACGATCTCTACGCCAACGTCTTCCGCAAAGGGGCGACGGAGCGCCAGGAGCTGCGGGTGTCGAAAATCACCGTGCTGATCCTCGGCGTGGTGGCTATCCTGCTGGGGATCCTGTTCGAGAATCAGAACATCGCCTTTATGGTGGGGCTGGCCTTCTCTATCGCCGCAAGCTGTAACTTCCCGATTATCTTGCTGTCGATGTACTGGTCGAAACTGACCACCCGCGGGGCGATGATTGGCGGCTGGCTCGGCCTGCTGACGGCGGTGATTTTGATGGTGCTTGGCCCGACTATTTGGGTGCAGATCCTCGGCCATGCCGCACCGGTCTTCCCGTATGAATACCCGGCGCTCTTCTCCATTGCCGTGGCCTTTATCGGCATCTGGGTCTTCTCGGCGACCGACAATACCGACGCGGGCAAACGCGAGCGCGAGCTGTTCCGCGCCCAGTTTATCCGTTCACAAACCGGCGTCGGTATCGAGCAGGGCCGCGCGCACTAACCTCCCCCTACTCCCCGGCCACTTTTGGCCGGGGATCACACTTTCCCCTCTCTGCCATAGGCATATTTCGCCATCGCGCTACAGTAACCTCAACGAATTGAAACAACGTTCCATTAATTCAGCAAATCAATTCATAAGAGAGGATGCGATGAAGAGCTATGCGTTAGTGGGCACGGGCGGGCGTGCCGGTTTGTATATTTCCGCCATTGGCGGCCAGTGGAGAGAGAATGCCCGCATGGTGGCGTTCTGCGATACCAACCAGACGCGGATGGATTACGCCAACCAGCTATTAATGCAGGAAGGCGCGGCCTCCGTTCCCACCTGGCTTGCGGCGCAGTTTGAGGCGATGATCCGCGAAACGCAGCCCGATACGATTATCGTCACCACCATGGACAGAACCCACGATGACTATATCGTGCGTGCTCTGCGCGCAGGCTGTGATGTGATCACCGAAAAACCGATGACCATCGACGAGACGCGCGCGTTGCGTATTCTCGATGCTATTGAAGAGACCGGCAAAACCGTGCGCGTCGCCTTCAACTATCGCTATGCGCCGCACCACAGCAAAGTGCGCGAACTGCTGATGAATAACACCATCGGCGAGGTCTACTCGGTGCATTTTGAGTGGCTGCTCAATACCGAACATGGCGCGGACTACTTCCGCCGCTGGCACCGGGAGAAGCGCAACAGCGGCGGCCTGCTGGTGCATAAATCGACTCACCATTTCGATCTGATGAACTTCTGGCTCGATAGCTTCCCGCTGCGGGTGTATGCCGAGGGCGGCCTGCGCTTCTACGGCAAAGAGAATGCCGAGAAGCGCGGCGTGACGCACTTCTACCCGCGCGCGCACGGCTATGCCGCGGCCCAGGACGATCCGTTTGCCCTGCATATGGCGGATAACCCGCAGTTAAAAGCGCTCTATCTTGATGCGGAACATGAGGATAACTACTGGCGCGATCAGAGCGTGTTTAGCGACGGCATCACCATTGAGGATACGATGTCGGTGCTGGTGAAGTACCAGAATCAGTGCCAGCTGACCTACTCGCTGAATACCTATCTGCCGTGGGAAGGGCTGAACGTGGTGTTCAACGGCAGCCTCGGGCGGCTGGAGATGAAAATCGTCGAGAAATCCTATGTGAATGCGGGCGGCGAGCGCGCCAATGAGGGGAGCCTGACGTCGTGTGATATTACCGTTTTCCCGATGTTTGCCGCGCCGTGGAAAGCGGAGTTTACCCTCGGCGAAGGCGGGCACGGCGGCGGGGATAACGCGATGCTGGCGGATCTGTTTGGCACACCGGGTCACGACCCGCTGCAACGGGCAGCCGATCACCGCGCGGGGGCGATGTCGATATTGACCGGCATTGCGGGCAATATCTCCCTCCAGCAGCAGCGGCCGGTCAATTTCAACGAGTTTGAGTTGGTCGCGCGGTTGAAGAAGGCGGCGCACCACGCATAAAGAGAGGCATCGAAGCCGTTGAATGCCTGATGGCGCTACGCTTATCAGGCCTACGGGTTGGCATCATGCCTGCGGTTTTGATGGCGCTGCGCTTATCAGGCCTACGGGTTGGCATCATGCCTACGGTTTTGATGGCGCTACGCTTACCAGGCCTACGGGTTGGCATCATGCCCACGGTTTTGTAGGCCGGATAAGGCGCAGCCGCCATCCGGCATTGCTGTCGTGCTTACTTGTTCTCGATCAGCAGCGCTTCCAGCAGATCGAGGTCGTGCAGCATCTTTTGCAGCGTCTCGTTACTGATCTGGCGGGTGGCGCGCAGATGGTAAAGCTCGGCGCGCTCCGAGCGCAGCGCCGCCAGGCGGAAGCGGCGTTCGAGGTTCTCTTCCTGCAACGTGTTTTCCACATCATTGCGACCATCGGCACGGCGGCGCAGGTTACCAATCACCCGCGAGCTCACCTCCGTCAGCAGCTGGGTATCGATATTCTCTTCGGTATCCGCTGCCAGGCGCTCCTCCATCTTCTGGATCGCCACAATCGCCACATCGGCGGTCGCCGCGCGCGCCATGCGCTCCTCTTTCTGCTGCTGGGCGTGGTCACGCACTTCGATGCGCTGCAACAGCATCGGCAGGGCAATCACGCCGACAAAGAGTGAAAAGAGGATCACCCCGGCGGCGAGGAACACCAGCTCATAGCGCGCCGGGAAGACATCGCCGGTCGGCAACAAAAGCGGAATCGAGAGCACACCGGCGAGGGTAATCGCCCCGCGCACACCGGCAAAGGTGGCAATCAACAGCTCGCGGGTGCTCCATGCGCCAAACTCCATCGGCTTGTTGGTCAGGAAGCGACGGCTGAAGTTCTTCATCACCCACAGCCAGCCAAAACGCACCAGCATCAGCGCGGCGTAAATCAGCAGGATATCGGTAAACAGCATCCATGTTTCAACGTTCGGATCGGCTTCTGCCGCCACCAGCGAGGACTCCAGGATGCCCGGCAGTTGCAGGCCCAACAGCAGGAACACCATGCCGTTAAAGACAAACTCCAGCATCGACCAGGTGCTGTTTGCGCGCAGGCGCATCGCCAGCGGCGCGCTGCGCATCACGCCGGAGCGGGTGATGGTCATCCCGGCAGCGACGGCGGCAAGAATGCCGGAGAAGCCGATATGCTCGGCAATCAGGTAAGAGGCGAACGGCAGCAGGAACAGCAGCACGATTTGCGTGGCCGGTTCGTCCCCGCCCCAGCGGCTGAGGAAACGCAGCGAACGGCCATAGAGCCAGCTGACGGCGAAACCGGCCAGCAGGCCGCCAATCGCCACTTTGAAGAACTCGACCGTGGCGCCGCCGACGGTAAAGACCATCGTGCCCATTGCCACGGCGACGGCGAACTTCAGCGACACCAGGCCGGAGGCGTCATTCATCAGCGCCTCACCCTGCAGGATGCCCATGATCTTTTTCGGGATGCGCCCTTCCCCGACGATGCCAGAGAGCGCCACCGCATCGGTTGGCGACAGCACCGCGGCCAGCGCAAAGGCGGGCACCAGCGGAATACCTGGCACCATCCAGTAAATTAAGAAGCCGATACCCACCACGGTGACCAGCACCAGCGCCAGCGCGAGACCAAATATCTCGCGCCCGTGCTCAAGGAATTCGCGCGTCGGCGTTTTCCAGCCGTCGGCAAAGAGCAGCGGCGGAATAAACAGCACGAGGAAGAGTTCCGGGTCGAACTCAACGTGCAAACCGAAGGTCGGTAAGGCGAGTAACGCGCCGATGGCAATCTGCATCAGCGGTAAGGGGATTTGAAACGGCAGAACTCGAGTGATAACACCGGAGAGCGATACCACAAGGGTCATGATGAGAATGGTAAAGAAGATTTCCATGCGTTCCCTGTTTGCAGTGTGTTGTTATACCCGCATCAGACCTGAGACGGGGCCTTTCAGCTTAACGCAAAGCAACCGGGCTGTGGGCAAAAAAATGGGCAACCGAAGTTGCCCATTGTCCGAATGTTTAATGATTAGATAGCCCAGCCGCCGGCATAGAACGCGACCAGCGCGATGGCGATCACTACGGTGCCGATGTTCAGCTTGCGCCATTCACCGGATACTACGCGGCCAATCACCAGCGAGGCGAAGCCGATCATAATGCCGGTCACGATATTACAGGTGAGCACGATAAACACCGCGGTGATGAGGCCCGACATGGCGTCAACGAAGTCGGCGAAGTCGATTTTCGCCACGTTGCTCAGCATCAGCAGGCCAACATACATCAGCGCTGGCGCGGTGGCGTAAGCCGGCACCAGGTAGGAGAGCGGAGAGAGGAACAGGATCAGCATAAACAGCACGCCGACGGTGATCGCCGTCAGGCCGGTTTTGCCGCCCGCTGCGGTGCCCGCCGCCGATTCGATATAGACCGCAGCCGGTGCCGCGCCAACCAGGCCAGAGAAGACGCTGCTCAGGGAGTCGGTGGTCAGCGCTTTGCCGCCATCGATAATCTGCCCATCTTTATCCAGCAGGTTCGCCTGGCCTGCGACCGCGCGGATGGTGCCGGTGGCGTCAAACACCGCCGTCATCACCAGCGCCAGCACGCTTGGCAGCACCACCGGGTTGAGCGCGCCCATAATATCGAGGCTGCCAATCAGCGAGTTGCCTTTGTCATCGCTCAGGGATGGCATGGCGAAAATACCGGAGAAGTGCACGGTCGGGTCGAAAATCAGGCCAACGACGGAGATGCCGATAATGGTCAGCAGAATGCCGCCCGGCACTTTCAACTTCTCCAGACCGATAATCACCGCCAGACCGATCAGCGACATGATCACCGGGAAGCTGGCGAAGTGACCAAGGGCAACCGGCAGACCGTCAATCGGGTTTTTGACCACAAGGCCGACGCCGTTGGCGGCGATCAGCAGCAGAAACAGGCCGATACCAATACCGGTGCCGTGCGCAACGCCCTGCGGCAGGTTACGCAAAATCCAGCTGCGAATGCCGGTGGCGGAGATAACGGTAAACAGCACACCCATCAGGAACACCGCGCCGAGTGCGACCGGGACGCTGATCTGCTGCCCCAGCACCAGGCTGAAGGCGGTAAAGGCGGTAAGTGAAATCGCACAACCGATGGCCAGCGGCAGGTTGGCCCACAGCCCCATCACGATGGAGCCGACACCGGCAACCAGACAGGTGGCAACGAAGACGGCAGCCGGCGGGAAACCGGCTTTGCCCAGCATACCGGGCACCACGATGACGGAGTAAACCATCGCCAGGAAGGTGGTTAAACCGGCCACAATCTCCTGACGAACGGTGCTGCCACGGGCAGAAATTTTGAACAGTGCGTCAAGCGAACTGCCGGTACGCGCAGATGGCGTAGACATAGATACATCCCCTGAGAATTTTATTGTGCGTTGGCATGCGTGGTGGACAGTCCACTGCCGGTCAAACGTCTTCTCCCTGTGCTGCGTTGTGACAAGGGGTCACAAAAAAGCAAACGTTTAACTCCGCGCATCCAACGGGTGGTCAAAAAAAGGCAAACGATTATCCAGCGTTTAGACGCCGCTTTTCAACCAAACTTTGCCGCTTTCTGCCAAATATCGCCGAAAGCGGCTAAGAACTGCCCGTCGGATGCGCAAACGTTATCGTCGATGCGCAACTTTGCAACATTCTACGAACATTCTCACTCGCCGGGCAGCGAGAAGGGGCCGCCCTGTTCAATGGCGCGTTTCCAGGTGGGGCGCATTTCGACGCGTTTTTTCCACGCCTGCAAATTGGGCAGATTCTCAATACCGCCGCGCGACAGCAACGCGAACACCGGGAAGCTCATCTGCACATCCGCCATGCTCAGTTCATCACCGGCAAACCACGGGCGGTGCGCCAGCTCCCCTTCTATAAAGCGCGCGTGGGTCTCAAGCTGCTTATTCAAAAAAGCATTCTCGATCCCTTTCCCGATAAGCTTACCGACGCTGCGCACACCGAACGGCACCGGCGGTTTGCCAAGTTGTCCCACCACCAGCTTCATTAATAGCAGCGGCATCAGCGAGCCTTCCGCGTAGTGCAGCCAGAAGCGGTAATCGATCTTCTGCTGTGCATCGTGCGGCTTAAAGCGCTGCTCGGTGTCGTAGGTCTCTTGCAGATATTCGAGGATCGCCCCCGATTCGGCGAGGATAAAGCCGTTATCTTCCACTACCGGCGATTTTCCCAACGGGTGAATCTTTTTCAGCTCGTCCGGTGCCAGCATATTTTTCTGCCGCTCATAACGCACGATATTGTAGGGAACGCCCAACTCTTCCAGCGCCCAGAGGATGCGCTGCGAGCGCGATTTATTCAGATGGTGCACTGTAAGCATGACTCTCTCCCGCGTTTATATTCGTTTTAACTATAGAGAAGCACGGGCAAAGCGCCGAAAAAATCATAATGAAAGTGCTTAAAAAACGAGCAGGGAGGCGATGAGCATCTATACTTATTTTGTCAGCACAAACCGGAACCTTACTCGCTACACAAGGGGTGTTGATGTCGGGGGAAACCCTCCCGTTTCGATGCGGGATAGAGCGAAAGACAATGACCGGAAAACGACTAAAGCGCCCCAGCGGGCGCTTTAGTTTTTTTAGCGTCACTCATCTTCCAGCAACCGCGCGCCAGGCCCCTGCTTGCCCAGCGTATCGCCAGGGTTGCGTAACGGACAGTCGCTGCGCGACAGGCAGCCGCAGCCGATGCAGCCATCCAGTTCGTCGCGCAGTGCCACCAGCGTGTGGATACGTCTGTCCAGCTCTTCACGCCACTGGGAAGAGAGCGCTTTCCACTCTTTTTTACTCAGCGTGTGCCCTTCCGGCAGCACGCCAAAGGCCTCGCCAATGGTCGCCAGCGGGATGCCGATACGCTGCGCGATTTTGATAATCGCCACATGGCGCAACACATCGCGCTGATAACGCCGCTGATTACCGGCATTGCGCGAACTTTTTATCAGCCCTTTGCTTTCATAAAAGTGCAGCGTTGAGACGGCGACCCCGCTGCGCTTCGCCACTTCACCGGGGCTGAGAAGGGCTTTGATTCGCGGCGTTTTCTTTTCCATAAAACCTCTTTACCTCAAGTTAACTTGAGGAATTATACTCGCCCGCAGACAAAACGACGAATCGGGAAAGAGGAAGCTTTATGTCCCATCAGCAGATTATTCAGACCTTGATTGAATGGATTGATGAACATATCGACCAACCAATGAACATTGATGTTGTCGCCAGAAAGTCAGGCTATTCAAAGTGGTACTTACAGAGGATGTTCCGCACCGTGATGCATCAGACGCTTGGAGAGTACATTCGTCAGCGCCGTCTGCTGCTGGCCGCCGAAGCGCTGCGCACCACTAAACGGCCGATTTTTGATATTGCGATGGATTTGGGTTATGTCTCGCAGCAGACTTTTTCGCGCGTCTTCCGCCGCGAGTTTGATCGTACGCCGAGCGACTATCGCCACCAGGCGTAACTCACTTTAGCGAAGGCGGTTGCTGCACCCAGCGTTTAAACTCCTGCGGCGGCAGCGCCTTCGCAAAGTGCCACCCCTGGCAAAACTGCACGCCGCGCTTAAGCAGCCAGGCGACCTGCTCTGCCGTCTCCACCCCTTCCGCAATGATCTTCAGCCGCAAACTCTGCGCCATATCAATAATATGTTCCGCAATTAAGTGGCTGGTGCTGTTCGTGGAGAGCGTGTCGATAAAGGATTTGTCGATCTTCAGGATATCGACGTTGAGCGAGTAGAGATTGTGCAGGTTGGAGTAGCCGGTGCCGAAATCATCGATCGCCACCTCATACCCCGCCTGGCGAAACGCCTGGATCACCGGCGTGGTTTTTGGCACATCGATAAAGCCGCGCTCGGTCACTTCAATTTTGATCTGCTCGGCGCGCACCGCATAGTCGCGCGCTTTGTTGGCAATCAGCGAAATTAAGCGCGACGAGTGGAAGTCAGAAGCCGACAGGTTGATGGAAATATAGAGATTCGGCACCACCGCCAGAAAATCCCCTAAATCATTGAACACCTCATCGACGACATAATCCGTCACGCGCTCAATCATGCCCTCTTTTTCCGCCAGCGGAATAAACTCCGTCGGGCTCATCACCTGGCCGTTAAAACCTGGCCAGCGCAATAGCGCCTCGGCGCCAACGCAGGTGCCGTTTTTAATATCAATAATAGGTTGGTAATGAAGGCGAAGCTGACGACGGGTTAAAGCGCGGTGGAGCCTGCGGCGTGGTGAGGTAATTTCCCGCCGTGTTCGCGTCCAGATAAAAAAGATTAGCGCGCTACAGACCATCCCTAACGGCAGCGTAAAGACCGCCTGCCGGTAAAGGGAGTGGAAATAGTTTTCGCGCGACGTCGAAACAATAATGGCGATCGGCCGGGATGGTGCATACGCAATGGTATAAAAGCGATCGCCCAGTAAGAAGGAGCTATCCCGGCGGTGGATTAACGATGCAAAGGTCTTCAGGCGGGCGTTCTTACTGAGCGAGAAAAAGCCGCCGGAGCGCGTATCGTAAACGCCATACGCTAAACGCGGATCGTCCGATGTCACATCGCTATAGGTCAGCGGGTTAATCACCGCGACATAATTTCCCCGCTGCACATAGACCATTTTATAACCGGCATAAAAAGGGGTATCGCGATAGTAATAGAGCGCCGTGCCATGCTTCCCTTCATAATCCGCTGGTGAAATAGCATACGATTGCGCGGGCGTAACGGCGCTTGAACATAAAAAGTGGTTGCCCTGGGCATAAATAAGATCGGCAACATACTGGCTGCCATGCACAATATTAAGCATCACGTCGCGATGCTGCGGCGTACACGGCGTGCCGCGATAGTTTTCCGCCGCGCGGCGTACGCTATCTGCCTGCTGGATAACAAGATCGGTTTTATTCAACGCCTGGCGGGCAAATGCGCGCAGGTGCGTGCGCGTCTCTTTTACGGCATGGATATGCGCAAACCATAGCGAGATCATTACCGGGATAAGAACCACCAGTATCATTCCGCTAATTCTGAGCATTTTATGAGGCACACTGAGCTTCATGTCCGCCGAAATCCATGCATTTTATGTGCCTTTTATATTGTTGGGCAGGAGGCTTTTAGAAACAGGTGATTACGTTGCATCAAACCCTGATCATTAGCAACTGACTTTTCTCTTCCGGATCCTGATATTTAACGATGCTGAGAATATTCCACCGTAAGGTAAACTAAAAGTGTGCCTCTGGTTTTATATTTAAGGAAATATTTCGCCCTGCCGTTCCCTAAGGCGAAACGACCGGGAATAAGAGGAAGTGACCATATCGGTAATAGAGCACCGGCTTTGGCTATTTTTCACCCAATTATCCGGCTAAAAGTCGCCATTGCATAAACCAGTGCTTAATAGTTAAGTCATAATGTACTCACGCTTAATAATATAAGCAGGCTTAATTATCTGGCGAAAAACAGGGCAATTTATAGATGGCGCGTTTCCACAATCAGAACATCCTCATGACCACCGTTATCGCGTTTTTGTCGTTTTATTGCTGCGCTTATGTAAAATTTATTTTTTATTTCCCGGCAAGAGTAAGTTAAATAAAAATATTCAATGCGCGCGATCTCACCCGGCGACGATAATGTAGCGACCCGCTTTTTGCCGACTTAAAAAACTAAAAAAGCTCTCTTTTTGTACTGGTGAATAAAACAGCAAATGTGATAGAGTTCACAAATTCCGTGTATGTGGAACCCCACTTTTACATTGTTGTGTTAACCCGACGGACAATTGCTTTCGCGCGCTGCGCAGGCCGTTGCTCGCCAGGTGTTTGATTCTCCTGAGGATAGTAAGATGGCAACCCTTACCACCAGCGTGGTGCTGTTCCGCTGGCAGTTATTGAGCGCACTTTTAATGTTTATGGCCAGTACGCTGAACATTCGTTTTCGCCGTTCCGATTACTTCGGGCTTGCGGTGATCAGCAGCGGCATGGGGCTGGCAGCCGCCTGCTGGTTTGCCACCGGCCTGCTTGGCCTGTCGGTGATGGATTTCGCTAAAATCTGGCAACACTTTGCGTCGGTGTGGGAAGAGATGACCCGCAACGCACCGCCAGAGTGGCCAATGGTGATGACCTGATAAGCAGCTGGCCCGGATGATCCCCCCAGCAAAGCGCTATTTCCCCAGCTTTGACAGCATCTCCGGGCGCATAAATTTCTGAATAACCAGCATAAAGAGCACCGACGGCACTAACAGAATCAGCGCCGTAATCGACGAGACCTGATAATTCCCGGACATGCTGGCGGTATAGAGCAGGATCGGCAAGGTGGTGATATCCGGCGCGCCGACAAAAAAGGTGGCGGTGAACTCATCCAGCGACTCCAGAAAGACGAAGATACTCGCCGCAATCAACCCTGGTGCCGCCTGCGGCAGCGTAATATGAAAAAAAGTATAGAGCGGCCCGGCCCCCAGATTGCGCGAAGCCCTCGCCAGCAACGGATCGAGTGACGAGAACGCCGCAACGCTGATCCAGATTGAGTAGATCAACCCATGCACGCTGTGCACCAGCACCACCCCGGCAATCGTGCCGTTTAATCCCCACTGGTAAAAAAGCCGCGCCACATTCATATAGACCGTCAGATTCGGAAAGGCCTGCGGAATCAAAAAGAGCAGCATAAAGAAAGCACGAAACGGCATTCCTCGCTGCGCAAGCGCGTAACCCGCCGGCACCGAAATCAGCAGACAGACCAGCACCGACAGCAGCGCAATCAGCACGCTAACCCCCAGTGAACCGGAGATGTCGCTATAGGGGCTAAATACCTGGTTCCAGTACTTCAGCCCCCACTGGCTCGGCAGCGTATGGGGGAAAAACCAGCTCTCCGCCACCGTCCAGATCAGTAAATTAAGCAACGGGCCGAACAGCGCCAGCACCAGGAAGGTGAGCAGCAGCGTTTGTAAAAGAAAGCTGCCGCGAATTTTTTGACGCAACCGGTTCATGCCTGCTCCCCTTTTGCCCGCAGCGTATGGCGTAAATAGAACCACGACAGCGCGGCGCAAATCAGATAAGAGATCACGCCCATCGCGTTAGCGACCGGGTAATCACCGTACGAGTTAACGCGAAAAGCCATATCCACCGTCATCATGGTCGGCGTGCCGGTGCCAATCATCAACGGTACCGAAAGCACTGACATCATCGTCACGGTCGAGAGCACCATCGCCACGCCGATGGTCGGCAAAACCTGCGGCAGAATAATGTCGAACAGGATACGAACGCGCGACGCACCAAGGTTTTGCGCTGCCAGAATATGGCTGCGATCTACCGCCGCCATCGCCCCGCAAATCAGCAGGGTTGAGAAGGCCATCTGTTTCCAGACGAAGGTAATAATGATCCCGCTCCAGCCGAGCAGCGAGGTGGTTTCTGTCGGCGTTAACAGCCCGGCGGCCACCAGCGCATTGTTCATCAGACCGTTTTTCGCCAGAAAGGTACGCATCATCTGCGCCGTAACGATAAAGGGAATAAAGAGCGGCAGGCGGTAGAGAAAAGCGAGCGCCCGGACAATGCCCTGCCAGGGCGAGAGCACAATGATGGCGGAAATTGTTATCGACAGCAGCGCGAGGATCGCCAGCGACACCAGCACAATGATCACCGTAAACAGGATGTCGCTGGAGTAGAGCGAGAACATCTTCGCAAAGTGCGCCAGCGTTAACGCATGGGTCTCGTCGGTAAACGCCGAGATCAGCGAATAGCCGAGCGGCCAGAGAAACAGAACCGCGATGGTCAGCGTTGCCGGGCCAACCAGCAAAAGGGATTTCATCGTATGTCGCATGGTAAACCTGAATAGTCACAAAAACGCCCGGATCGGCGATCCGGGCCAGGGGTTAATCAGTTCGATACCTGACGCTCGTAGCCCTCTTTGATATCGGTAAAGTACTGATTAATGGGGAAGCTTTTACCGTAGCGGCTCAGCGTTTCCGGTGAAATCTCGGCGAACAGTTTCTGCCAGGTCGCCGCATCCAGTTTCTCTTTGACATATTTCGCGTCGATGCCCGGATACCAGTTGAACTGCTTCACAATCCCCTGCGCCTGCACCTCCGGGCTGGTCGCCAGCGCGATAAACTCCTGCGCCAGTTTGGCCTGCGCCGCGTGTGCTGGCACCACGTAATACATCGGCTGGCCCGGCATGCCCGGCGCGATTAACGTCAGCTTGATGGAGGGCGGCAGTTTGCCCTGATCCCGCCAGCTGTAGAACATATCGACCCATACTGGCCCCATGGCGATCTCGCCCCGGCTCAGCATATCGAGTGTGCCGGCGTTGCCCGGTGTGAAAGTGACGTTCTGGTTGAACGCTTTCAGTTTGGCGAAGGCCTGATCCCAGCTCTTTTCAACGCTTTTATCGTAGGGTTGCGCCGACAAGCGCGCAGCATCGGTGCCGTAGGCATAGATCCAGCCGACCACGAAACTGACGCCGGACATGCCGTTTTTAATGCCGTTATAGCCAAATGCCTTCGGGTTTTTCGCCGACCACTGCACCAGCTCATCATAGGATTTCGGCGGTGTGCTCACCAGGTCGCTGTTATAGGCAATCGCCGTCTGGCTAAGGAACATCGGCATCACATAGCCATCAACATTGACGCCCAGCGCATTTTTCGCGTTATCGGCGCTGACCAGCGAACCGGTATTGATGGCTGCGCGATACTTCTCCAGCAGCCCCTTCTCCACCAGCTGACCGCCGACCGCCTGATGCACAACGGCAACGTCGATATCCCAGCTTTTCGCCCCGCTCGCCTGCTGTGCGCTCAGCTTTTCGAGGATTTTGTTCGACCCGGCATCGCCCGGGCCGGTGCCAATAACCTGCACTTTTACCCCGGGATGCGCGGCTTCAAACTTCGGCCCAAGCCACGTTTTTACGTAATCCACCATATTCTGATCGCCTGCCGTTGCCACATTGAGCACCGTTTCAGCTTGTGCGCCCTGCGCGACAGCGCCCAGACCGAGCGCGGCGATAACCGCCAGTTTCGTTGTTACGGACATGTTTTTCCCCTAAAAGAAGCCCTGTTGGTTGGCATTAAAAAGTGGTCTCAAAGCGATGCAACGCCGGTGCCGGGATATGCAATTTGACCGGCGTTTGCACAGGCCAATTCTGCTCGGCGTCGGCAAGCAGGATCTGCCCGTTGCAGCGCACGCTGTGGCGATAGTGATGACCCAGAAACGCGCTCTCCTCCACGACGCCCTCCAGCACCAGGCCCTGCGGCAAGTCGTGTTGCGCGTTTGCGGGCAGCAACTGCACATCTGCACTGCGAAAATAGAGGCGTTTATCGCTGCTCTGTTGTTCAATCAGGCAGTTATCCGCCCCCATAAAATCCGCGACGAAGGGCGTGGCCGGGTGGTGGTAGATCGCCTCCGGCGTGCCAATCTGCTCAATGCGCCCCTGATTGAGCACCGCAATGCGATCGGCCATCACCAGCGCCTCTTGCTGGTCATGCGTCACAATCAGCGAGGTAAAACCGAGGCGCTTTTGCAGCGCTTTAATCTCATGGCGCACATTGAGGCGCACTTTGGCATCAAGGTTTGATAACGGCTCGTCGAGCACCAGCACATCCGGTTCAATCGCCAGCGCACGCGCAAGGGCAACACGCTGGCGTTGGCCGCCGGAAAGCGCCGTCACTTTACTTTCGGCATAGGGTTCAAGATTGACGATGCGTAATAATTCCCGCACCCGCTGCTGGATACTCTCTTTTTTCCAGCGCCGCACTTTGAGGCCATAACCAATATTTTGTGCCACGGTGAAGTGGGGCCAAAGCGCATAACTCTGGAACACCATGGTGATATTTCGCTGCTCGGGCGTGAGGTGCGTAATATCCCGATTGTTAATTGCCACCGTGCCCGATTGCGCCGGGATAAAACCACATAATGCATTGAGCAGCGTCGTTTTTCCGCAGCCGGAGGGGCCAAGCAGCGCAATCATTTCACCCTTTTCGACGGCTAAATGAATATCGTGCAGCACCACTTTCTCGCCATAGGAAATTTTTAGTTTATCGATATGCAAATAACTCACGGGCGATCCTTTCTTGCGCATCTTAATTAGCAATGAACACGTGTTCATTTATTTGTAAAAAAAATGCAACTTTGTAGCGACATGATGTGAGCCTACTTTGTCCGCTATTTGTGACAATTTGATTAAGTGATAACGCTTTTTAGCGAGGCGACATGAAAATAGATGTGCTGGGCTGCGGGAGCGCCTTTTCGCGGCAGCAAAACACTTCCGCTATTCGGGTTATTGACCGGGAGAAGCGCCAATGGTTGATTGACTGCGGCCCCACTATTCCGCGCGCGCTCTGGCAGCGAAATCTGGATATTAACGAGATTGACGCCCTCTACTTTACCCATGTGCACCCGGATCACTGCACCGGCCTGACGGCACTGCTCAATCACTGGAAAAGCTTTCAGCGGCGTAAACCGCTGATTATCTGGTCGCAGCGTGAACAGCGCCCGGTACTGATGCAGTTGGCGAGCCTGGCAAACTGGCCGCAGGCAGAACTGAGTTTTGCGATTGAGTGGCGCGACAGCGAAGCCGCGTTTCACTGGCAGGGTTGGCAGATCCACACCGCCTTTACCCACCATGAAATTCCCAATCTTGCGCTGCGTATTGAAGCTGATGGGTGCGCGCTCTTTTACAGCGGCGATGGTCGTCCGACGGCAGAGAGTATCGCCCTGATGCACAATGCAGACCTCGCCTTCCAGGAGTGCGCCTCGCTGACGGCGTTAGGCAGCGACGCCTCCCATGGCGACTTTCCCGATTGCCTGGCGCTCTATCAGCAATTACACCTGCCCGCGCTCGGCTTATACCACTGCAACGATGCCGTCCTTGCGGCACTGGCACAGGCATGCGCACCCTATCCGGGGCTGTTTCTTAGCGAGGATGGCAGGCAGTTTGACCTTCTCACGCAGCAGGCGGCCCACCATGGCTAAACAGACGGTCACCGCCGAGGATGTGGCGAAGCGGGCAGGCGTTTCCCGCGCGGTGGTCTCGCGGGCGCTCAGCAGCAACGGCAGTATCTCCCCCGCCACGAAAGAGCGGGTATTGCGTGCCGCACAGGAGCTGGGCTATCAGGTCAATTTCCTTGCCCAGGGCTTAAACCG
This sequence comes from Kosakonia sp. S42, assembly GCF_016624785.1. Classification (NCBI taxonomy): domain Bacteria; kingdom Pseudomonadati; phylum Pseudomonadota; class Gammaproteobacteria; order Enterobacterales; family Enterobacteriaceae; genus Kosakonia; species Kosakonia sp. S42. The sequence goes on along the minus strand of NZ_JACVTW010000008.1, from coordinate 74,327 downwards.
CCAGCGCAGCCACCTGATTGGCGTGATTGTGGCGCGTATTGCCGATCCGTTTCGCAGCCGCCTGCTGGAGGAGCTGCTGCATGAAATTCAGCGGCGCGGCTACCAGGCGCTGGTTACCGAGATCGCCGGGGAGCAGGATCTGGTTGCCACGCTGCGCCGTTTTACCCAGTTTCGCGTCTCGGGGGTAATTGTCACTTCCGGCCAGCCGCCGCAGGCGATTGTGAATGAGTGCGTTAACCTGCACATCCCGGTGGTGGGCATCAACCGCGACCCCGATATTCCGCTGGTCGATTTTGTCTGCTCCGATAACCGCGCCGGGGCGCAGCTGGCAGCAGAACAGCTTCTTAGCGCGGGCTGTCGTCGCTTCGGCTGGCTGAATACTCACGGCTCAACCTGGGCGGGACGCCGCCGGGGTGAAGCTTTCTCCCTGGCTTTAGAGGATGGCGGCATCGATACGGCGCAGCAGATGCAGATCATCATGGCGCATGAAGAGGGTTATGCGGGCGGTTGGCAGGCGGCGTTAGACCACTCCGCTGAGCTGCCCGACGGCATCTTTTGCGCCAACGCTCAGCTGGCCTGCGGCTTTCTCGACGGCATGCGCCAGCGCGGCAAACAGGCACCGCACGATTTCCATCTGATCGGTTTTGATAACACGCCGCAAAGCGGGCAGTTCAGCTACCAGTTAACCACACTGCATCAAAACACCACGGAGATCGCCCACCGCGCGCTGACGCGTCTGCTGGAGCGGGCGAAAAATCCGTTGCAGCCTTCCCACGTCGAGTGGGTTAAGGTGGAACTTATTCATCGACACACATCGCCACGCATTGGCTAAGAGCTATCTATGACAGAAGAGTTTACCCACGCGCTCTGCGCGCTGATTCGCCGCCTCGGCCTTGAGGCCAAACAGCTTCGTGATAAAGGGCTGACCGTTGAGCAGAAAGGTCGCCAGGACTTTGTCTCGCAGGCGGATGTTTATGTCGAGACGCAGCTGCGCGAGTGGTTGAAGGCGCAGCGCCCACAGGATGGCCTGCTTGGCGAAGAGCGCGGGCTGGAGCCGGGCAGCGAAGGCACCTGGGTTATCGACCCGATTGATGGCACCACCAACTTCATTCTTGGTATGGATTACTGGTGCATCTCCGTCGCCTGGGTATGCAATGATCGCATCGAGCTTGGCATTATCTACGCGCCGGATCGCGAAGAGTTTTTCTTTGCCCGCGCGGGCCACGGCGCGTTCCTCAACGATCGCCGCTTAACCCTGACGGAACCCTCGCCGGATGCGGTGGTGCTCGGCGTCGGGCGCTCAAGCCGCCGCGAGCCGCGTGAATATACCGATGCGCTGGAAAAACTGCTCGATCAGGGCGTGGAACACCGCCGTTTTGGCGCCGGTGCGCTGATGCTGGCGCACGTCGCCGCAGGGCTGGTGCACGGCTATTACGAAGCGCACCTGCACAGCTGGGACGCACTGGCCGGGCTGGTGCTGATCAGTGAAGCGGGTGGTCGCCACAACGACTTTCTCGCCAACGAGGGGTTAACCAACGGCAATACGGCGTGGGCCGCCACGCCAGCAGTGTGGCAGCAGCTGCAACCGCTGCTGCTGCCGTCAGGGAAGTAACTTACTTAGCGGGCAGGCCACTGGTTGAGATCGATTCCGCGCTGCGGCGCGGTTTTGGCAAACTCCCGCAGCACCGCTTTCACATCCGGATCGAAATAGTCGACGTTCTCATGCTCAACCACCACCACGCTGCGCTCCGGGATCTTCGCCAGTAATGCCTGTAGACGGGGGTTATGCAAAAAGGTCAGGTTCTGCTGGATGCGCAGCACATAGTGATCGCCACGGCGCGCAAGCTGCAACGCGTTGCGATGGCAGTGGTAGAGGCTCAGCGCCATCTGCACCGCCAGCCCCAGCGCAATCCCCATCAGCATGCCGAAAACAATAATCCCCGCGACGGTGGTAAGAAACGGTACATACTGCTGATACCCGCCGCGAAACTGCTCGATAAAGAGGCGCGGCGTCGCCAGCTTATAGCCGGTGTAGAGCAGCACGGCGGCGAGGCTTGCCAGCGGGATCACCGATAACAGTTCCCCGAACCACAGACCACACACCAGCAGCAGTACGCCATGCAGCAGCACCGAGAATTTGCTTTGCGCGCCGTTGCTGACGTTAACCGAGCTGCGCACAATCACTGCGGTGATCGGCATTGCGCCCACCAGACCTGAGAGCAGGTTACCCGCGCCCTGCGCCACCAGCTCTTTATCCGGCGACGGCGGCGGGTTCTGCGGGCGCAGCTTCTTCAGCGCCTCCTGGCTGAGCAGGGTTTCGAGGCTGGCTACCAGCGCCAGCGTGATCGCGACCGTGTAGACCGCCGGGTTTTGCCAGGCGCTCCAGTCCGGCCCCTCCAGTTCGGTCATCAGATCGTTAAGGGAGCCAAACTCCGGCAGAGTGATGCGCGGTAACGCGGGAAGCAGATGCGGCGCAAGGTAGCTCAAAGCAATCACCATTACGCTGCCGAGCAGCACCGCCACCAGCGGTCCGGGGATCCAGCTCAGGCTTTTGATCCGCTTCATTACCGCCGAGTCCCATCCCCATAACAGGAGCAGGCCGCCTGCCGCGACGAGTAACGAGGTCAGCGAAACGGTAAAGTCGCCGCTGAAGAGCTGGCCTAAACCGCTCTCATCCACCTCGCCAAGCGCGACCGGAATCTGCTGCATAATCAGCAACAAGCCGATCGCCGCCAGCATCCCCTTAATCACGCTACCGGGCACCAGCCCGATAAAGCGCCCGGCGCGCAGCAGGCCCATAGCCAGTTGCAGCACGCCTGCCAGGACTAATGCGAAGAGAAAAGCGGAGAAGGAGCCGAGCGACTCCACCGAGGCCACGACAATCGTTACCAGCCCGGCAGCCGGGCCGCTGACGGCAAAACGCGACGGACTTAGCGCAGTGACCAGTAGCCCGCCGATGATCCCGGTTAGCAGGCCAACAAAGGGCGGCAGCCCGCTGGCGTGGGCGATGCCCAGGCAAAGCGGCAGCGCCACCAGAAAAACGACCACGCCTGCCAGGGTATCCTGGCGCAAGGTGGCGATGGGAAGAGAACGGGCCAGCAACGGTTTTAACCTTTTCACAGTGCGACTCCCTTATAGACGGTGAACAAAATCTGGCTGGTTTGATGCGGGAACTTTTACTACTAGCACTGTCGGCAGGAATATAATCCTAAGGAAAATCTTATTATGGATTTAAATTAGTAAAAAAAGTCTGAATGTAAAATTATGAAAAATAAATTCGCGCGAAATATACAGATATCAAGAAAATATTGAGCTTATTGATAACTTGATAAACAGTAGGGTTTAATTCAGGCATTTAACCAGATAATAATAAAGTTATATCACTGCGCTCTCTTTCTCATTCACAGTTAATAACGCAAGGGTATTAATGCAGCTGACAATCAGGCCGTCATCTTCAATAGCATCTTGATTAATTATCTGAACCAGCGCCTCTTTAATAAACGCATCATCATACTCGCCATGATATAAGCCGAGGATCTTTACCGCTTCGATGCGGATATCATCATCACCGCTGGTATCCGTGGCAATATCAAGCAGCGCTTTTGCTGAACTGCGATCCAGTGTCTGATTAAAACCGCGCAGGAGATCGCGTTTTTCACTCGCATCCAGCGCAGCAAAAGCTAAGAGATTGCTCTGCTCGTTATCCATTTCCACTCCTGAATCCGCCTGCGAAGCATTGAGCTTATCAATATCTACCGATATTGCTAATCGTGCGCAGGGGTGTGCCTCCGTCCATGGAAGCACGGTTCCAGGCAACTCTATTTCACGACCTTATCCCAGGCCATCTGCCAGGCGCTACCAGCACCCGGCGCGTAGGCGCTGGCCAGCCCTGCGCACCAGCCGGTGTAGGGATAGGGTTTGCACTGATACAAATGATTGTCGCTGCCGAGCACAATATCTCCGGCTTTATAAGCATGGCCGGCAGCATATTTCGGGTAGCTCTGCTGATCCGGTGTATCGTCACCGTGGTCGGTTGTCATGACGTTTAATACCGCCGACAGCAGGGATTTATTCCCTGCCTTATCAATGGCATTTACGCTGTAGGCGTAGTTACTGTTCGCCGTCAGATCGTCATCGGTGTAGGTATTACCGCTGGCATCAGCCACTTTCTGCTGATTGCGGAACACTTCATAGTGATCCATGCCCGAGCCGCTATCGGTGGAGGCTTTCCAGGTCAGATGCACGCTGGTGGCGGTCGCCTCGGCGTTCAGCCCGGTGGGTACGCTCGGTGCAGTGGTATCTTTTTCCGGCGTCTCAATCACGCTGCCGTCGTGGATCAACTGAGTGTAAGCTTTGCGGAACTGCCCGTTGTAAGGCACATGGTTAACGTTTTCGCCCTCATCCCAGTTGATGGACCAGGTCATTAACCCTCTGAGCGGTAGCCCCTCTTTTTCCATATCGGCGAAGAGGCGGTAAACATCCTGCGGGGTTTTAACAAACCCGGTCGCGGCGGCAGCGCCATTACTCGGCAGGCCGATAACTAATTTGCTGGAGGGGATTTTTACCGCAGAGAGGCCGTGCTTATCGGTAATGATCTCTTTGCTGAAGTGGTAGAGAAATTCATATTTTTTGCTGTCGTCATTCTGCGCGTAATTCACCCACCAGCCATCTTTCGTGGTGTCGTCTGGCTGAAAACCAATGCCAAACGCGCCCTGGTTATAGAACTGCGGTGCGATAAAGTCGTAATACCCTTCGAGGCTAGTAATATATTTCTGGTACTGCGGATTCGCTTTGGTCAGATAGGGAATTTCTGGCGCCATACTGATAATAAAGTGTTTACCCTGCTGCTGATAATGGTCACGCACTTTTTTCAGCGCCGCCGGAATAACGGTTTCGTTATCGGCTTTTTTAATCGCACTCTGTTCGAGATCGATATCCAGACCGTCAAAACCATATAAATCAACGAGTCGGATAATTTCGTCGGCAAAATGCTGCGTATCGCCGTTGGCTTCGTGTAATTCAATATGCGCATCCGCGCCACCAAGGGATAACAACACCGCCTGGCCGCGTTCGTTCAACGCCGCCACTTCCGCGCGGAAGCTCTGATCGGTGCCGTAGTAGGGGATAAAAGTCGGCATGCTTTTGCCATCTGACGACTTCATAAAGGAGGCCATCACCACGTTGTAGGCTTTCGGCGTATCTTTTAATGCCAGCTTCAGCGGATAGCCCTGCTCATAATCGCCGGAAAAACCCTGATCCCAGTTGTGCCAGTAGCCGACTAATAATTTTTTGCCTTCAATGGAGGGCATGGTATCGGCGTAATCGGTGTTGGCGAATACCTGGCCGCTAAAACCGACCATCCCCGCCAGCGCCAGCGAGGCGAAGACATTATTTATCTTAAATATACTTTTCATGATAATCCCTTAAATATGAGCCCTGCAGCCCGAATGCTGAATATCGGATGCAAAGTACAAACAATGAAAATCATATTAAAGGCTACCAGGATAATTTCATTATTTAAGTGACAGGAAGATTCTGCTCTTTATTTAGCGGATTTTATTGTGATAAAGAACCTTCTGAAAGTTAGTCAGCCAGGGGGCGAGGTAAACAGATTTCCTGTTTCGTGCAGCTGTTTATTTATCAGAACATCGCGCGCAGCAGTGCGCGCAGAAAAGTGCGGATTTCCATTGCCAGATCGCTGTGTGAAAGGCTGAGAAAAAGCATCAGCAACAGAGTGATGATAACGATAAGCGTGACCCGGGTTTTCATCGCGATTTGCCTCCTGCTTGCCGAAAAAGTGTGGCCGCTTCAGCGTGCGCTATTTCAGGCACTTGCACCAGCGGACATTGTTAACGGTGTAATAAAACGAAACGGTAATTTCATTTCGTGATTACAAGTTTTTAATATAATCACGCCGCCACAGGATGTGAGAGGCTCCTCTGCCTGACACGGTGGTTTAACAGGAAGCGCGCACTGCAACTTGAGATACACGCCCATCTATCGACTTCGGAGAGTGATTATGGACTACAAGTTTTACTCCGCCGTGGTGATGCTCGCCACGCTCAGCTTTTCCGCCGCTGCGGCTGTCACGGCCGATGCCTCACTCGGCAAACTGATTAACGAGCGGCTGTCATGGATGAAAGACGTCGCAGGTGCTAAGGCACAGCAGCACCAGGCCATAGAAGATTTGGCTCAGGAGCAGAAAGTGCTGGCGCGCGCCGTTATCGACGCCGAGGCGCTGGGGCTGGATGGTGAGAGCGTGAAGCCCTTTATTCAGGCGCAAATGGATGCCGCGAAAGCGATTCAGTACCGCTACCGTGCCGACTGGCTGGCGACACCGGAGACAAACTGGCAGCCGCGTCCGCTGGATGAGGTGCGAAAACAGATAAGCGAGCTGAGCGATCGTATTCTGCGCAAAGTGGCGGAACGCCTAAAAGCCAGCGGCAAGTTGACCGATGCCGATAAAGAGGAGTTTATGCGCACGGTTCAGCAGCACAATTTGACTGAGCAGGATAAAGCGCATATGTGGCGTGCGCTGGAATCGATTTCGCTGAAAGGGTAAAAACAGAAGACCCCGCCGGGGCGGGGTCTTATCGTTCATATTACGACGCCAGAGAAAGGCGCTAAATTAGAACGGGATATCGTCGTCGAAATCCATCGGCGGTTCGTTGTTAGACGGTGCCGGGGCAGACTGCTGCTGCGGACGAGACTGCGCGCCGCCGCTGAACTGGTTGTTGTTGCCCTGCGGCTGCTGAGGCTGACCCCAACCGCCCTGCTGCTGGCCGCCACCTGCCGGTGCACCGCCGCCGCCCTGGCGACCGCCCAGCATCTGCATGGTGCCACCAACGTTCACCACCACTTCGGTCGTGTACTTTTCCTGGCCGGACTGATCGGTCCATTTGCGGGTGCGCAGCTGGCCTTCGATATAGACCTGAGAACCTTTACGCAGATACTCACCGGCAACTTCCGCCAGCTTGCCGAACAGCACAACGCGGTGCCACTCGGTCTGCTCTTTCATTTCTCCGGTCGCCTTGTCACGCCACGATTCGGACGTAGCCAGCGTAATGTTGGCAACTGCGCCACCACTCGGCATATAGCGTACTTCCGGGTCCTGGCCCAGATTACCGACGAGAATAACCTTGTTTACGCCTCTGCTGGCCATGATCGTGTCTCCTGAAATCGTTTCGTAGTAGTGTAAACGCGCGAGTGTACCATTTCCACGTAGCATTTTGATAGCTGCGAAGCAGGTTCCAGACATCGTCCGCGAAGTGCGTATTTTACACACTTACGCGGAAGTTGCATTCCTATACTGTATATTCATTCAGGTTAATTTGTGTCATAATTAGCCGTTTGTGATCGCCGGTTGTCCTTCAAACACACCGGGCATTACGTGTTCCACCGGGTAAAAGGTGAATGGATTGGATAAGATAGAAGTTCGGGGCGCGCGCACCCATAATCTCAAAAACATCAACCTCGTCATCCCTCGCGACAAACTGATTGTTGTCACCGGGCTGTCGGGTTCGGGCAAATCCTCGCTGGCTTTCGATACGCTCTATGCAGAAGGGCAGCGTCGCTACGTCGAATCGCTCTCTGCGTATGCCCGCCAGTTCCTGTCGTTGATGGAAAAACCGGACGTTGACCACATTGAAGGTCTCTCGCCTGCCATCTCTATTGAACAGAAGTCGACATCGCATAACCCGCGTTCCACCGTCGGCACCATAACCGAAATTCACGACTACCTGCGCCTGCTCTACGCACGTGTTGGCGAGCCGCGCTGCCCGGATCACGGCGTGCCGCTGGCGGCGCAAACCGTCAGCCAGATGGTGGATAACGTGCTGTCGCAACCGGAAGGCAAGCGCCTTATGCTGCTGGCACCGGTGATCAAAGAGCGTAAAGGCGAGCACACTAAAACTCTCGAAAACCTGGCAGGCCAGGGCTATATCCGCGCCCGTATCGACGGCGAAGTGTGCGATCTCTCCGATCCGCCGAGTCTTGAACTGCAAAAGAAACACACTATTGAAGTGGTAATTGACCGCTTCAAGGTGCGCGACGATCTGACGCAGCGCCTGGCGGAGTCCTTTGAAACCGCGCTGGAGCTCTCGGGCGGTACGGCCATCGTGGCCGATATGGACGATCCTAAAGCCGAAGAGCTGCTCTTCTCGGCGAACTTCGCCTGCCCGATTTGCGGCTACAGCATGCGCGAACTGGAACCGCGTCTCTTCTCGTTCAACAACCCGGCGGGCGCCTGCCCGACCTGCGACGGTCTGGGCGTTCAGCAATATTTTGACCCTGACCGCGTGATCCAGAACCCGGAGCTGTCGCTGGCTGGCGGCGCTATCCGCGGCTGGGATCGCCGTAACTTCTACTATTTCCAGATGCTGAAGTCGCTCTCAGAGCACTACAAATTCGACGTCGAAGCACCGTGGGAAAGCCTCAGCGCCAACGTGCAGAAGGTGATTCTGGCAGGTTCCGGCAAAGAGTCGATTGAGTTCAAATATATGAACGATCGCGGCGACACCTCCGTGCGCCGTCATCCGTTTGAAGGCGTGCTGCACAATATGGAGCGCCGCTACAAAGAGACCGAATCTAGCGCGGTGCGCGAAGAGCTGGCGAAATTTATCAGCAACCGCCCTTGCGCCACCTGCGAAGGGACGCGTCTGCGTCGCGAAGCGCGCCATGTTTATGTTGAAGATACGCCGCTGCCGACCATCTCCGATATGAGCATCGGTCATGCGATGGACTTCTTCACCAATCTCAAACTTTCCGGTCAGCGTGCAAAAATCGCTGAAAAAGTGCTCAAAGAGATTGGCGATCGTCTGAAATTCCTCGTTAACGTCGGCCTGAACTACCTGACGCTTTCCCGCTCGGCAGAGACTCTCTCCGGCGGTGAAGCGCAGCGTATTCGTCTGGCCAGCCAGATTGGCGCAGGCCTGGTCGGCGTCATGTACGTGCTGGATGAGCCTTCCATAGGCCTGCACCAGCGCGATAACGAACGTCTGCTTGGCACTCTTGTGCATCTGCGTAACCTCGGTAACACGGTGATTGTGGTTGAGCATGACGAAGATGCTATCCGCGCAGCGGATCACGTGATCGATATCGGCCCGGGTGCCGGCGTGCACGGCGGCCAGGTGGTCGCGGAAGGCCCGCTGGAAGCGATAATGGCGGTGCCGGAATCGCTGACCGGCCAGTTCATGAGCGGCAAACGCAAAATTGAAGTGCCGAAAGAGCGTGTGAAAGCCGATCCGCAGCGCGTGCTGAAGCTGAGTGGCGCGCGCGGCAACAACCTGAAGGATGTGACGCTGACGCTGCCGGTCGGCCTCTTTACCTGTATCACCGGCGTTTCCGGCTCCGGCAAGTCGACGCTGATTAACGATACGCTCTTCCCGCTCGCTCAGCGCCAGCTTAACGGCGCGACGATTGCTGAGCCTGCGCCTTACCGCGATATTCAGGGTCTGGAGCACTTCGACAAAGTGATCGATATCGACCAGAGCCCGATTGGCCGTACGCCGCGCTCGAACCCGGCAACCTACACCGGCGTCTTTACGCCCGTGCGCGAACTCTTCGCCGGCGTGCCGGAGTCCCGTTCACGCGGCTATACGCCGGGGCGCTTCAGCTTTAACGTCCGCGGCGGGCGCTGTGAAGCGTGCCAGGGCGATGGCGTGATCAAAGTCGAAATGCACTTCCTGCCGGATATCTACGTGCCGTGCGACCAGTGCAAAGGCAAGCGCTATAACCGCGAAACGCTGGAGATTAAATACAAGGGCAAGACCATCCACGAAGTGCTGGATATGACCATTGAAGAAGCGCGTGAGTTCTTCGACGCGGTTCCGGCGCTGGCGCGGAAGCTGCAAACGCTGATGGATGTCGGCCTGACCTATATTCGTCTCGGCCAGTCGGCCACCACCCTTTCCGGCGGTGAAGCCCAGCGCGTGAAACTGGCGCGCGAGCTGTCGAAACGCGGTACCGGGCAGACGCTCTATATTCTTGATGAGCCGACCACCGGTCTGCACTTCGCCGATATTCAGCAGTTACTTGAGGTGCTGCATCAGCTGCGCGATCAGGGCAACACCATCGTGGTGATTGAGCACAACCTCGACGTGGTGAAAACCGCAGACTGGATTGTCGACCTTGGGCCGGAAGGCGGCAGCGGCGGCGGCGAGATCCTCGTCTCCGGCACGCCGGAAACCGTCGCCGAATGCGAAGCATCGCACACGGCACGGTTCCTGAAACCGCTGCTCAGCTAGTCAGACGGAGAGCTGTTGCCGGATCCCCTCCGGCACCAGCTCCATCGCCTGCTGATACGAGGCGTCGACCAGGTAGTAGATTTGCGAATCTGGCAGGGTGCCGTCCAGATAGACCGTGCTCCAGTGCGCTTTATTCAGATGGCGGCTGGGGCGCACATCGCTGTGCTGCTCGCGCAGCAGCTCCGCCAGCGCCGGGCTGGTTTTCAGTGAGACCGCCGGGCGGTCCTCAATCTCTTTCACCATCGCAAACAGCACGTCGGCGACCTTAATCTGCGTCGCTTTCCAGTCGCTGTGCACGCTCTGCTCCGCGCCAGGCTTGGCCATGCAATATTGCAGTAACTCCGAAATTGTCATCGTTTATTCCCCTTGTAGTGTCGCGATAATCCGCCGCGAACCGCCGTGGATGCGATGCTCTCCCAGCCAGATCCCCTGCCATGTCCCCAGCAATACGCGTCCATTTTGCACGGGCAGCATCAGCGACACGCCAAGCGTCGATGATTTGATATGCGCAGGCATATCATCCGGCCCTTCATAATCATGCTCATAGGGCGCGTTGTCCGGCACAGCACGTAAAAAGTGGCGCTCCATATCCTGGCGCACCGTGGGATCGCAATTTTCATTCAGGGTGAGAGAAGCGGACGTGTGCTGAAGCAGCAGGTGCAGCAAACCGGTTTTCACGCTCTTAAGCGCAGTAATCTGCCCGAGCACCTCATCAGTGATCAGGTGAAAGCCGCGCGATTTCTGGCTAAGCGTAAGCGTCTGTTGATGCCACATAAACTGCTCCTTATCAAAAATGAACCTCTGTAAGTGTGCAGCATGTGGCCAAAAGGGGAAACCCGACGCCCTTTTTTTCTCTAAAAAAGGGCGATCGATTAATAGTCGGAGTCGACAATCACCTCTTCACCAAACGCACCGGCCTGCGGCAGCGGTTGGTAGGTTGAGTTCGCGGCGCGCAGCACGCGGATCGGGCGCGCTTCGCTTTCGCGCGCGGCGGTGATGTCGCCGTCAGAGTCGCCGTAGTAGATGCGGATCTTTTTATCTTTCAGCCACTGCACCTTGTTGTTCTGGCCCGGCTGATCGCCGGCAAAAATTACCGGGTTCATATTGGCAGCGGGAATATGAAAATCATCCTGCAGAGTTTTGCTCACCGTCTCGGTTTTGGTCTGGCTACGGCCGGTGATAAAGAAAATGGTGTCACCGCGTTTTACGTGCATGGCGATCAGCTGGCGCGCGACCTCTTTGGGAATGCTGAACTCATCCCAGCCGTTATTCATCTTTTCCCAAAATTCCGGGTTGTGCAGATAGGCATCGCTATCCGGAGACCAGGTTTTCTTGCCGCGCCAGAAGCCGGGGCTGGAGAAGAGCACGGTATCGTCGATATCAAACCCCACCGCCATCGGCGGGCGTTCAACCAGCGAGCTTTCGATTTGCGCCACGGAAACCCAGTGTACCGCCGCCTGCTCAGAGAGTTTTGCAACGTTAGTGCCCGTTGAAACCGGCGTCGGCGCCGAGGCGTAAACCGCCGCGCTGCTAAAGGCCGCCCACAGGCAAAGCGCGCCGAGCGCGTGTCTGAACTTTTGCATAATTTTCCCTGCTTCTTAATGCTTTAGTTTTTATAAATGAGGTGAATAGTCTTAAACCTGAGTGACCATAACCGCAGGGCGAAGTGAAACAAAGTCTTTTCTGGGAAATCCGCCAGCATTGGTGGGTCACCCTCTGCCCGATCGCAGAGGGTGAAGGAAGATGTAAGTGAATACTTACATCACTGCCGCGAAGGCCTGCGCCACGCGTTGAACGTTGCGGTTGTTCAGCCCGGCGACGCAGATACGGCCGCTGGAAACGAGGTAGATACCAAACTCTTCGCGCAGACGATCCACCTGCGCAGCACTCAGCCCGGTATAACTAAACATGCCGCGCTGCTTCAGCAGGTAGGTGAAATCCCCGGTCGGCATCGCCGCGTTTAGCGCATCAACCAGCGTCTGGCGCATCGCCTGAATGCGGGTGCGCATCGCTTCCACTTCTGCCAGCCACGACGCTTTTAGCCCGGCATCGTTCAGCACGGTTGCCACCAGCTGCGCGCCGAAGTTCGGCGGGCTGGAGTAGTTGCGGCGTACTGTGGCTTTTAACTGCCCGAGCACGCGCCCGGCGGCATCGGCATCTTCACACACCACCGAGAGCCCGCCGACACGTTCACCGTAGAGGGAGAAGATTTTAGAGAAGGAGTTGCTGACCAGTGCAGGCAGCCCGGCGTGGGCAATCGCGCGGATCGCATAGGCATCCTCTTCCATCCCTGCGCCGAAGCCCTGATAGGCGATATCGAGGAACGGGATCAGCGTGCGGGCTTTCAGCACCTCAACCACCTCATCCCACTGCGCAGGCGTTAAGTCGGCACCGGTCGGGTTATGGCAGCACGGGTGCAGCAGAACAATGCTCTGCTCAGGCAAACTGTTTAATTTTTCGAGAAATGCCGCGAAACGTACGCCGTTGGTCTCGTTGTCATACCACGGGTAGGTAGAGACCTCGAAGCCCGCGCCTTCGAAAATCGCGATATGGTTTTCCCATGTCGGATCGCTGACCCAGACGCCGGAGTTGGGGAAGTAACGTTTCAGAAAATCTGCGCCGACTTTCAGCGCGCCAGAGCCGCCGAGCGTCTGAATGGTGGCGACACGCTGCTGCTCAAGAACCACATGCCCGGCACCAAACAGCAGCGGCGCGATGGCGTGACGGTAGCTATTAAGCCCTTCCATCGGCAGATAGAGCGACGCGCCATGCGGCTGCGCGTTGAGGCGCGCTTCGGCTTCCGCCACCGCCTGCAAACGCGGAATTGTGCTCTCTTCGTCGTAATAGAGCCCGATGCTGAGGTTAACTTTGTCGCTGCGGGGATCCTCTTTGAACCGCTCCATCAATGAGAGGATCGGGTCGCCGGCATAGGCGTCAACTTTCTGAAACACGCGTGTATTCTCCAGGTTTACAGTGGGCGAAACACCACAATAAACCGGAAGCCGGACAAGGTCGAGGGGGCAGTAAAGCGGAAACGAAATAAGGATTAACAGCCCAGCACTGCGCGCACTTGTGCGATGCGCTCAGCCACCGACCCGCTGACGCGAATAAACGGCACGCCGCGCTCGGTCAACTGTTCGAGATACCAGGCCTGCTGGCGCTGGCGGAAGGTTTCATCCTGGCGGGTGCCATCCTGCACAAACGGGAAATCATCCTCGCACAACACCACCAGCTGATAGTGCCGCTCCGCCAATGCGTAGAGCGCCGCTGGCGCTTTGCCAAACATTGTCAGCGTATAAAAGAGCGTGGTCAGCGGCGAGGTATCGCACACCAGCCAGCGCACCGCAAGCGTGCTCTCTTCCCGTTGCACCTGGGTTTGTGCAATCGCCAGCATATCGTCATACACCAGCTCGCCGCCCTGCTGCTCCCAGCGCTCGCGGCCATACTCGGCCACATAGGCCGTTCCCAGCGCCTCTGCCAGCGCGGCGCTGAGGGTGCTTTTGCCGGTCGATTCACCGCCGAGCAGGCAGATGCGCTGAACAAAGTCGTGATAGACGGACGCGGCCAGCATCTGCCGCCTGCGGTGGACATCGCTGCGGATCAGCGTCCCGGATGGCGCATCCTCACCCTGCCCGCGCATTAGCCGCACATGCCTCACCGGGCGGGAAAAACGTTCGCTCAGCACGCGGGCGAAGCCGTCGCCGTACTCCTCCGCCGTAAAGACCGCGTCGGGCTGGCAGCCCAGCACCTGCAAACAGATATCCGCAACATAGTGACGATGCAGATCGCCATCGGCATCGTTATGCGGTAACGGGCCTAAACCCAGCGCCGCCACGCGCGCCGGTGTCAGAACGAGGATCTCACACTGCGGAAACTGCGCCCGCAGCCAGCGCTCGCGCTTCTCCGGCTCGCAGCCGGGCAGTTCTGGCACCGAGTAGCTGATGAGCCACAGGCGTTCGCACTGCGCCAGCGCGGTGTTGATTAACCGTTCATGACCGCAGTGCAGCGGCGCGAATTTGCCAACAATCAGCCCGCTGGCGAAGGGTTTCATGGCTTAACCAGCGCCTTGCGCCACTGGTAAAGCCCGTGCCAGGCATTACACCAAAAGATCAGGTAAAGCCCAGCGGTCAGCCACAGATCGCGCGCGGCATAGAGCGGCACGGCGATAGTATTGACCAGCAGCCAGAAGTACCAACTCTCCAGCCGCCGCCCCATCAGCATAAACTGCGCGAGGATACTGAAGACCATAATTGCCGAATCCAGCCACGGCGACCAGGCGTTGGTAAAACGATGCAGCAGCCAGGCATAACCGCCCGCGACAATCAGCGCGCCCACCAGCAGGAAAGCAATATGTGGCAGCGGCGTTTTGCGCACCGCCAGTTGCTGACCGTGATTGCCCTTCAGCCAGTTGATCCACCCGGCAATACTGCTGACGATAAAGAAGAGTTGCAGGGTGACATCCGCGTAAAGCTGAACGGAGTAGAAGACCCAGCCGTAGAGCACGCAGCCGATAATGCCCGTCCACCACGTATGCACATTGTTGCGCGCGGCAAGCCACACGGAGAGGGCGTAAGCCAGGCAGGCGGCGATTTCCATCGGCGACACGGGGCGTTCCTTTTAGTCGATATAGATAAGGGTCGCCCTTGAGGTCAGGCGCGTAATAAGTTCGTAAGCACTCACATTTGTTGCCTGCGCGATGCGCTCGACGGGTAAGCCTTCTCCCCATAGCACCACGCGATCGCCGGGTTTATCCTGCGCTTCAGGCCCCAGATCGACGCAAATCATATCCATCGCCACGCGCCCCACAATCGGCACTTCGCGCCCGTTGACCAGCACCGGTGTGCCGGAAGGAGCGGCGCGCGGGTAGCCATCGCCATAGCCCATCGCCACCACCCCTAAACGGGTATCGCGCGCGCTCTGCCAGGTGCCGCCATAGCCGACCGGTTCACCTGCCGCATGCTGGCGCACGGCAATCAGCTGCGAAGTGAGCGTCATTACCGGCTGAAAGCCAAAATCGCTGCCCCACGGTTTATGGTCGAGAGGCGAAACGCCGTAAAGAATAATGCCGGGGCGCACCCAGTCGAAGTGGGATTGCGGCCACAGCAGCGTGCCGCCCGAAGCGGCAATCGAGCGCATGCCCGGCTTGCCTTCGGTAAAGGTGGTAAAGAGATCAAGCTGGCGCTCGGTCGCGCCGCAGTCGGGCTCATCAGCGCGGGCAAAGTGGCTGACGATGTTCACCGGCTGACGCACATTTTTGCACTGGCTGAGGCGGGCGTAGAAGGCCTCCGCTTCGTGCGGGTGTACGCCAAGGCGATGCATACCGGTGTCGAGCTTCATCCAGACATCCACCGGCGCGCTCAGGGTGGCGGCTTCCAGGGCTTCAAGCTGTTCGACGCTGTGGATCACCGTATGCAGCTGATGCTCAGCCACCAACGTTAAATCGCTGGCGGCAAAGAAGCCTTCGAGTAACAGAATCGGTTGAGTAATGCCCCCTGCGCGCAGGTGCAGGGCCTCTTCAAGACGGGAGACGCCGAAAGCATCGGCATCGGGGAGCGTTCGCGCGGTCTCAAGAAGACCGTGTCCATAAGCGTTCGCTTTCACGACCGCAACCAGTCGGCTGGCGGGAGCCAGTTCGCGCAGGCGTTGCAGATTGTGTCGCAGAGCGCGGCGGTTAACTACTACGGTTGCCGCTTGCATGTTTTTCCTCAAAAACAATTTTGTCGATCGTTCGTGTGCAGGCGCGTTGAAGGCACCTGCGGCGCGAAGAGTAACGAAACGTTATTCGTCGTCGTATTGTGGCCCGGCATAGTTATCGAAGCGTGACCACTGCCCATTGAATGTCAGACGTACCGTGCCGATAGGGCCGTTACGCTGCTTACCAATAATGATTTCAGCGATGCCTTTTAAGTCGCTGTTTTCGTGATAAACCTCATCACGGTAGATAAACATGATTAAGTCGGCATCCTGTTCGATAGAGCCCGATTCACGCAGGTCGGAGTTGACCGGGCGCTTATCGGCGCGCTGCTCCAGCGAGCGGTTAAGCTGCGACAGCGCCACCACCGGCACCTGCAACTCTTTTGCCAGCGCTTTCAGCGAGCGGGAGATCTCGGCAATTTCCAGCGTACGGTTATCCGACAGCGACGGCACGCGCATCAGCTGGAGGTAGTCGATCATAATCAGGCCAATGCCGCCATGCTCGCGGGCGATACGCCGCGCACGAGAGCGCACTTCCGTCGGTGTCAGGCCCGAGGAGTCATCGATATAGATATTACGTTTTTCCAGCAGAATGCCCATCGTGCCGGAGATGCGCGCCCAATCCTCATCGTCGAGCTGGCCGGTACGGATACGGGTCTGATCGACGCGCGACAGCGACGCGAGTGAACGCATCATAATCTGTTCGGAGGGCATCTCGAGACTGAAGATAAGCACCGGCTTATCCTGCAACATCGCCGCATTTTCGACGAGGTTCATCGCAAAGGTCGTTTTACCCATCGAGGGACGCGCCGCGACAATAATCAGATCCGACGGCTGTAAACCGGCGGTCTTTTTGTTCAGATCGTCATAGCCGGTATTTACGCCGGTCACGCCATCATGGGGCTGCTGGAACAGTAGCTCAATACGCGCCACCGTCGCCTCAAGCACATCGGCGATGTTCTTCGGCCCTTCATCTTTATTGGCGCGGCTTTCGGCAATTTTAAACACCCGCGACTCGGCCAGATCGAGCAGATCTTCACTGCTGCGGCCCTGCGGATCGAAACCGGCGTTGGCGATCTCATTCGCCACCGCGATCATCTCGCGCACTACTGCGCGTTCACGCACGATATCGGCGTAAGCGCTGATGTTAGCCGCACTTGGCGTGTTTTTGGACAGTTCAGCGAGATAAGCGAAGCCGCCGACAATATCGAGCTGGCCCTGTTGCTCCAGCGATTCGGCGAGGGTAATCAGGTCGATGGGTTTGCCCATCTCCTGCAGGCGGTGCATTTCCGTAAAGATATGGCGATGCTGGCGAGTATAAAAATCCTCGGAGACCACGCGCTCGGCAACGTCGTCCCAGCGCTCATTATCTAGCATTAAACCGCCCAACACCGACTGCTCCGCTTCGATCGAATGCGGAGGCACTTTCATCCCCTCAAGCTTGTGGTCGCGGGGCTCAGTCTGTTTGTTGAAGGGTTTATTTCCTGCCATAGTGAATGGAGTTATCCGGGTAATGAATGGGTTGAGAGATTATCACAGATCAGGAGGAAGCATGGCGACAAGAATCGAGTTTCAACAGCACGGCGGCCCTGAAGTCTTAAAGGCTGTGGAGTTTACGCCCGTCGATCCGGCAGAAAATGAGGTGCAGGTCGAGAATAAAGCCATCGGTATTAACTATATCGACACCTACATTCGCAGCGGCCTTTATCCGCCGCCGGGCTTGCCAAGCGGGCTAGGAACCGAGGCCGCCGGGGTGGTCAGTAAAGTGGGTTCTGGCGTCACGGAGGTGAAAGTTGGCGACCGCGTGGTTTACGCGCAATCGGGGCTGGGCGCATACAGCTCCGTGCACAATGTGCCCGCCGATAAAGTCGCCGTCCTGCCCAACGCCATCTCCTTTGAACAAGCCGCCGCCTCCTTCCTCAAAGGGTTGACTGTCTTCTATCTGCTGCGCAAAACCTATGAAGTGAAGCCCAATGAGATGTTCCTGTTTCACGCTGCGGCGGGCGGCGTTGGCCTGATCGCCTGCCAGTGGGCAAAAGCGCTCGGCGCGAAACTGATTGGCACCGTTGGCTCGGCGCAAAAAGCGCAGCGCGCTCAGCAGGCGGGCGCCTGGCAGGTGATCAACTACAGCGAAGAGAGCGTGGTTGAGCGGGTAAAAGAGCTGACCGGCGGTAAAAAAGTGAGCGTCGTATACGATTCCGTTGGTAAAGACACCTGGGAAACCTCCCTCGACTGCCTGCGCCGCCGCGGCCTGATGGTCAGCTTCGGCAACTCCTCCGGGCCGGTGACCGGCGTCAATCTGGGCATTCTCAACCAGAAGGGATCGCTCTACGCCACCCGCCCTTCGCTGAACGGTTACATCACCACGCGCGACGAGTTGCAGGAAGCGAGCAATGAACTCTTCTCGCTGATCGCCAGTGGCGTCATCAAAGTGGAAGTGGCTGAGAGCCAGAAGTTTGCGCTCGCCGATGCGCAGCGCGCCCATGAAGCGCTGGAGAGCCGGGCCACCCAGGGATCGAGCCTGCTGATTCCGTAAGTGATTGTGCAGAAAGAATTAGGGCTTCCCGCAGGAAGCCCTTTCTTTTTTTGTTCGGCTGTATTGTAGGGTACAGCGCGATGAATTCGTTACGCCGGAATAGTGACAGATTTACGCGCTAAATCCTATTTGCTTCACCGGGCTGCACGGGGAAATGTTTCAAGGATGTGACGAAGCGCTCACTCCTTTCGTAACCGATCCCACGATTGCGCAATAAATCTGCACGCCTTAGCGTTTCGACGCCACCAGATTGAGGGCGTGCTCCACCACATTGATATCCGCCCCCGCTTTGTGCGCGTTTTCACTCAGGTAACGACGCCACTGACGCGCGCCCGGCACGCCCTGGAACAGGCCCAGCATATGGCGAGTGATATGGCCGAGATAGGCTCCCTGGCTCAGTTCGCGCTCAATATAGGGGTACATTGCGCGCACCACCGCCACCGGGTCGGCATCCGGCGTATCGACGCCGAAAATCTCTCTGTCTACCGACGCGAGGATGCCGGGGTTTTGATAAGCTTCGCGCCCGACCATCACGCCATCCATATGTTCGAGATGCGCTTTCGCCTCTTCCAGCGATTTGATTCCGCCGTTGATCGACATCATCAGGTGCGGGAAATCGCGTTTTAGCTGGTAGACGCGCGGGTAATCGAGCGGCGGAATTTCGCGGTTCTCTTTCGGGCTAAGGCCAGAAAGCCAGGCTTTACGGGCGTGGATTGTGAAGCTTTCGCACTCGCCTTTACCGGCTACGGTGCCAATAAAGTCGCAGAGGAATTCATAGCTGTCCTGCTCATCAATGCCGATACGGGTTTTGACCGTGACCGGAATGGAGACGACATCGCGCATCGCTTTAATGCAGTCCGCCACCAGCTGCGCTTCGCCCATCAGACAGGCGCCGAAACGGCCATTCTGCACGCGATCGGACGGGCAGCCGACGTTAAGGTTGATTTCGTCATAGCCGCGCGCTTCGGCAAGCTTCGCGCAGTGAGCCAGTTGCGCCGGATCGCTGCCGCCAAGTTGCAACGCCACCGGATGCTCCTCGTCGCTGTACGCCAGGTAATCACCTTTGCCATGAATAATCGCCCCGGTAGTCACCATCTCGGTATAGAGCAGCGTGTGGCGCGACAGCAGACGCAGGAAGTAGCGGCAGTGCCTGTCCGTCCAGTCGAGCATCGGGGCAACCGAGAATCGGCCGGGCCAGTGAGAAGCCGAATCGGCGGACGTTACGCAGGTTTGAGGGGTGTTTGTCATATCAGGATTACCGTGCATTTTTTGGGCAATTAAAATCAATCTCTCGTCATCGCTCCCACCTCAGGCGCGGGCAAAAAAACCGGCTCCAGAAATCGCGGGCCGCCATTCTAGCACAGAGAAATGCGTTAAATCCGACGGCGTGCAGCCCGCATCCGCAAACAGGTCCGCGCCGTCACGCTGGTCAAAACTTAACCATGACCTATTATTTTTGTTAGTCAACGTAGTTCTATTCCAATAAATCGCACTATTCACTTCACCTCTGCGGGTGACAGGAGCTGAAACATGACCACACCTTATGTTCGCCTTGATAAAGATAATGCTGCGGTACTGCTTGTTGATCATCAGGCAGGTTTACTCTCTCTGGTGCGGGATATCGATCCCGACAAATTCAAAAATAACGTGCTGGCGCTGGGCGATCTCGCAAAATACTTTAATCTTCCCACCATCCTGACCACCAGTTTTGAAACCGGACCGAATGGCCCGCTCGTCCCTGAGTTAAAGGAGCAGTTTCCCGATGCGCCTTATATCGCGCGCCCGGGCAATATCAATGCCTGGGATAACGAGGATTTTGTGAATGCCGTTAAAGCCACAGGTAAAAAACAGCTGATTATTGCCGGCGTGGTGACGGAAGTGTGCGTCGCCTTTCCTGCTTTATCAGCCATTGAGGAGGGTTTTGAGGTGTTTGTGGTGACCGATGCATCAGGAACATTCAACGAAATCACGCGACATTCGGCATGGGATCGCATGTCGCAGGCCGGTGCGCAGTTGATGACCTGGTTTGGTATCGCCTGTGAATTACACCGCGACTGGCGTAATGATATTGAAGGCCTCGGGACGCTCTTCTCTAACCATATTCCGGATTACCGCAACCTGATGACCAGTTTTAACACCCTTAACAAGCCATAACCGCAATAAAAAAACCGGAGGCGCAGAGCCTCCGGTTACTCCTTAGAATGTCAGGCTAAGCTGCGCGCCAGCACCCCAGGTTTCGTCTTCGCCCACCAGCCCCATCAGATCAAGATGAACGCGGTTGAACGGCGAGAAGCCAACACCGGCGGTGAAGACATCTTTGTCATCGCCCTTCACATCAGCGCGGTAACCGGCACGCACTGCCAGCCAGTTAAGTGGACGGACTTCTGCCCCGACGCCAACATACTGCGAGTTCTTCTCGCTCTTAAAGTCTTTGGTTTCAGTCAGATCGCCGTCAGCGCTCAGCGTTACCAGCTCGTTATGCCATGCGGCACCGGCGGTGACGATCGGGCTAATCTGGTAGGTATCTTTGTAGTTGCGCACTTCGCCCGTTCTGCCGTTACGAATAATGGCATCCTGGGTGTCGATATTACGCGAGATGAGGTTCTGGCCGGTTAAGCCGAGCGTCACGTTTTCATTAAGGTCGGCGGCGAGGCCAACGTCAACGTTGAAGCCGGTGTCATCGCGGCGGTAGCGGCTGCTGTTCCAGTCACTGCTGTCGTAGTCATAAATCGACGCCGTGTAGTTGTAGACCCACACCTTTTGCAGCTTCGGCGTTACGCCAACGGAGAGCGGAATGCCGCCCGCGTCAAACTGATGTGCCAGCGCCACGCCAAAGTCGGTGACAATCGCGCCACGTCCGGAAGCGGTGGAGTTCAGGTTACGGGTGATCTCATCGCTGCCGTTTGGCGACAGCGCCGCGCCCAGTGCTTCACGCACCGCAACGGCATCGCTGTTCTGAATGCTGCGCAGGTAATCAATATCCTGCTGATCGATATTGGAGCTAACGCGCGCGTGGGCGTAGGCTTTGGTGACAAACGCCGCAGAGAGCACATCGTTAGGGATGCTGACCGCAATACCGGCTGCCGCTTTAGCCTGCGCAGTTTTGCCACGTAGTTTAACCAGCTCGTCACCCAAATCTTTGGCCGCGTTCTGGAACTGATCGACGGTGCCGAAAGGGTTGGTAATAATCTCTATCGGCGTCAGATTATTGACGACATCTTTATACTGATCGACTTTGTCATTGATGTAGTCAATTTCGTCGCGCAGATTATCCTTATCTGAAATTTGTGCCTGTACGCTTGGCAGGATCACGGTGACATCATCTTCCGGCTGACCTTTCGCCAGCAACGCCGGGTTGATTAATGCTCCACTGCCATAATTTGCCGATGCGACGCCCGTTCCACCCATTGCATCGTTACGCGCCTCTGCCCATGTATTGGCTGCTCCCGCCTGATTTGCCATAAAAAAGGAGACACCAATAGCGACCACCGAAAGTTTCGCATTTATTTTCACAGTATGTTCTCGTAGCCAGATGAGTATTTAAGCCTGTTAGTTTGCGCACAAACAGGAATTTATATTGCTGTGAATAACAGTAGAAAAAGGCACTACCTCTTCCGAACGCTCCAGGGCGGCCGGTTCATATTTATAGTGATGGCACTCACTATTTATAGAAGAGGAAAATCATTTCGGGAAGGAAAGTTCCGAAAGTGTCTTTAAAGTTGGCGGTCTCGGCGTTTCCGGCAGGACATGGTAAAGTGTGAAGCTTCATCTTTTCACCAACCCGAGAGCGCCTATGGATAAGACCACTTCGCAAGAGATGTTAGTGCAGGCTGAAAAGCTGTGCGCGCAGCGCAACGTGCGCCTGACTCCACAGCGTCTGGAAGTTTTACGTTTGCTGAGCCTGCAAAAGAGCGCCATCAGCGCCTACGATCTGCTAGACCTGCTGCGGGAGAGCGAACCGCAGGCGAAGCCGCCCACGGTTTATCGCGCGCTCGATTTTCTGCTGGAGCAGGGTTTTGTGCATAAAGTGGAGTCCACCAACAGCTATGTGCTGTGCCATCTCTTTGATCAGCCGACGCACACCTCTGCGATGTTTATCTGTGACCGCTGCGGTGCGGTTAAAGAGGAGCAGGCGGAAGGGGTGG
This sequence comes from Kosakonia sp. S42, assembly GCF_016624785.1. Taxonomy (NCBI): domain Bacteria; kingdom Pseudomonadati; phylum Pseudomonadota; class Gammaproteobacteria; order Enterobacterales; family Enterobacteriaceae; genus Kosakonia; species Kosakonia sp. S42. The sequence continues at coordinate 51,708 of NZ_JACVTW010000008.1, read as the reverse complement.
AAGATATCATGCATGCGCTGGCGGCGAAGATGGGCTTTGCCCTGCGCCATAATGTGATTGAAGCCCACGGCTTATGCGCGGCCTGCGTGGAAGTCGAAGCCTGTCGTCATCACGACCATTGCCAGCACGATCACAGCCTGCAGGTGAAGAAGAAACCACGTTAGAGATTTTTACTTTTCTTTTTCTGTTTCTCTTTTACAAGGCAATCCCAAAAGATTTCGCGTTTTAGCAAGGCGGCAAACGCGCGAATCATGGGGAGCATACGAAAGTATGTGACTCATGTGAGCAAGTGCAGCCAACGCAGATAAAGCGTGAAATATGAAGGGATTGTAGATAAAACGTGGAAGATAAGGGGTGATTAGGGAGGTACATCCTTGTACCTACGGGCAGGGTAGCCTGTGAGGGTTAATACACTTGAGGGGGAAGTGTTGGCTACCAGCGGTATTCGTTACGTGATTCCCAATCCGTAACTTCCTTCTCCGCTTCGTCTTTCGCGTAACCGTAACGCTCCTGGATTTTACCTACCAGCTGGTCACGTTTACCTTCGATGACGGTCATATCGTCATCAGTCAATTTGCCCCATTTCTCTTTAACAGTGCCTTTAAACTGTTTCCAGTTACCGCCGACTTCGTCTTTGTTCATAATTGACTCCTTATCGTTCGGTTAAAATGACGTTCTTGCGTGCTGAACGTATTAATTATTGTAGATAAGGATTCGGCGTTCGGTTTTTTATTCGGAATCTTTAACCATACACGCCAGACGAAGCCGCAGATCCTCATGCATTGTCGGCATTGGCAAACCAGCTGCCGTTGCGCCAGTGATGACGCCAGATCAGCGCCAGCGTGATGCCACGCAGCGCAAGGAAAACCGCCAGAGAGAGCCATAAACCGTGGTTGCCCAACCACGGCACCGTCAGCAGAGTCAGGCCAAAACCGGCAGCGGCAACCGCCATACTGTTACGCATTTCAGCCGCACGCGTCGCACCCACAAACATGCCGTCGAGCAAATAGCACCACACCCCCACCAGCGGCAATACCACTTGCCAGATGAGATAGTGCCCGGCAACCGCCTGCAGTTCAGGAATGGAGGTCAGCAGCGTAATAAGCGTGCTTCCTGCCAGCGCATAGACAAGGGCAAAGGCGAGCGCCACAAACCCTGCCTGCCTGCAGGCCGCGCGCCAGACGTGCAGCAGCTGGCTACCATCACGCGCACCGTAAGCCTGACCGGAGTGGGCTTCGACGGCATAGGCAAAGCCGTCCAGCGCGTAGGCGGTAAAAGTGAGGAACATCATCAGCACCGCGTTGGCGGCGACCGTTTCGCTGCCGAGGCGTGCGCCCAGCACGGTGATGGAGCCAAAGCAGAGTTGCAGCAGCAGGGAGCGCAGCATGATATCGCGATTGAGCGCCAGCAAACGGCGAACGCCGCCGCGCCACGCGGATTTCAGCATCGAAAGAGAGATAGCTTGCCGGCGTAAAACCTGCCACACCATCAGCAAGCCGATAAAGAAGGTGACATATTCCGCGATAACCGTCGCGAGCGCAGCGCCCTGCACATTCATATGCAGGCCCATCACCAGCCAGAGGTCGAGCACGATATTAAAGAGGTTGCCGACCACCAGCAGTATCACCGGTGCGCGGGCATACTGCACGCCGAGCAGCCAGCCAAGCAGCACCATATTGCCCAGCGAGGCGGGCGCGCTAAGCCAGCGAATGGCAAGAAAGCGCCGCGCCTGTTCCAGCACCGCCTCGCTGCCGCCGGTAATATGCAGAGCCAGGTCGATAAGCGGCGTACGCAGCAGCGCAATGACGATACCTGCGCTGAGCGCCAGCAGCAGAGGCTGGACAAGCGCACGTGAGAGTGCAGAGGGATTTTTTGCACCGAATGCCTGGGCGGTCAGCCCGGTGGTGCTCATACGCAAAAACAGCAGCAGCATAAAGAGGAAGCTGGTTGCCGTTGCGCCAATCGCCACGCCGCCAAGGTAGACGGGGCTATCCAGATGACCAATCACCGCTGTATCAACTAAGCCCAGCAGCGGAACGGTGATATTCGATAAAATCATCGGCAGCGCAAGCCGCCACAAAGCTTTGTCGGATGCGGTTAACAGCGGCATAGCGTAAGCGTCGTTAAAGAGGAGAAGCGTGGCGCTGCGGCGCTAAACGGGGCGCCACAGCAGAGAAAAGAGGCGTTACAGCCATTCACCGTTACGGATCACGCCAACTGCCAGCCCTTCAATGGTGAAGTTCTGTTTGCGCAGATCGACCACAATCGGGGAGAAGTCGCTGTTTTCCGCCAGCAGTTCAACGGTGTTGCCATGTTTTTTCAGGCGCTTCACCGTCACTTCATCTTCAATACGGGCAACGATCACCTGGCCGTTACGCGCATCCTGGGTTTTATGCACCGCCAGCAGATCGCCGTCCATAATACCGATATCTTTCATCGACATCCCGCTAACGCGCAGCAGGAAGTCCGCATGCGGTTTAAAGAGATTCGGATCGACCTGATAGTGGCTTTCGATATGCTGTTGCGCCAGCAGCGGCTCACCCGCAGCGACGCGACCAATCAGCGGCAGACCAATATCGTTCTCTTCTTCCAGCAGCAGGCGCAGACCGCGCGATGCACCAGATACGATTTCGATCACCCCTTTGCGCGCCAGCGCTTTAAGGTGTTCTTCGGCTGCATTTGGGGAACGGAACCCCAATTGCTGTGCGATTTCCGCACGCGTCGGTGGCATACCGGTTTGGGTGATGCGATCGCGAATCAGATCGAACACCTCTTGCTGCCTGGCCGTTAATGCTTTCATCCCGCCCCCTGGGTGTATATACAGTTATGCTGTGAGTATATACAGTCAACGGCGATTTTGAAACCACATTTAAGCAAAAATCCAGAGTGTTATAGAATTATGGAAACGCTATCGAAAATGTGACCAAAGAAGCGAGATCCAGGTAAAGAGCGCCAGTAAGATTGTCATCAGCACCGCCGCCGAGCCCATATCCTTTGCCCGGCCGGAAAGCTCATGGAATTCAGACCCGATACGGTCTACAACCGCTTCGATAGCGCTGTTGAGGATTTCGACAATCATCACCAGCGTGACCGAGCCAATAAGCAGGACGCGCGTGATGACATCAATATCCAAAAATGCAGCGATAATAATAGCCAGAACAACGGCTACGCCCTCCTGGCGAAATGCAGCTTCATTAATCCAGGCTGCGCGTACGCCTTTCCACGAATATCCTGCGGCTTTAATGATCCGGGTAAAACCGGTGGTATTATTGGCCATGAAAAGAACCTTTTTAACTATTAAGCGTCAATGAGTAGTGGTACACGCAGCGGTACCACAGAAATTATGCGTGCTTTCTGATATTCTTGCGGCGCAATGGCACTATTAATAACCAGAGGCTTTACACCCTTTATGTCCGGCTGGCCACGAATTTACTACAAATTACTGAACTTACCATTAAGCGTGCTGGTAAAAAGTAAATCGATCCCCGCAGAACCTGCACAGGAACTGGGGCTCGACACATCACGTCCTATTATGTACGTGCTGCCTTACAACTCAAAGGCAGACTTAATGACCTTGCGCGAGCAGTGCCTGGCGCATGAATTACCCGATCCCCTCGAACCGCTGGAGATCGATGGCGCGCTGCTACCACGCTACGTGTTTATTCACGGCGGCCCGCGCGTATTCACCTATTACACGCCGAAAGAAGAGTCGATCAAACTGTTCCACGACTATCTGGATTTACACCGCAGCCATCCCGATCTGGATGTGCAGATGGTGCCGGTATCGGTGATGTTTGGCCGCTCGCCGGGGCGTGAAAAGGGTGAGGTCAACCCGCCGTTGCGCATGCTCAACGGTATTCAGAAATTCTTCGCTGTTTCGTGGCTTGGCCGCGACAGCTTTGTGCGCTTCTCCCCGCCGGTTTCGCTGCGCCGCATGGCGACCGAACACGGCACGGATAAGATCATCGCGCAGAAACTGGCGCGCGTGGCGCGTATGCACTTCGCCCGCCAGCGTCTGGCCGCCGTTGGCCCACGCCTGCCGGCGCGTCAGGATCTCTTCAATAAGCTGCTGTCGTCGAAAGCGATTGCCCGTGCGGTGGAAGATGAAGCGCGCAGCAAAAAGATCTCCCACGATAAGGCGCAGCAGAACGCTATCGCGCTGATGGAAGAGATTGCCGCTAACTTCTCTTACGAGATGATTCGCCTGACCGACCGTATCCTCGGCTTTACGTGGAACCGGCTCTATCAGGGGATCAACGTGCACAACGCCGAGCGCGTACGCCAGCTGGCGCACGAGGGCCATGAAATTGTCTATGTGCCCTGCCACCGCAGCCACATGGACTACCTGCTGCTCTCCTACGTGCTTTACCACCAGGGCCTGGTGCCGCCGCATATTGCGGCCGGGATCAACCTCAACTTCTGGCCCGCCGGTCCGATTTTCCGCCGCCTTGGCGCCTTCTTTATTCGCCGTACCTTTAAAGGCAACAAGCTTTACTCGACGGTGTTCCGTGAATACCTGGGCGAGCTCTTCAGCCGTGGTTATTCGGTAGAGTATTTCGTTGAGGGCGGCCGCTCGCGCACCGGGCGTCTGCTCGATCCGAAAACCGGTACCCTGTCGATGACCATCCAGGCGATGCTGCGCGGCGGCACGCGCCCGATCACGCTGGTACCGATCTATATCGGTTACGAGCATGTGATGGAGGTCGGCACCTACGCCAAAGAGCTGCGCGGTGCGACGAAAGAGAAAGAGAGCCTGCTGCAGATGGTGCGCGGCCTCAGCAAGCTGCGTAACCTCGGTCAGGGCTATGTGAACTTTGGCGAGCCAATCCCGCTGATGAACTACCTGAACCACCATGTGCCGGAGTGGCGCGAATCGATCGATCCGATTGAAGCGATCCGTCCGGCATGGCTGACGCCGACGGTTAACAGCATCGCCGCCGATCTGATGGTACGCATCAATAATGCCGGTGCGGCAAACGCCATGAACCTCTGCTGTACGGCGCTGCTGGCTTCACGCCAGCGCTCGCTGACGCGCGAGCAGCTCACCGAGCAGCTCAACTGCTACCTTGAGCTGATGCGTAATGTGCCCTACTCCCCGGACTCTACCGCTCCATCCGCCAGCGCCGCCGAGCTTATCGCTCACGCGCTGCAGATGAACAAGTTTGAGGTCGAGAAGGACACCATCGGCGATATCATCATCCTGCCGCGCGAGCAGGCGGTGCTGATGACCTATTACCGCAACAACATTGCGCATATGCTGATGCTGCCGTCGCTGATCGCAGCGATTGTGACCCAGCATCGCGCCATCTCACGCGGTGAAATTCTGCGTCATGTGGAACTGCTCTACCCGATGCTGAAGGCCGAGCTGTTCCTGCGCTGGGAAAATGCAGAGCTGGCTGAGGTGCTGGATAAGCTGATTCAGGAGCTGGTGCGCCAGGGGCTGATTACCCTGAAAGAGGATCTGCTGAGCATCAATCCGGCACACTCACGTACCCTGCAGCTGCTGGCCGCAGGCGCGCGCGAGACGCTGCAGCGTTATGCCATCACCTTCTGGCTGCTGAGCGCCAACCCGGCGATGAACCGCAGTACGCTTGAGAAAGAGAGCCGTACGCTGGCGCAGCGCCTGTCGGTGCTGCACGGCATCAATGCGCCGGAGTTCTTCGATAAAGCGGTCTTCAGCACGCTGGTGCTCACCCTGCGCGACGAGGGTTATATCAGTGATACCGGCGACGCCGATCCGGCACGCACGCTTGGCGTTTACCAGATGCTGGCGGAGCTGATGACATCGGATGTGCGTTTAACGATCGAGAGCGCGACGCAAGCGGAGTAACGGAAGTGCCGGATGGCGCGTAAATGCTTATCCGGCCTACGTGATAATGCTAAACGGTATGCTCATTGCCGGATGGCGCGTAAACGCTTATCCGGCCTGGGTGATAATGCTGAACGGTATGCTCATTGCCGGATGCCGCGCTAACGCTTATCCGGCCTGGGCGGTTTCAGCGGCACCGAACCCGTAGGCCGGATAAGGCGTAGCCGCCATCCGGCACTTCAGCGCATGAGCGCAGCAAATTAGCGCACGAGCCCGTCGATTCAGCGCACAACCCCGACAAATCCGCGCTATAGGTGCAGATAACTCACCGCCAGCCCCAGAAACAGCACCAGACCAACGTAGTTATTATTCAGAAAGGCTTTAAAACAGGCATCGCGTTCACGGTCTGCAATCAACACCTGCTGATAAACAAACAGCGCCCCGGCAACCAGCACGGTGGCGTAATAGATCCACCCCAGCCCGTTCAGCCAGCCGACTGCCGCCATCATCGCCATCACCAGCACCTGCAAAATGCCGATAATCAGCTTGTCGTGACGCCCAAAGAGGATCGCCGTCGACTTGATACCAATCTTCACATCATCGTCGCGATCGACCATCGCATATTCAGTGTCATAGGCCACCGCCCACAGAATGTTGGCGAAGAACATAATCCAGCAACTCAGCGGTACGGACTCGCTCACAGCGGCAAACGCCATCGGTATCGACCAGCCAAACGCCGCGCCCAGCACCACCTGCGGCAGATGCGTATAGCGCTTCATAAACGGGTAGATCCAGGCCAGGCCCAGCGCCGCGACCGAGAGCAGGATCGTCATCAGATTGAGGGTAAGCACCAGCGCAAAAGCCAGCAGCACAAGGATGATAAACAGCCCGCGCGCCTCATTTTCCGTCACCGCGCCGCTCGGCAGAGGACGATTCGCAGTACGCTTTACGTGCCCATCAAACTTACGATCGGCGTAATCATTCACCACACAGCCAGCCGCGCGCATCAGCCAGACGCCAGCGACAAACACTAACAAAATCCACAGCGGCGGTACGCCAGGTGTTGCCACCCACAGCGCCCACAGCGTCGGCCACAGCAGTAACAGCGCACCAATTGGTTTGTCCGTACGCATCAGCCGATGAAAGGCCAACAGTTTAGTTGGCGTGAGACTCCACTCCATTTTCAATTCCTCTTAGTACAGCGGTGACGCGGGCAGAAACAGTTCGGTCAACATCAGCGGTTTACCGCCGAGACGCAGGCGGGAGCGCCGCCCCCATAACTGCTCGTGGCGTCCAATATCAATAAAGTCACGCGTAAGTGTAGAAGAGGTGAAAAGATATCGCCCCAGCGGCGTATTCCCCAGCTTCTGCAGCGCCAGTTCGGGGCCGCTCAGGGTTGACTCGGGCACCACGGTGCGACCGGCAAGCCAGGGCTCTCCGTCGGCGCAGAGCAGAATTTCCCGCAGCCAGTAACAGGCTTCATCGGGCAGATGATCGCGCTCTTCGGCGATCTCATCAGGCGTGACAAACCCCTCACGGATCATCGTAACCGTGACCTTTTTGCCCTGTTGTTCAAAACGTTTGGTCATGGAATCTTCCAGCAACAGCCACTCGAGCAGTTGCGGTTCCAGCGCGGGGATTGCGTCCAGGTAGCGCAGCGCACGCAATTGCGTAAGCGCAGGATGTGACATGCCATACTCTCCGGTACATAACGTCGCAGTAGTGTATCGCAGAACGGATTAGGGAGTGGCGGGAAAGTTTATTCGCTTTTCATCCGTGCAACAGTTGCGCAACAGCGCATCCGCACGGCGGAAAAAAAGGTGCGTCTGGCGACGCACCAGTTACTACAAATATCAACAACGTGGGGAGAGGTTACCCCTTGCCTTTTACACTGCTGATAAAAGTGGCACGGGCAGTTTTCGACCCGAGACGCTCCGCTTCATTCAATAATTTCAGGGCCTTATCGATATCACCCTTCTCAGCCGCCTGTTTGATCGCCCGGTTAAAGTAGCTCTCGGTATCATTGAGCATCGGCTCGCTTTTCGCGGCAGGCGCCGGAGCAGGCGTAGCCACCGGCGCTGGTGCAGGCTGCGTGTTATAGGCTGGTGCGGCGGTGTTGCCGACCGTCACCGCACTCGGTGCCGAGGAGCCAAACAGCGGGCCAACCAGGATGCTTGAGCTGCTGCTGTTTTTCACTTTCAGCTTAACCACGCCATCGGTGATATGGCGGGCAATGGGGTCGGGAATCGAAGGAACCGCGTTGCCCACGCCTTTGGCATAGGCTTTAGCAGGATCGAGCAGGGTTGTGGTTTTTTGCAGATCGCTCTGCGTGGTAAAGACCAGAATGTAGAGTTTCTGCTGGCCCAGCGCGGGCGTCAGCCGCATTACCCCTTCCAGCCGATCGGCGCTCATCACGCCCGGCTCCTGATAGGTAAAGTAGCTACCGGGAAAGTAGGCCGCAGGTGCCATGTTTTGATCGAAAACCAGCACATTTGGCGCGAAAACACCGCTCTCTTTATTAACTTCGCTGGTAAGTGTCAGGGTCAGCTCGCCGATGTTTGCCGGTACGCTAAAGGCGGCAACCGGGCCGGTAATACCGGCAACATTAAGATGCTGGCCGCCAGTAGAGAGCTGTACCGACTGCGTATTACTGGTATCGACAGGCGTCCAGTTAAGCTGCTGTAAAGCTGAGGTTGGGATCGCGGGCGCAGCGGCGGTATTTTGCGGCACGATATTGACATCAGCCAGCGTGATACCCGGTACGCTCGCCAGTAAACCGACGGAGAGGGACAGGGCGATGAGACTTTTTTTCATTTTCATTGTTATCACCTTCAGGATGCAGAACAGCGGTAGCCAGGCAATAGCGCGCTGTTTGTAAGGATCAGAGGGGCTTGCGCCCCTCTTTTGGTCATCAGACTGCTATCAGGCTTACCACCAGATTTCCATCTGAGCGCCGAAGGACCACTCGTCGTTGTCACCGCGACCGAAGGACTGACCGCCGGTTCCATTACGGGTTGCCAGCGAGTAATCGACGTTGTTGCCAGGATTACCGTTGTAGTTGTAGCCCCATTTCTCATCCCATTTCGCGTAGGTTGCGAAGACGCGGATTGCCGGACGGGACCAGATGCTGTCGCCAGCCTGCCACTGTTGCGCGAGGGTGATTTTGTACTGGTTGTTGGTGTCGTTAGTACGCTGGGATTTCACGTTGTCATAGCCAACTTCCAGCAGGGTGCTCATGATCGGCGTCCACTTGTACATTGGGCGCACACCCACGGTCCACCATTTGGTGCCGTTGTTGTTATCCCAGTCGATGTCCTGGTACATACCGACATACATCAGATCCCAGCTATCGCCAAGAGAGATGGCACCGTGGTCGAGAATACGCAGCAGCGAGCCGTTGTTGTTGGTGCTGTAGGCGTTATTCGGGAAGGTGCTGTTGGTATCAATACCGACACCGCTGCCCTGAGAAAGCCCTTTGCCCTGCGAGGTCAGAGCATCAGTTCCGTACTGAACCACAAATTTGTTATAGCCTTTCAGCATGCTCTGAACATGCTCAGCGGTGAACATCCAGCCATCTTTGGTCGCCGTGGCACCATTCAGGTATTCACCATCACGCGTGTTTGCACGACCATAGTCCACACCCAGCTCCAGCGTGCCGCCCGGGTTGACTTCCATCTGGCCTAAACGCACGTCAAAGACGTCGTTGGCGGTTTTTCTGTTGTAATCGTAAATATTGTTGCTGGAGAAGGTGGAAGAACCACCCGCTTCCGTTGAGCGAGTCACGGCGAGAGAGAGTTTACCGAAGCCAAGATCAACGTTTTCCAGACCTGCGCCCGGGCCGGAGATATCCCAGTAGTAGAAGTCGATCATGTGGACGTCATGACGCTGGTAGAAGCGTTTACCTGCCCAGATGGTGGAACCCGGCAGCGCGTCAATCAGGTTTTTACCCTGCACGTTCGCTTCACGGAAGGCAGGATCGGTCGCTTCCCAGTCATTCTGCTGGGCGACGGAATAGGCTACGTTAGTGTCGAAGTAGAAGCTTTTATCGCCCTCTTTCCACACTTCCTGACCGAGTTTTAATTCTGCATAGGTTTCACATTCGTTGCCGAGACGGTATTTGGAGCCCGCACCGGTGGCCTGGAAGCACTGCTGCTCGCCGCCGCTGCCGGTCCAGCCAATGCCGGAACGTGCATAACCTTTAAAATCAACAGCGCCCGCCTGAGCAGACAAAATGCCTGCCGTAATGGCGATTGCCAGAGGAACTTTGCGCAGAGTAATCATCGTTCTATCTCCTGAGAGCTTGCTTTTCTTTTTTTACACGCCCCCGTCCGGCTAACGCTTTGTTGGCTGCCGTATTCACCCATGCGCCTACCTTTGTAGGCTCACAAGTGCATGCCGTTGCCGCCTCGACATCATGCGAATGGCTTTGTGTAATCTCTTTGTGGGGTAGCTTAAACGCCAGGTTCTTTATGCAACCGGCGGCAGGCGGTGCCATCTTCACGGAACAGATGGCAACGCTCCGGCGGTAAGCCGATGGCGAATGTGGCACCCTCTTCTACCAGCACCACGTCGTTCTGGCGGTAGACCAGGTTCTGACGTATTGCGGGGATCTGGATATGAATCTGTGTTTCGTGACCGAGCTGTTCGACGACCTGAACGGTGCCGGAGAGCGTGACATCGGCGATATCGCTGGGCAGCAGATGCTCCGGGCGAATGCCGAGCGACATATTGGCGCCGACCTGCACGTTGGCGCTGTCGACCGGCAGCCATACCTGCTGGCGGTTGGGCAGCTCAACCTGCACCTGCTCAATCGCCGTGGCGGTCACTTTTACCGGCAGGAAGTTCATCTTCGGCGAGCCGATAAAGCCGGCGACAAAGCGATCTGCCGGGTAGTGATAAAGCTCGAGCGGCTTGCCGACCTGCGCCACTCGCCCGGCGTCCAGCACTACGATTTTGTCGGCCAGCGTCATCGCTTCGACCTGATCGTGGGTGACGTAAATCATCGTGCGGCGCAGCCGCTTGTGCAGACGGGAGATCTCAATACGCATCTGCACGCGCAGCGCGGCATCAAGGTTGGAGAGGGGTTCATCGAGCAGAAAAACGCGCGGCTCGGCCACCAGCGTACGGCCAATTGCCACGCGCTGACGCTGACCACCGGAGAGCGCCTTCGGTTTACGCTCCAGCAGATGCCCCAGTTGCAGCACTTCGGAGACCTGGGTGACGCGCGATTTGATCAAATCTTTCTTCGCGCCCGCGAGCGTGAGGCCGAATGACATATTGTCCGCCACCGACAGGTGTGGATAGAGCGCATAGGACTGGAACACCATGCCGATACCGCGCTCAGCGGGCGGCACGTCATTCATGCGGGTATCGCCAATCAGCAGATCGCCGCTGGTAATCGTCTCCAGCCCGGCAATCATGCGCAGCAGCGTTGACTTACCGCAGCCTGACGGGCCGACAAACACGACGAACTCACCTTCGTGAATGTCCAGACTGATATCTCTCGATACCACCACATCGCCCCAGGCTTTCGTGACATTTCGCAGCTGTACGCTCGCCATCCCCATCTCCCTTCGTTACAACCTGATACCAACGGATACATTCAAAGTGGCCTGACTATGGCGTAAGGATTTTTCCGGCGAATCCTCCACCCCCCGCGTTTTTTATGGGGGAGGAGATGGGAGGATGAGACGCGCTGCTCTGCCCCCCCGGCGAGTGGGCGGCGGGTAAATTCGTGACCGGCTTTGCAAAAAACGGCGCATTTTTATGTGCGCTGCGACACATAACGAAAATCCCTGTAACAGAGATCACACAAATCACCCCAGGGGCGTAGGGGTGGGGATGATGAGAAGCGCTTGCCAAAAAAGGAGACTACTCCCGTCAAACCACCTTATGCGTATTTATGAGCACATCATCTAAAGGACGGGATATATGAAAATCAAAACAGGCGCACGCATCCTCGCATTGTCCGCAGTGGCAACGATGATGTTCTCCGCCTCTGCCCTTGCCAAAATCGAAGAAGGTAAGCTGGTTATCTGGATCAACGGCGACAAAGGCTATAACGGCCTGGCTGAAGTGGGTAAAAAATTCGAGAAAGATACCGGCATCAAAGTGACCGTTGAGCATCCGGACAAGCTGGAAGAGAAGTTCCCGCAGGTTGCGGCGACCGGCGACGGCCCGGATATCATCTTCTGGGCGCATGACCGTTTCGGTGGCTACGCACAATCTGGCCTGCTGGCGGAAGTGACGCCGGACAAAGCCTTCCAGGACAAACTGGTTCCCTTCACCTGGGACGCGGTGCGCTACAACGGCAAGCTGATCGCCTACCCGGTTTCTGTAGAATCCCTGTCGCTGATTTATAACAAAGACTTAGTGCCGAACCCGCCGAAAACCTGGGAAGAGATCCCGGCGCTGGATAAAGCGCTGAAGGCGAAAGGCAAGAGCGCGCTGATGTTCAACCTGCAAGAGCCCTACTTCACCTGGCCGCTGATTGCCGCCGATGGGGGTTACGCCTTTAAGTATGAAAACGGCAAATATGATGTGAAAGATGTCGGCGTGGATAACGCGGGCGCGAAAGCCGGTCTCAGCTTCCTGGTGAAACTGATCAAAGACAAGCACATGAATGCCGACACCGATTACTCCATTGCCGAAGCCGCGTTTAACAAAGGCGAAACGGCAATGACCATCAACGGGCCGTGGGCGTGGACCAATATCGACAAGAGTAAGATTAACTACGGCGTCGCGCAGCTGCCGACCTTCAACGGTAAACCGTCGAAAACCTTCGTTGGCGTACTGAGCGCAGGCATCAATGCCGCCAGCCCGAACAAAGAGTTGGCGAAAGAGTTCCTTGAAAACTACCTGCTGACCGATGAAGGCCTGGCGGAAGTGAACAAAGACAAACCGCTCGGTGCGGTAGCGCTGAAATCCTATCAGGATCAGTTAGCGAAAGATCCGCGCATCGCCGCCACCATGGCGAACGCCAAAACCGGTGAAATCATGCCGAATATCCCGCAAATGTCCGCCTTCTGGTACGCCACCCGTACCGCAGTGATCAACGCCGTGACTGGTCGCCAGACCGTAGATGCGGCGCTGAAAGATGCGCAGGGCCGCATCACCAAGTAAGAACGTAACGGCCCTGTTCCTCCCGGAGCAGGGCTAACTGGACAGGCTGTATACACGCCAGATTTCACGCTGCCTCACCAATAACGAAGCGGCGTGAAGAGGGGCGTGTAGAGAGGACACTCCCATGGATGTTGTAAGAAAACGCCACTGGTGGCAAAGCTCGCAGATTGCATGGGCCGCCATCGCCGTGATCGGGCTGCTGGTGGCTTACCTTGTCGTCATGATGTATGCCCAGGGGGAATACCTTTTTGCCATCACCACGCTCGTGCTGAGTTCGGCGGGCCTCTACATTTTTGCCAATCGTAAAGCGTACGCCTGGCGCTATGTCTACCCGGGTCTTGCGGGCATGGGGCTGTTTGTCCTCTTCCCGCTGATTTGCACCATCGCCATCGCCTTTACCAACTACAGCAGTACCAACCAGCTCACCCAGGAGCGCGCGCAGCAGGTGCTGCTCGACCGCTCATATCAGGCGGGCAAAGCCTATAACTTCGGGCTCTATCCGAACGGGGATAAGTGGCAATTAGCGCTGACGGATGGCGAGAGCGACAAACACTATCTCTCCGACGCCTTTAAACCCGGCGGCGAACAGCAGCTGAAGGTTAAAGAGGTCGATGCGCTGCCTGCGGGCGAGCGCGCCAATCTGCGTGTGATTACGCAAAACCGCCAGGGGCTGAACCAGCTCACCGTGGTACTGCCGGATGAGAGCAAAGTGGCGATGAGTTCGCTGCGCCAGTTCTCCGGCACCCGCCCGCTCTATCAGGTTGAGCAGGACGGCACGCTGCTCAATAACCAGAGCGGCGTCAAGTATCGCCCGAACAACCAGACCGGCTTCTACCAGGCGCTTAACGCCGACGGCAGCTGGGGCAGTGAGAAACTGAGCCCCGGTTATACCGTTACTATCGGCTGGGATAACTTCACCCGCGTCTTTACCGATGAGGGTATCCAGAAACCGTTTATCGAGATTTTTATCTGGACGGTGATCTTCTCCATCCTCACCGTGGTGCTGACGGTAGCGGTCGGCATGGTGCTGGCCTGCGTTGTGCAGTGGGAGTCGTTAAAGGGTAAGGCTGTCTACCGGCTGCTGCTGATCCTGCCTTACGCCGTGCCGTCGTTTATCTCGATCCTGATCTTTAAAGGGCTGTTCAACCAGAGCTTTGGTGAGATCAACATGATGCTGAGCGCGCTGTTCGGCATTAAACCGGCGTGGTTTAGCGATCCGAATACCGCCCGCGCGATGGTGGTGATCGTTAACACCTGGCTCGGCTACCCCTACATGATGATCCTCTGCATGGGTCTGCTGAAAGCGATCCCGGAAGATCTCTATGAAGCCTCGGCAATGGATGGCGCCGGGCCGTTACAGAACTTTTTCCGCATCACCTTCCCGCTGCTGATCAAGCCCCTGACGCCGCTGATGATCGCCAGCTTTGCCTTTAACTTTAACAACTTCGTGCTGATCCAGCTGCTGACCAACGGCGGGCCGGATCGCATCGGCACCACCACACCGGCGGGCTATACCGACCTGCTGGTGAGCTACACCTACCGCATCGCCTTTGAAGGCGGCGGCGGCCAGGACTTCGGTCTTGCGGCGGCTATCGCCACGCTGATCTTCCTGCTGGTGGGCGCGCTGGCCATCGTCAATCTGAAAGCCACGCGCATGAAATTCGATTAAGGAGGAGGAAAACTATGGCTATGGTGCAGGCGAAATCGCAAAAGCTGCGGCTCTTTTTCACCCATGCGTTACTGCTGCTGTTTATCGCCGCGATTATGTTCCCGCTGCTGATGGTGATCGCCATTTCACTGCGTGAAGGCAACTTCGCTACCGGCAGCCTGATCCCGGAGCGCATCTCCTGGGAGCACTGGCGGCTGGCGCTGGGCTTTAGCGTTGAGCATGCCGATGGGCGCGTGACGCCGCCGCCCTTCCCGGTGCTGTTATGGCTGTGGAACTCGGTGAAGATCGCCGTGATTACCGCCATCGGCATTGTCGCGCTCTCCACTACCTGCGCCTACGCCTTTGCCCGTATGCGTTTTCGCGGTAAAGCGACGCTGCTGAAAGGGATGCTGATTTTCCAGATGTTCCCGGCGGTGCTGTCGCTGGTGGCGCTCTATGCCCTGTTCGATCGTTTAGGCCAGTACATTCCGTTTATCGGGCTGAATACGCACGGTGGGGTGATCTTCGCCTATCTTGGTGGGATCGCACTGCATGTCTGGACGATCAAGGGGTATTTCGAGACGATCGACAGTTCGCTGGAAGAGGCCGCCTCGCTGGATGGCGCGACCCCATGGCAGGCGTTCCGCCTGGTGCTGCTGCCGCTGTCGGTGCCGATTCTGGCGGTGGTGTTTATTCTGTCGTTTATTGCGGCCATTACCGAAGTGCCGGTCGCCTCGCTGCTGCTGCGCGATGTCGACAGCTACACGCTGGCGGTGGGGATGCAGCAGTATCTCAACCCGCAGAACTACTTATGGGGCGATTTCGCCGCCGCGGCGGTGCTCTCCGCCATCCCGATTACCCTGGTGTTCCTGCTGGCGCAGCGCTGGCTGGTCAATGGCCTGACGGCCGGCGGGGTGAAGGGCTAAATTTCATCGTTGTCATACCCTTGTTGTTATTGCCACTGCACCCTCAATTTCGGCGGCCTGAACAGGCCGCCTTTTTTATTCGCGGCGCAGGCGCTGGGAGTTGCAGATCCACAGCGTGATCACCAGCAGCAGGATCGCCGCCGAGTAGATCAGCACATCCATCGGCGACTGATGATCGATGATGATCAACCGCACAATCGCCGTAATGCCGATATAGACAAAGTAGCGCAGCGGGAAGTGAAGCCCGGACTGAAAATACTTCACAATCAAGGCGATAAATTCGAAGTAGAGGAAGTAGACCACCAGCCCTTCGACCAGCTCATATTTGCTGGTTTGTACCGGCGCGAAGAGCGCAATGGCCAGATGCAGCGTCTCTTTGCCCAAAAAAACAATCAGGATAATACCCAGCGCCAGCAGACCCAGGCTGAGTATGCCCTGCAAAATAGTTGAAACAAACGCCACCCGCGGGTGATTAAGCGACGACATAACAGCACCTCATTATTGTTAGAAGATCCTCTGTATATCGCGTAAATGTGATCTTGATCTACTTTTTTTACTTAGATTATGTGACAGCCCGTGATGAGATGTATCGCTGAGCCAGCGAAGCGGGAGAGTAATAAGCGATGATGACGATACGTAAAGCGAGCGTGGAAGATGCCGCGCTGTTGAGCGAGATGGGCTATGCCAGTTACACCCACCATTTCGCGCACTTATGGCAGGAGAAGAGTGAACTGGAGGCGTTTCTGCACCAGGAGTACGCTGTGCCATCCCTGCAGCAGAGCCTGCAAAGCGAAGCGGGAAACTGGTTTATCCTCTGCGATCCCAGTCCGGTGGGTTTTGCTAAAGTCACCTGGCATTGCGCCAGTGACGATAATGGCCCGGCCGGCACGCTGCTGCATAAGCTCTATCTCTTACCTGGCGAAACGGGAAAAGGCTACGGCGAGCATCTCATTAATGAGATAGCACGTGAGGCACAAGGCCGTGGCGAGACCTTTTTCTGGCTGGAAGTGCTGGATGCCAACCCGCACGCGCAGCGTTTCTATCAGCGCCAGGGGTTCACGCTGATTAAGAGCGCCCTCTTCACCACACCTTCGCAACAAAGCACGCTGCATATTCTCGGGAAAGCGCTTTAAGGAGCCATTATGCACACCGCCTCTCTTCGCCACGCCGCCGTTCGCAACGTGACCTGCGGTGAAAATGTGGTGATTTATGAGCCCGCCAATCTGTATGACTGCACGCTGGCGGATGAGGTTTTTGTCGGCCCGTTTGTAGAAATCCAGGGCAATACGCAGATAGGAAAAGCCACGAAGATCCAGTCCCACACCTTTATCTGTGAGTACGTCACCATTGGCGAAGGCTGCTTTATCGGCCACGGCGTGATGTTCGCCAACGATCTGTTTCGCGACGGCAAACCCGATCCCAATCGCGAAAACTGGGGGCGGATTACGATTGGCGATGGAGTATCTATTGGCAGCGGTGCGACGATTCTGGCGGTGTCGATTTGCGATGGCTGTGTGATTGGCGCGGGCAGCGTGGTGACAAAGTCGATTACGCTGAAAGGGGTTTATGCGGGCAACCCGGCGCGACTGCTGCGCCGGTTGTAAAACAGCGCCCTTCTCAGCGCGAGAAGGGCGTTTGCTTACTGGAAGTTAACTGACTTATCGCTGGTCAGGCTGTAGAGATCGAACTTACGGCCCAGTTTCTGGCCACCGTCACGCGTCAGCGGTGTCCAGCCGATGGCGGCACGGCTGCGGGTCGGGCTGGCGCTGAACAGATCCAGCGGTACAGAGACATACACCCCTTTGGTGAAATCACCTTCGCCGTACTGCGCGGCGGAAACGTTGGTTTTCGTCGCATACGCCCCGACCACGATGCCGCTGTCGAAGTGTTTCGACACTTCCAGCGTCACCCCTTTATCGCCCGCCAGATACTGCCCGGCGCTCGCTTTCACCAGCACATTATCGGCAAACCACGGCGTCCAGTAGGCGGTGAAGTGCCCGGTTTTCACACTGTAATCGGTGAACTTCATCATGTCCTGGGCGCTGCGCCAGTCACGCTGCTTCACGTAGTTCGCGTCAATCCCGAAGGCGAGCGGCCCATCGACCGGACGCCACAGCACCTCTGCACCCGCGCCGCCGTACATGGTCTCCAGATAACCGCCATAGACCTGACCATAGAAGTTATTGCCGAGGTACTGGAGGTAGTTGGCCTGCAGGTTGTTCACATAGACATCGTTCTGCACATATTCACGCACGCGGGTACGCACACGCGGCAGCGCGGAGTCTTTCGGCGGGTTAGTGTAGTTAAACTTGTCATAGTTATTGGAGATGTTGCCGAACAGGCTGCCGGTGGTCAGCAGATGGTCGGTGACCCACCAGTCGGCGGTCGCCATTATCCCCAGTTGATACATGTAGAAGCCTTCCGGCCCGCCGAGCGACTGGTTAAGCACCGGATCGAGATGGAAGTCGAACGCCGTGCGGTCGATATACCAGCCCTGCTCGGTTTTATCCGGCACGATTGGCGTGACGCGTTTTTGCACCAGCTCCGTATCCTGTCCCAGCGGTTCGCCCTCAAGGTGGCGTTTCAGGCTGGCGACATCCGTTTCGGTGGTCACGGCTGGCATGCGCAGACGGTTTTCCGTCACCCGGATGGTGCGAATACCGTCCGGCAAATCATTCATGATGATACGGTTTGCGCGCTCAACGCCTTCCTGGTTATGACGATATTTCACCTGCTCGCCGGTGACATAGAGCGTATCGCCCTTGACCTGAATTTGCGGATCCGCAAGACCGGCGTTGTACTTCAGCAACGTAAGCTGGTTCGCCACCACCGAGTGTTGCAGGATCGCATCCTGCGGCTGCGGTTGATACTTCGGCCGTGGATTATCGTTATACGCCGGGCGCAAATTATTGAAGTTATTGCGCAGGGTGAAGCCGAACATCCAGGTGTTGCCGCGCTCGTAGCTCAGGTTGATGTCTGCCCAGTCCGACACGCGATAGATCGCGCCGACGTTCACTTTGCTGCGCTGCGGCAGTTTGCCGGCGAAATCCTGCTGATAGTTGTTGCCGTCATACTCCAGCTTCAGGCGCAGCGGGTTCCACGGCGTCTGGTACTCCACGCCGCCGAACAGCGCGCTCGGGCCGCGGAACATCTGGCTGGTATCCGTTGAACCGGCCTGTTTATAGCGGGTATCGCGCACGCAATAGGCTGACTTATAGCTACAGAGCGGGTTTTTAATGTTGCCATTAGTGCCTAGGTAGCCCCAGCCAATACCGAGGGAGAAATCAAACGGTCCCCAGGCTTTGTTCGCCACCAGATATTCGCCATCGAACAGCCCTGTCCCGCCGATATCGCGCGCGCCGACGGAGACCTGCGGCAGCCAGTAGCCCTCTTCCCAGAGGCGTAATTTCAGATCGAACGCTTTATCTTTATAGGTCTGATTGCCGGAGAACGCTTCGACCGAGCTATATTTGCGCGTGCGCACGTCGGTGTAACGCAGTGTAGTTTCCAGCCACGGGAAGAGCTGCACCGAGCCAGAGTAGTAACGATACTGGTCGTTATCGCGGTAGTTCAGGCTCAGCTCGCCCTCGGGCGCCATACGCGCGGTGGGCGTTTGCAACAGGCCAACGCCGCCGAAATCTGACTGCGAAGGCCCGATCGGGTCCGGCCAGGACTCCGCGTGACAAGCGGCGCTCACGCCAAGCGCCAATATGCTAATAACAAACGATTTTTTCATTATTATTCCGGTATCCGATGCGTCAGGGACTGGAGAATGTCGGCATTGAGCTTGTCATTCTCATCGCTCCACAAACCCGGTGCGAAA
Source organism: Kosakonia sp. S42 (assembly GCF_016624785.1). Classification (NCBI taxonomy): domain Bacteria; kingdom Pseudomonadati; phylum Pseudomonadota; class Gammaproteobacteria; order Enterobacterales; family Enterobacteriaceae; genus Kosakonia; species Kosakonia sp. S42. The sequence continues at coordinate 32,380 of NZ_JACVTW010000008.1, read as the reverse complement.
CCGACGAAAATCACGCTGCCGGGCATCGGCTCGACGTGACGACGGTTCCAGTAAGCCACCGGTACCTTTTGCGTTTTACCGTTGGGATAGACCACCCATGCATAGCTGCGATCCGCGCCGCTCAACAGATCCATCTCGTCGAGGTAGCTCACCACATCGCGCTCTGGCGTAAAGGGTTTCTTGCCCGGCCGGCTCACCAGCCCGACCACGGTAATAGTGGTCGGCTGGGTTCCCACCCACAGGGTGTAGTCGCCTTCCAGCGGCCGGTTAGCGCGGCGATGCGTGCGCAAAAAGTCGGGATCGAGTTCAACAAGCTGCCTGCCGGTGACCTTGATTCCCTGCAACTGCTGACGCAAGCCGTTGATGGCGGCGGCGCTGTCACCGCCCTCTTCTGACGCGAGCGTGGTGAGCCGCGCCAGCAGCGCCTGATGGCGTGCCTGCTCGGTGATCGTCGCTCTGCGCTCGCTGACCACCGCGCCCGGCCACCAGCTGTTCGCCAGCCGCGGCTGGCCCACCAGATCGACCAGATGTTCGGCATTGGTTAAAGTTTTCGGTTTGCTGTCGCCGGGGGTGTAGACATCAACGGTGCCGGTCGCCAGCGCCAGCGGGGAGGCGAGGCTTGAAAGCATCAAAAGGAGCGCGCGTGTTTTCATTGTTTGCCCGCCTTAATCAGCGTGGTTTTCACCGGGAACCAGTCCGCGCCAAGATACTGTTCAGACTGGCGGATCACCCCGTCCTCATCCACCCAGTAGCGGTTGCGCCAGCTTTTTTGATCCGTTGTGACCTCTTCATCCAGCACGCGGACGCGGGTTTCGTCGCTGCCCAACTGCACGGTGTCGGTGCCATTCCAGTGGAACACCGAGCGGGCAGTGGCATAGCGCACCTGTTTGTATTCGGTCCAGCCCATCATGCGTGTCCAGCTGGTGCCATCGATAATTTGGTTAGGTTTCGCCAGCGGGTCTGCCGCCAGGTTGGTGACATCAAGCAGGTTATCGGTGCCAAGGTGGGTTTTTACGATGCGATAGTTTTGCGTCACGATGACGGCCTGATCTTGCGTCACCCATTTTTGCTGGCCGTTTTCGGCAAATGCCAACACCACAAACAGCTGAGGGCCGTTATTAAGGCGCATATATTGGCTGGCGTAGGGCATATTACGGATATCTTCATCGGTAAGCTGCACGCCCGGCGTGCCAAATACGCTATTCCAGAGTGAATTCCCGAGGCCTTTGATCGGGCCAGAACATGCCTGAAGGAGCAGGCAAATCAAAATGATACCAGGTCGCTTCACGACTCTTCTCCGAAAGGGACGAAATAACCACACCGAAGTGTGGTTATAGTTAATGCACTCGCTATTACTGAGTACTTGTCGTGGTGGTGGTTGTGGTCCCCGTATTGGAACCATCACCGCCACCGGTTGCCGCCAGAGCGACACCTACCGCTGACCCTACGGTGCTCGCACTCGTTGCCGCAGAGCTGCCTGCAGAAACAGAGGTCGCTGCCGAGCCTGCTGCGTCACCGGTTTGCACCGGTGCAGCGAAAGCAGACGTCGCCGCAAGCGCGGTTATGGCAAAAATGCCATAAAGAGCTTTTTTCATATCAATTTCCCTTCATTGAATGAATGGAGATTTGCCTGAAAAAATTCAGGCGATAGGGAGTATACACAACTAAAGCAGATGAATTACGCCTCAGGAAATAGCGGGGAACCTTTTCGGAACATTAGCCGGAGCGTATATTTAGCAAACAGCTATCTTTATAAATACTTTAAAAAACATAGACATAAATAATCACATATTATTCATACAATAAGGCTAGTCCTAAAATAGATAGCAAGCGTTACGCTATGCGCCCTGATTTTCGGATAAACCTGATGAATGATATTACGCGTGTTAAAGAAGGCTATTACGCCCGGATTAGCCCTAACGGAAATAACATTATTGGAATTACTTATATATTGATTGGCGCAGACGGTGGATATTTACGGCGCGGCGGGAATAATTGCGCAGACAAAAAAAAGCGCCGCCGAAGCGACGCTTTCTCTGTTAACCGCGCCAGGATTTGTAGCGGTTAATCAGCCCGTTTGTCGAGCTGTCATGGCTGGAGATGGAGCGATCGTCACCCAGCTCTGGCAGGATACGGTTCGCCAGCTGTTTACCCAGCTCCACGCCCCACTGGTCAAAGGTGAAGATGTTGAGGATGGCGCCCTGGGTGAAGATTTTGTGCTCATAGAGCGCAATCAGCGCGCCGAGGCTAAACGGCGTAATTTCACGCAGCAGGATGGAGTTGGTCGGGCGGTTGCCTTCAAACACTTTGAACGGCACCACGTGATCCAGCGTCGCCGGATCTTTACCCTGATCGCGATACTCCTGCTCAACCACCTCACGGGATTTGCCGAACGCCAGCGCTTCGGTCTGAGCGAAGAAGTTAGAGAGCAGCTTCTGGTGGTGATCGGAAAGCGCGTTATGGGTGATGGCCGGAGCGATGAAATCGCACGGCACCATTTTGGTTCCCTGGTGAATCAGCTGGTAAAACGCATGCTGACCGTTGGTACCCGGCTCACCCCAGATGATTGGGCCAGTCTGGTAATCCACGGCGTTGCCATTACGGTCAACGTATTTACCGTTGGACTCCATGTTGCCCTGCTGGAAATAAGCGGCAAAGCGGTGCATGTACTGGTCATACGGCAGGATCGCTTCGGTTTCAGCGCCGAAGAAGTTGTTGTACCAGATACCGATCAGCGCCAGCAGCACCGGCAGGTTCTTATCCAGCTCGGTGGAGGCGAAGTGCTTGTCCATCGCATGCGCGCCGGAAAGCAGCTCAACAAAGTTGTCGAAGCCAACCGAGAGGATGATCGACAGGCCAATCGCCGACCACAGGGAGTAACGGCCGCCCACCCAGTCCCAGAACTCAAACATATTAGCGGTATCAATCCCGAACTCACCCACCGCTTTCGCGTTGGTCGAGAGCGCGGCAAAGTGCTTCGCCACATGCTTTTCATCACCAGCGGTTTTCAGGAACCAGTCGCGCGCGCTGTGGGCGTTGGTCATGGTTTCCTGGGTGGTGAAGGTTTTCGATGCCACGAGGAACAGGGTGCTTTCCGGGTTCACTTTCTTCAGCACTTCGGCGATGTGGGTGCCATCGACGTTAGAGACAAAGTGCATGTTGAGGTGATTTTTGTACGGGCGCAGCGCTTCGGTGACCATAAACGGGCCGAGATCCGAGCCGCCAATGCCGATGTTGACCACGTCGGTGATCGGCTTGCCGGTGTAGCCTTTCCAGCTACCTGAAATGATCGCTTCAGAGAAGCTTTTCATCTTCTCCAGCACCGCGTTCACTTCCGGCATCACATCTTTGCCGTCGACCATAATCGGCGTATTGCTACGGTTACGCAGCGCGACATGCAGCACGGCGCGATCTTCGGTGCGGTTGATCTTCTCACCGGAGAACATCGATTTGATGGCACCGGCCAGATCGGTCTCTTTCGCCAGCGCCAGCAGCGCGTCGAGGGTCTCTTGCGTGATGCGGTTTTTGGAGTAATCCACCAGCATCAGATCGTCGAAGGTGGCGGAGAATTTGGTAAAGCGGTCACCGTCTTTTGCGAAGAGATCCGCAAGAGTGACGTCCTTCATTTCAGCGTAGTGTTTCTGTAGTGCCTGCCAGGCAGAAGTCTGCGTTGGATTGATGTTTTTCATAGCAATACTCTTCTGATTTGAGAAGTGAGACTGCCGTCGATTGTAGCGCCTGCGAAGGGAAGGTGTGATGGTTTTTATGTCAAAGGTTCGGTCGATGTGCGCAAAAGCCAGGCAAAAAACAGCGAAAACCAGCACAACATAAGTCATTTTACTAACAGCAAAAGCAGCATGAAAAATCCGCATAATCCCGACGTTGACACTATGCCCGCCCAGCCTTTATTTATAAATACACTGTTTTGCGAATGTTTTTTGCAGGAAAACTGCACGCTTCAGTTTCATCTACCCAGGCCACCGCTGTGGGGTGAAAGGCGAAGGTTCAACCTTGTGCCATGGCTGAAATGATATCCCCTGACACGAGGTAGTTATGTCAAGTTTCGTTGTCGCTAAATTTGGCGGCACCAGCGTTGCCGATTACGATGCCATGAACCGCAGTGCGGACGTGGTGCTCTCCGATAACAGTGTCCGTCTGGTGGTGCTCTCCGCTTCCGCAGGCGTGACCAACTTACTGGTTGCGCTGGCCGAAGGCCTTGAAGCGACCGAGCGTTTCGTCAAGCTCGACGCCATCCGCAAAATTCAGTTCGATATTCTGGAGCGTATGGGCAGCCAGGCGGTGATCCGCGAAGAGATCGAACGCCTGCTGGAAAATATTACTACCCTCGCTGAAGCTGCTTCGCTGGCAACCTCGGCGGCGCTGACGGATGAGCTGGTCAGCCACGGCGAACTGATGTCGACCCTGCTGTTTGTGGAAGTGCTGCGCGAGCGTAGCGTGCAGGCGCAGTGGTTTGATATTCGCAAAGTGATGCGCACCAGCGACCGTTTTGGCCGCGCCGAGCCAGACGTAGCCGCCCTCTCAACGCTTGCCACGCAGCAACTTGCCCCGCGCATCAACGAAGGCCTGGTGATCACCCAGGGCTTTATCGGCAGCGAAGCGAAAGGCCGCACCACTACGCTTGGCCGCGGCGGCAGCGATTACACCGCCGCGTTACTGGCTGAAGCGCTGAGCGCGTCGCGCGTCGATATCTGGACCGATGTCCCGGGCATTTACACCACCGATCCGCGCGTGGTGCCAGCGGCAAAACGCATTGATGAAATCGCCTTTGAAGAGGCGGCAGAGATGGCGACCTTCGGCGCGAAAGTGCTCCATCCAGCGACGCTGTTACCGGCGGTACGCAGCGATATTCCGGTGTTTGTCGGCTCGAGCAAAGATCCGCAGGCGGGCGGTACGCTGGTGTGCAATAACACTACCAATCCGCCGCTGTTCCGCGCGCTGGCGCTGCGTCGTAAGCAGACGCTATTAACGCTGCACAGCCTGAATATGCTCCACTCGCGCGGCTTCCTCGCCGAAGTGTTCGGCATTCTGGCGCGGCATAATATTTCGGTCGATCTGATTACCACCTCGGAAGTGAGCGTGGCGCTGACGCTGGATACCACCGGTTCCACCTCCACGGGCGATACGCTGCTGACGCAGGGGCTGCTGATGGAGCTTTCGGCGCTCTGTCGGGTGGAAGTGGAAGAGGATCTGGCGCTGGTGGCGCTGATTGGCAACGATTTGTCGAAAGCGTGCGGCGTGGGCAAAGAGGTGTTCGGCGTGCTCGAACCGTTCAATATCCGCATGATCTGTTACGGCGCGTCGAGCCATAACCTCTGTTTCCTTGTCCCCGGAAAAGAGGCCGAACAGGTGGTGCAGAAGTTACATCACAACCTGTTCGAGTGAGATTTTGCCTGATGGCGGCTGCGCCTTATCAGGCCTACGGGAATGATGCCGTTTGTAGGCCGGGTAAGCGCAGCGCCACCCGGCAGGATTACGCCATCACCGTTTCAAACAGCAACTGGTCGAGATCGTGAACATTGCCGCTGCGGCTCTCGGGCAACGCATCGGCCACTTCACCGCGCGCCAGCTCCTGGCTTATAAAATCATGCATCAACGGCCGCCGCGCGCCGTACTGCGCTTCACCTGCGCGCTGCTTCACCTCCAGCAGCTCATCGATTTCAGCCCGCAGCGGCGCGCCGAGATCGCTCCCTGCCAGCAGCGTGGCGAAACGCATCGGCGGCATCCCTTTCCCCGCCTCTATCCAGCGCACCGCCAGTAGCGGGCGCAGCACATAGAAGTATTTCTTCAGCCGCACCTGCTCATCCTGCAAGTAGCTGCGAAAGTTCTTCTTCGCCATCGCGTAGTAGTGCCAGCGCGCGCGAACCGGTGAAAACCAGTGCGGCACCTGATCGCGTAACGCCGCCAGCACGCCCTCATCCTGCTGATAGACCACCGGCGAATCGAGCCACTCGATAAGCGTCGGGTTTGCGGACTTCAATAACCCCAGCGCTTTGCGCCACTCCCAGCCGCAAACATCCAGCTCCGCGTCTATCGGCAGCTCGATCACATCGCGCTGCGGTTCAACGCGCAGATACCAGCGCGGCTTGTGCACATACAAAAAGCGCACATCATAATCGCTGTCCGGCGAGGCAAAGCCCCAGCCGCGACTGCCTGATTCGCAGGCGTAGAGCACTCTCACATCATATTTGCGCTCTACTGCCTCTAACTCGAGCCGCACGCGTTCACGCATGGCGGCATCAACTCCGTGCTGTTCCATTTCTGACTCCTTTATCCTTTTACGCACACCACCTGACGCAGGGTATGCACCACTTCCACCAGCGAGGCCTGCGCCGCCATCACGGCGTCGATATCTTTATAGGCCATCGGGATCTCATCGATCACCTCGCTGTCTTTACGGCACTCCACATGCGCGGTAGCGCGGATCTGATCCTCAACGGTAAAGCGCTTTTTAGCCGCGGTACGGCTCATGGTGCGCCCGGCACCGTGGCTGCATGAACAGAAGCTCTCTTCATTTCCCAGCCCGCGCACGATAAAGCTTTTCGCACCCATTGAGCCGGGAATAATCCCCATCTGCCCCTTTTGCGCCGACACCGCGCCTTTACGCGTTACCAGCACCTCTTCACCAAAGTGCGTCTCTTTTTGCACATAGTTATGGTGGCAATTCACCGCTTCCTGCTGGGTCATAAAAGGTTTGGTGATAATACTCGACAGCGCTGCCAACACGCGCGACATCATCACTTCCCGGTTATGACGGGCGAAATCCTGCGCCCACTCGACCGCTTCCAGATAGTCGTCATAGTGCTTGCTCCCCTCGCGGAAATAGGCGAGGTTTCGGTCCGGCAGATTGGCGATATGCTGCTGCATATCCTGCTGGGCCAGGGTGATAAAGACGTTGCCGATGGCGTTACCCACGCCGCGCGAACCGCTGTGCAACATCACCCAGACCCGCTGCTGCTCATCCAGACACACTTCAATAAAGTGGTTACCGGTGCCCAATGTTCCCAGATGCTGATAATTGTTAGTTTTCAGCAAGCGCGGATATTTATCCGTCAGCCGCTTAAAGCGCGGCGCAAGCGACGCCCAGTGCACATCCACCTCTTCCGGCGGTCTTGACCATGAGCCTTTATCCCGCTTCGATCGGTTTACCGAGCGCCCGTGCGGCACAGCTTGCTCAATGGCGCTGCGCAGCCCGCTCAGGTTATCCGGCAGATCGCTTGCCAGCAGCGAGGTGCGCACGGCAATCATGCCGCAACCGATATCCACGCCGACCGCCGCCGGGATAATCGCCCCTTTGGTCGGGATGACGCTACCAATGGTGGAACCTTTCCCGAGGTGAACATCCGGCATCACCGCCAGATGTTTGAAGATAAACGGCATTTTGGCGGTATTAAGCAACTGCTCACGCGCTTCTGGCTCGACCGGCACGCCGTGGGTCCACATCTTCACCGGCGCGCTGTTTTCACGCGCCAGCAGGTTGTAATCGTTATGCTGCATTATCTTTTCCTTTAATGTTTACAAGGCCGTGCAATACCTGGTCGAGACCACCGAAGACCGAGATCTTATCGATGCGCTCTGCGACACGCTCCAGCGTTTCCAGCTCTTTCAGGCGCAATGCCACCGGGTTGCTCTCCATCACTTTTGCCGTGTTCAGCAACGAACGGGTGGCGGCGGTCTCTTCGCGGCGGCGGATCACATTCGCCTGCGCCGACTTTTCTGCCTCCACTAAGCGCGACAGAATGGTTTTCATCTCACCCGGCAGGATGATGTCTTTCACGCCAAGCGACGCCACTTCAATACCGAAGGCCGCCATGCGGTTCGCCACCTGTACGCTAACCACATCAGCAATAATCTGCTTATCTTCCAGCAGCTCATCCAGCGTGCGGGTACCGATCGCTTCACGCAGGGCAAACTGCAGCTCGCGGTAGAGGTGATCCAGCGGTTTGCTCAACTGGGCAAACGTGCTCAACACATCGCTGTAACGCCAGTTCGCCGCCAGGTTGAGGCGCAGGGTCACTTTATCTTTGGTCAGGATCTCCTGACCGCTCACTTCCAGCACCTGCAGGCGCAGATCGACCACTTCCGCTTCCACCAGGTGGTTCACTTTCCAGTAACCGCTGATACCCGCCGGTAACAGCGCCTGGGTTTCACCATCGATTTTCAGCACGCCCGCATGCCAGGCGGGAACCTGCACCACCAGGATTGCGTCGCGCCCTTTCACTGCCGCGCCGCGTTTCGGCTGTAATACGGCGTTCAGAATATCGGCCGGGACGCTCACCTCGTCGGTATTGAGGCGCACAAGCGTCAGGGTGTCGTCCGCTTTCCAGTAAAGACGGCGCGTGGCGGGCGGCAAAATCTCCAGCAGCATGCCGTTCAGGCAGAGCGCGCCCGCTTCGTTATCGCCCAGATCGGCTGCCAGGCAATATTTTTCCACCCACTCCGGCTGGAAACGGCGCAAATACTCGGCAAGACCCGCCGGCACTTCGCTGCCGTCACGGTTAACAATCAGCACATCCGGTTTTTTGCCAAACCATGGCAAACGGTGCTCTCCGGTTTCCAGAACCTGGTAGTAGTCGCCCTCTTTTGCCAGTAACGCTAACTGACCTTTTCGAATTGTGATTTTGTTGGTCATCTCTATTCCCTCTTATTTTTGTTGTTACGACCGCGGATGCAGGGGCGAAGCGACAGGGGAAACACTGTTTTGCCTGCCGCCCGGCGCCATTATCGGCGGTCGTCTCATGTCACCGTAAACTGCGCGATGACGGGGTACTGCATCATGATTATCTGGAGAGATAATGGTTGCGAACTCGGGAGTCGAACCCGATCAATAACCAATTTTTCGCACATGTCTCTGCACTGACGGAACGCCTCCGGGAAAACGGCGCTTGCCGCTCCTGATGCGCCGGCGGGGTGAATAACCCCAGCGAACTCAGCGTGTTGACGAGATAATTATTGCGAGAGGCGTGCCAAAAAGAGGGGAACCAACAAATAAATTTTTATCTTATTGAAAATTAATAGTTTATTTTTTTAAGTCGATGTCAGGCATTGTGCCAGCCTACGATATTTCTTATCTTTATATATCGCATTTTATTATTTAGGATAAAGATGAAACGTCGGGTTGTGATTGGGGTGCTGGGAACAGTGCTGGATAAACGCGGAAAACGGCATAACCGCTTTCGCAAATGGCGACCGACGGTGGCACTCTGCCAGCAAGCGGATTTTCCTGTTGACCGGCTGGAGTTGATCCACCAGCCGCGCGATGAGGGGCTGGCGGCGCACACCGCAGAGGATATCGCTGTGCTCTCGCCGCGCACCGAGGTGCGCACCCACCCGGTGGAGATCAAAAACCCGTGGGATTTCGAAGAGGTCTACGCCGCGTTTCTCGATTTCGCCACTCACTACCCTTTCGACACCGACAATGAAGAGTACCTGGTGCATATCACCACCGGGACGCACGTGGCGCAGATCTGCTGGTTCCTGCTCACCGAAGCGCGCTACCTTCCCGCCAGCCTGTTGCAGACCGGCCCGGCGGCGAGAGGCGCGAACGATAAAGAGATCTCAGCGGGTGTTTGTTCGGTTATCGATCTCGATTTAAGCCGCTATGCCACGCTGACCAGCCGTTTTCAGCGCGAGCAGCAGCAGTCGGTCTCGTTCCTGAAATCGGGTATTGATACGCGCAACGCCACCTTTAACCGCCTGATCGATCAGATTGAGCGTGTCGCGCTGCGCTCCTCTGCGCCGATTCTGCTTACCGGCCCGACCGGGGCAGGAAAATCGTTTCTGGCAAAACGCATCTTTCAGCTACGCCACTCCCGCCATCTCGTTGCCGGGCGGCTGGTGGCGGTGAACTGCGCCACCCTGCGCGGCGATAACGCCATGTCGACGCTGTTTGGTCACGTTAAGGGAGCATTTACCGGCGCACAGCAGGCGCGAACCGGGCTGCTGCGCGAAGCGGACGGCGGGGTGCTGTTTCTTGATGAGATCGCTGAGCTGGGGCTGGATGAGCAGGCGATGCTGTTAAAAGCGATTGAAGAGAAGACCTTTTTCCCCTTCGGCTCGGATAAAGAGGTGCAGAGTGACTTCCAGCTGATTGCCGGTACCCATCGCAATATGCAGCAGTGGGTTGATGAGGGGCGCTTTCGGGAGGATCTCTACGCGCGTATCAATATGTGGACCTTTGAACTGCCGGGGCTGGCGCAGCGGCGCGAGGATATCGCGCCCAATATCGAGTATGAGTTGCAGCGTTTTGGTCTTGAGCAGCAGACGCAGATCCGCTTCGACAAAGGGGCGCGCGAGCGTTACCTGGCCTTCGCCTGCTCGGCGCAGGCGGCGTGGCGCGGCAACTTCCGCGAGCTGAGCACCTCGATTGCCCGCATGGCAACGCTGGCGGAACAGGGCCGCATCACCGATACGCTGGTGGCGGAGGAGATCGCGCGGCTGGAGTACAACTGGCGCGGTGCGCCATCAATGGGCGATTTGCCGGTCGACATGGAGACGCTGGATCTCTTCGACCGACGCCAGTTGGAGAGCGTGGTGGAGGTGTGTCGCCGCACGCAGAGCCTCTCTGAAGCGGGCCGTGAACTGTTTGCGGTCTCGCGGCAGAAAAAAGCCAACCCCAATGATGCTGACCGGCTGCGTAAATATCTTGCGCGCTTTGGCCTCAGTTGGGAGAGCGTGCGTGGCGCAACATAAACGATCTTCATCATAATTCGTTTGAATATTAATCCTTAGCACGATAAACATTGGCTATGGCCGGGCTTGAACCCGGCCGTTAATAAACCCCCGAATCGTTTACGAGAACGGGGAATAACACAACACAATGTCATCGCAAGGAAATCCCCATGCTCGCAACCTTCACGCGGCTGTTCCCGCTCTGGGCCGTGCTGCTCTCCGTTCTCGCCTACTTCTTCCCGCCGACATTTGTCGCTATTGGCCCGTGGGTCACTACGCTACTGATGCTGATTATGTTCGGCATGGGCGTACATCTGACTCTCGACGACTTTAAGCGCGTGCTCTCCCGACCGGCCCCCGTCGCGGCGGGTACGTTTCTTCACTACCTGGTGATGCCGCTGGCGGCGTGGTTGCTGGCGATGATTTTCAAGATGCCGCCGGATCTCTCGGCCGGAATGGTGCTGGTCGGCAGCGTCGCCAGCGGAACCGCATCCAACGTGATGATCTATCTCGCTAAAGGCGATGTCGCGCTGTCGGTGACCATCTCTTCGGTCTCAACGCTGGTGGGGGTTATCGCCACGCCGCTGCTGACGCGCCTCTATGTCGATGCCCATATCCAGGTCGATGTGATGGGGATGCTGCTGAGTATCCTGCAAATTGTGGTGATCCCGATTGGGCTGGGTTTGATTGTTCACTACCTCTTCCCGCGCGTGGTGAAAGCGGTAGAACCCTGGCTACCCGCCTTTTCGATGGTCTGTATTCTGGCCATCATCAGCGCGGTGGTCGCCGGTTCCGCATCACACATTGCTTCTGTTGGGCTGATGGTGATTGTGGCGGTGATCCTGCACAACGCGATTGGTTTGCTCAGCGGTTACTGGGGCGGGCGTCTGTTTGGTTTTGATGAGTCCACCTGCCGGACGCTGGCTATCGAAGTGGGAATGCAGAACTCGGGGCTGGCTGCCGCGCTCGGCAAGCTCTACTTCTCACCGCTCGCCGCCCTGCCCGGCGCGCTCTTCTCGGTGTGGCATAACCTTTCCGGCTCGCTGCTGGCGGGCTACTGGTCGGGTAAACCGGTAGAGGGCCGTCAGGCAGAAAAGCGTAAAGCGAGTTAACGGATAAAGGGAGAGCGGATCGCAGCAGGTCGATCCGGTTATCCTGACTTGGCGATAACCTGCGAGCCAATTTCCAGTTATCGCGTTCTTGCCTGCGCTTTTGACGCGTTATCGCGTAGACTCGTGACACTTCCTTAGGAGAACATGCCATGGCCGTGACCAGACTGACGCAGAAAGAGATGACCGAAAGTGAACAGCGGGAGCTTAAAACGCTGCTCGATCGCGCCCGCATTGCGCATGGACGCCCGCTGAGTAACTCTGAGGCGAACCATGTTAAGAAAGAGTATATCGATAAGCTGATGGCGCAGCGTGAAGCGACCGCGAAGAAAGCCCGCCAGGTGAAAAAGCAGCAGGCTTACAAACCTGATGAGAACAGCACTTTTTCGTGGTCGGCAACTACGCAAACGCGCGGACGCCGCTGATTAGCGCCCTTTCTTTTTCCTGCCCGGCTGGGTAAAGCGCTTACCGGCCGGTTTCGCCCGGCTTTTCTCCTCCGGCTTCGCCGCTTTCACCGCAGGCTTTTTCGCCGCCTGCGGTTTCGCATTGCTCTTCGCTTTCGGTTTGGCTTCCGAGGTGGAGTTCTCAATCAGCTTAAACAGCGCAATCAGCTCATCACCGGTGAGGTCGCGCCACTCGCCGGGCGGTAATCCGGTCAGGCTGACGTTCATAATGCGCGTGCGCTCAAGCTTGGTCACCTCATAGCCAAAGTGCTCGCACATGCGGCGAATCTGGCGGTTAAGCCCCTGCACTAGCGTGATGCGGAAGGTAAAAGGCGCTTCCCTCTTCACTTTGCACTTTTTGGTCACCGTACCGAGGATCGGCACACCTGCGCCCATCCCGCGAACAAACTCGTCGGTAACCGGCTTGTTGACCGTGACCAGATACTCTTTTTCGTGGTCATTTCCCGCGCGCAGGATCTTGTTCACCAGATCGCCGTGGTTGGTCAGGAAAATCAGCCCCTGCGAATCTTTATCGAGCCGGCCAATGGGGAAGATGCGGCTACTGTGGTTAACGAAATCGACAATATTGTCCTTTTCGCCCTCTTCGGTGGTACTGACGATGCCAACGGGTTTATTCAGCGCGATAAACACCAGATCTTCTTCATTTCGCGGTTCGATAAGTTGCCCGTTCACTTTCACCACGTCTCCGGCCACCACCTGGTCGCCAATCCCGGCACGTTTGCCGTTGATAAAGACGTTGCCCTGTTCGATGTAACGGTCAGCCTCGCGGCGTGAGCAGATTCCGCTTTCGCTAATGTATTTGTTTAAACGTGTTGATTGGGTTGGCAGCATAAGTTCTCCTCTGAAAGCGGAATATAACGTTGTTGAGCAGAAGAGAAAAATGGATTTTTGCCCCAACGGCAAAGAAATGTGCGCTAACTCGTTAAAATATATGCACTATGTGAAAGCGAGCAAAGTAGTCTGCGAGACGCTTTCCAGACTGAAAATGAATCGCTTTTTTGGTGCGCCGGGCATGCCATGATTTTGCCTTGAACAAAACGATCGTAGTTTATAAACTACAAGGCAACAGGCATGAAAGAGATAGTCCAAACCGACGCGTTTAAACTCTGGGAGTCATCATTACGCGATGCGAAATTGCGAGCGATTATCTCAGCGCGTCTTTTTAGATTGGCAAATGGCCTCACCGGAGATGTGAAACCAGTCGGGGAAGGGATAAGTGAATTACGAATACATTATGGTGCCGGTTACCGCATCTATTTTCAGTTGCGGGGTAATACCGTTGTCGTGTTGTTGTGTGGGGGGGATAAAAGCACCCAACCAAAAGACATTATCTATGCCAAATACCTGGCAAAATGTGTTTAAACCATCAGGTGATTACCATGAATAAATTAACCCCTTACGATCCCGCAGCGGCACTGGTTAACGATGAGGCGATAGCACTCTTCATGGCGGATGCGCTCGAAACCGGCGATGCGGCTTATATCGCCCGAGCATTAGGGGTGATTGCTCGGGCCAAAGGGATGAGCGACATCGCTGCAGAAACCGGTTTGTCACGCGAGCAGCTCTATCGCTCTTTCAGCGAAAAAGGGAATCCGACACTGAAGACGACACTCTCCGTAATGAAAGCGCTGGGCATTGAACTGACAGTCAAACGCTAAACTGCCGTGCCCGAAGGCACGGCGTGGATTAATACTCTTCGCGGGATTCGTCTTCGTCGGGCTGCTCCAGTACGCTGTAGGCCACCGAGCAGAAGAGCGAGTTGAGGCGCTTCATATCGCCGAGCAGGCCGAGGTGCAGCGAGCTGGTTTCAATGCTCTGCACGTTTTGCTGATGCAGACGATCGACGTGCGCATGGGAGTAACGGCGGTTCAGAATGCGGAAGCGGTGCTTGCTGCGGCGCAACCGACGCGCGCTGGTGACATCGCGGGAGAAAAAGACCGACATCGCCAGCTTCAGGTTGTTAAGCAGTTGCTCATGCAGAGCATCCAGCTCTTTCAGCCCTTCAAAGGAGAACGCGCGCCGCGCGGCGAGGGATTTATCGGCGATCTCACTGCCCATGCGCTCAATAATGTCGGAGGCCTGCTCAAGGTTGAGGGACATCTCAATCACCTCGCCCCAGCGTTTAGACTCCTCTTCCGCCAGCTCATCTTTCGGCATGCGCGCCAGGTAGAGTTTGATGGCGGTATAGAGCACATTTACATCGTCAGCCTGCTTACGCAGCTCCTTCTCCTGACGCGGTTCGCCATGCATCACTTTATGCAGGCCCTCGAGCATCTGCTCCATCGCATCGCCCATGCGCAGCGTTTCGCGTGCGGCATTGGCCAGCGCCAGCGTTGGCGTATCGAGCGCGGAGCTGTCGAGGTGCTTCGGCTTGAGACGCGCCTCCAGTTCAGGCTCTTCGTGAATAATACGTTTACAGAATCGCGCCATCGGGCTGGCAAACGGCACCATCGCCAGGCAGCGAATAACGTTATAGAAGACATGGAAATAGATCACCAGCTCCGATTCCGGCAGCGGCAGTTTCTGCATCCCGTCAGCAAGAAGGTGAACAAAAGGCAGAATAAGAAGGCTACCCACCAGTTTGAAGAGCAGGCTGCCGAGCGCAACGCGGCGTGCGGCGGCATTGGCCCCGCTGTTATTCAGCATCGCCAGCAGACCGGATCCGAGGTTGGCACCAATCACCAGGCAGAGCGCTACCGGGAACGAGATAATACCGGCCGCGGTTAACGTCGCGGTCAGCAACACCGCAGCAAGGCTGGAGTAGCTGATAATGGCAAACACCGCGCCAATCAGCGCGTCGAGCATGATATCGCCAGTCAGCGAGGCGAAAATCACCTGCACGCCATTCGCCTGGGTAATCGGCGTCACGGCCTGCACAATCAACTCCAGCGCCAGCAGGATCAGCCCAAGGCCGATGCTGACGCGGCCAAGCTGCCCTTCGCGGGTCTGTTTACGCCCAAGAAAGAAGATCACGCCGACAAAGATCAGCAGCGGCGAAAGCCAGGAGAGATCGAAGGTCAGCACACGCGCCATCAGCGCGGTACCCACATCCGCACCGAGTACGATCACCAGTGCCGGAGTCAGCGCCACCAGATCCTGGGCGACAAAGGAGGCCACCAGCATGGTGGTAGCGTTGCTGCTCTGCACCAGCGCGGTTACGCCAATACCGGCGCAGAAGGCGAGTGGTTTTTTCTCTACGCTGCGGCTAAGCACCGTGCGTAAACGCGCGCCAAACACGCGCATGACGCCGGTTCGTACAATGTGTGTGCCCCACACCAGCAGGGCGACAGCAGAAAGAAGATGTAGCAAAGTTAACACGGAATCAGCTTCTCCTTATCGTTATGCGCTGCCTGTTATCCACCTGGATACGGCAACTTTATGAAGTAAGTATAAGGCGTTAAACCTGAGACGGGCACAGGGCGCGCAATCCGCGCCCTGTGAGTTGTAAGAATAGATGACAGTTATGTGACGGAAGCGAGGCGTTGGCGGTTAACGCGTTAAAGCGGCATCCGCGCGTGGGGTGCCGTTGCGTTTCGCCCAGATCACCGAGCCAATTTTTAACGCTTCCGACAACATAAACAGCACAACCGCGCCCCATGCTGAGCTAAATCCACTCAGATGCATCATCATCGGGATCAGCGCAACAGAGCATTTTAATGAGAATACACGGGCAATTTCCTGCACCACAAAGAAAATCATATTGATATTTTTCTTCGCCAGAAACGACCACGCGGAAAATATTAATGAAACAATTAATACAATATTAATAAAGAACATCAACTGCATTAATCCGCCCGTCACACCGCTGACGCCTAAGCGGCCATAGTTGGAATAAAATGCACTGATGTCAGAATAAAAAGGTACGTTACCGCTCTGCATCGAAAAAAAGAGATATCCGAGCAGCGCCAGCACGTCCATCACGCCCCAAAAGATAAATATTTTATTTCTTAAATTCATAATCTTCATCCCTTACGCCTGGAATCCAGTGCCATGATTTACCTGACACCGCCCAGGCATCATCACCCTCAAGATATTTCTGGTAGATCGTCCGTTTTTCGCCGTAGCGGCGGATCACCGAACGATTATAGAGGAACTCGCGCGTATCGGACGCCAGGTCTGCCGGCAGTGGCGTCCACAGCTGAATTTTATCGCGCGAGGTGTTCATATAATCTTTGCCGTCGGAGCCGAAGACGCGCCCTTCGTCGCCCATACTGGTCGCCCGGTTAAGCAGCATCACTGCCGCATTCTTCACACCGTGGAAGTCCGTTTCGCTGGTTTTCCAGTAGCCGGGGCCAAACTCATCCGTCACCGGCGCGAAATCGCTGCGGGTGGGAGCCGGACGCCCGTGTACCGCCACGCTATCTTTGAAGCCGTTAATAATCGTACGCACAAAGACGGCGCTGAACGACAGGCTCTGCACGCAGAACAGCTCAGCGTTTTCGGAAATAAAGAACGGATAGTAGAAGCGGTTGCGTGCACTGACGTTCGGCCTGACCACCACCACAATGCCTTTATCAATCAGGCTATCGATATAGTTCTCTTTTTGATGGCCCAGCGGATCGTGCGGTAAGCCATATTTAAAACCGTGATGAGGTTTAATGGTGTAGCCATCAATACTGCCTAAAAGATTATTAGGGCTGCTTTCAATAAAGTACTCTTTTTTAATGATGTTTTTTGCAATATCTGGCGCAAGGATATTCTCATAATCCTTCGGCAATAAATTTCTTTTCCTGATATCATAAATATCCATTTTATAATACTCACGTTTAATTGATGTCAGCCAAAAGCAGCGCAAAAAAGAGAGCAACTTTACTTTTTAATCTGCCTCCATCATACGCATGAAGCGGAATGAGGGCCTAAGAAAATATCATACTTTAAGAATGTTCTTAGTTCAAATTTGTATTATGTCTGCTTCACGATAGTTTCGTGAAAATGAAATGAAAAAACGGGGCAATTAACCTGCCCCGTATAATTTAATCCGCATCGTAACCTAAATGGGACGCCAGCCAGCGTTCCACTTCCGGCACGCTCATCCCCTTGCGACGCGCGTAATCTTCCACCTGGTCACGCTGAATTTGCGCCACGGCGAAGTATTTACTCTCCGGATGGCTGAAGTACCAGCCGGAAACCGAGGCGCCAGGCCACATGGCGAAGGACTCCGTCAGCTTCATGCCGGTATGTTTCTCCACATCCAGCAACTGCCAGATGGTCCCTTTTTCCGTGTGCTCCGGGCAGGCCGGATATCCCGGCGCCGGGCGGATCCCCTGGTAATTTTCGCGGATCAGCGCCTCGTTGCTGAGGTTTTCATACGGCGCATAGCCCCAGTAGACTTTGCGTACCCGCTCATGGAGATACTCGGCAAAGGCTTCTGCCAGCCTGTCGGCTATCGCTTTGACCATGATTTTGTTGTAGTCGTCGTGCGCGGCGTCGTAGGCGTCTGCCAGCGCATCCTCCTCCAGCCCGCCGGTCACGGCGAAGGCACCAATGTAATCCGCTTTACCGCTCTGTTTCGGCGCGACAAAATCGGCGAGGCAGTAGTTAGCAAAGCCGATTTTTTCCGTCTGCTGGCGCAGATGGCAGCCCAGCGCCAGCAACTCTGTGCGGGTTTCATCCTGGTAGATCTCGACGTCATCGCCGACGCGGTTCGCCGGGAATAAGCCAACCACGCCGCGCGGGTTGAGCCGCTTCTCTGCGCCGAGCATATCGAGCATCTCGTTGGCATCGGCGAAGAGCCGTTTTGCCTCTTCACCCACTACCTCATCTTCGAGGATGCGCGGATATTTGCCCGCCAGCGACCAGGTCATAAAGAAGGGCGTCCAGTCGATGTAGTTACGCAGCGTCTCAATACTGGCCGTAACTTCCTGCACACCTAACCGATGCGCGACCGGCGGCGTGTAGCTCGCCCAGTCAAAGGCGAGATCGTTTTCGCGCGCGGCCTGCAGCGTTACGGGCGGCGTACGTGGTTTTTTACGCGCGTGCTGAATGCGCACCGTTTCATACTCTTTGCGGGTGCGGGCGACAAAATCATCGTGCTGCGTGGCAGAGAGCAGCGCAGAGACCACGCCGACGGTGCGCGAGGCGTTCTGCACATAGACCGTCGGCCCGCTGTAGTTCTGTTCGATTTTGACCGCCGTATGGGCTTTCGAGGTGGTCGCGCCGCCAATCAGCAGCGGAATAGTGAAGCCCTGACGCTCCATCTCTTTCGCCACGTTGACCATCTCATCGAGCGAAGGGGTGATTAGGCCAGAAAGACCAATCAGATCGGCATTCACTTCGCGGGCGGTTTTGAGGATTTTATCCGCCGGTACCATCACGCCAAGATCGATAATTTCGTAGTTGTTGCACTGCAGCACCACGCCAACGATGTTCTTGCCGATATCGTGTACATCGCCTTTTACCGTGGCGATCACCATCTTGCCGTTGCTGCTGCCCTTCTCTTTGCTGGCTTCGATGTAGGGCTCCAGATAGGCCACCGCCTGCTTCATCACGCGGGCAGATTTCACCACCTGTGGCAGAAACATTTTGCCCTCGCCAAACAGATCGCCGACCACGTTCATGCCATCCATCAGCGGCCCTTCGATCACTTCGATCGGGCGGGCGGCAAGCTGGCGGGCCTCTTCGGTATCCTGCTCAATAAATTCGGTGATGCCCTTTACCAGCGAATACTCGAGGCGCTTTTTCACCTCCCAACTGCGCCACTCCGCCTGCTGGGCGGCGGCACCCTCATCGGCACCTTTACTGCCGCGATACTTCTCCGCCAGATCCAGCATGCGCTCGGTGGCATCATCGCGGCGATTAAGGATCACATCTTCTACTCCATCGCGCAGCTCGGCGGGCAGATCGTCATAAATCGCCAGCTGACCGGCGTTGACGATGCCCATATCCATACCGTTACGAATGGCGTAATAGAGGAAGACAGCGTGGATCGCTTCACGCACCGGGTCGTTACCGCGAAACGAGAAGGAGACGTTCGACACGCCGCCGGAGATCAGCGCATGGGGCAGCTCGCGTTTGATATCTTCGCAGGCGCCGATAAAGTCCTGCGCATAGTTGTTGTGCTCTTCGATCCCCGTCGCCACGGCGAAAATGTTGGGGTCGAAAATAATATCTTCCGGCGGGAAACCCACTTCCTGAGTCAAAATCTGGTATGCGCGACGGCAAATCTCAATCTTGCGCGCGCGGGTATCCGCCTGGCCTACTTCATCAAAGGCCATCACCACTACCGCTGCGCCATAGCGGCGCACCAGCTTCGCGTGATGAATAAAAGCGTCAACGCCCTCTTTCATTGAGATGGAGTTAACAATGCCCTTGCCCTGGATGCACTTCAGCCCTTTTTCAATCACCTCCCATTTGGAGGAGTCGATCATGATGGGCACGCGGGCAATATCCGGCTCACCGGCAATCAGGTTGAGGAAACGCACCATCGCCGCTTCGGCATCGAGCATCCCTTCATCCATATTGATATCGATGATCTGCGCGCCGCTCTCCACCTGTTGGCGGGCGACATCCAGCGCTTCGTTGTACTTCTCTTCTTTAATCAGGCGTTTGAATTTGGCGGAGCCGGTGACGTTCGTCCGCTCACCGACGTTCACAAACAGGCTCTCATCACCGATGTTGAGCGGCTCAAGACCGGCGAGACGGCAGGCAACGGGCAGTTCCGGCAGCTTGCGCGGCGGCACACCGGCAACCGCGCGGCTCATCGCCGCAATATGTTCCGGCGTGGTGCCGCAGCAGCCGCCGACAATGTTGAGGAAACCGGCCTGCGCCCATTCACCGATTTGCGCCGCCATGGTGTCGGCGTCGAGATCGTATTCACCAAACGCATTTGGTAAACCGGCGTTCGGGTGCGCGGTGACGTAACACTCGGCAATGCGCGACAGCTCCTGCACATACTGGCGCAGCTCGTCCGGCCCCAGCGCACAGTTGAGCCCGAAGGTGAGCGCATCGGCATGGCGCAGGGAGTTATAGAATGCTTCGGTGGTCTGCCCGGAGAGCGTGCGGCCGGAAGCGTCGGTAATGGTGCCGGAGATCATGATCGGCAGATCGATGCCCAGCGCGTCGAACTCCTCTTTTACCGCGAAGATCGCCGCTTTGGCGTTGAGGGTATCGAACACCGTTTCGATCATGATCAGATCGGCTCCCCCCTCCACCAGCGCGCGGGTTGATTCGCGATAGGCAGTAACCAGTTGATCGAAGGAGATATTACGAAACGCCGGGTCGTTAACGTCTGGCGAAATGGAGGCGGTGCGGTTGGTTGGGCCGAGGACGCCGGCTACATAGCGCGGTTTATCCGGCGTCTGCGCGGTCCACTTATCGGCGCTGGCACGCGCCAGCTTCGCGGCAGCAAAGTTGATCTCCGCCGACAGGGATTCCATCTGGTAATCCGCCATGGCGATGGTGGTGGAGTTAAAGGTGTTGGTTTCAATGATATCCGCGCCGGCTGCAAAATAGGCATCGTGAATATCAGCAATTACCTGCGGTTTGCTGAGAACCAGCAGGTCATTGTTACCTTTCAGATCGCAGGGCCAGTCGGCGAAGCGTTCGCCGCGGAAATCCTGTTCACTTAAACGATAGCTCTGGATCATGGTTCCCATGCCCCCATCCAGAACCAGAATACGTTCACTTAACTGCTGTTTCAGTTGCTCAACGTTGCTGCTCACACTCACTCCCGACGGCGCCAGATCAGGCCAAAAGGCCAGCAGGACATACTGGCATAAAGTCACTGGGCGGAAAAGCAACACGGGGGGAATATGAGAGAAGTTCACCATCACTCATCCGATCAGTAGAGTGAAGAGTTACGTTATACTCTGGCAAAACGAAAATCATTTCCACGATACAGAAAAGGAGCTCCTATGGTCGCTTCCGTCCCCGCAAAACGTGGCAGAAAAGCCGCCGCTCCCGCCGCGCCCGCTGGCGGGCAGGTGCAATCCTTAACGCGCGGCCTGAAATTGCTCGAGTGGATTGCCGAATCACACAGTAGCGTCGCGCTGACCGAACTGGCGCAGCAGGCCGGTTTACCTAACTCCACCACCCACCGTTTATTGACCACCATGCAGCAGCTGGGCTTTGTCCGCCAGGTCGGCGAGCTGGGGCACTGGGCGATTGGCGCGCACGCCTTTATCGTCGGCAGCAGCTTTCTGCAAAGCCGCAACCTGATGGCAATTGTGCACCCGATTCTGCGCAAGCTGATGGAGGAGTCTGGCGAGACGGTGAACCTGGCGGTGCTGGATAAGAGCGATCATCAGGCGATCATTATCGATCAGGTGCAGTGTACGCAGTTGATGCGCATGTCGGCGCCGATTGGCGGCAAATTGCCGATGCACGCCTCCGGCGCGGGAAAAGCGTTTCTTTCCCGGCTGGATGATGAGCAGGTTGGTAATCTGTTGCATCGCCAGGGGCTGCATGCTTATACCCACGCCACGCTGGTGTCGCCGTTGCATCTGAAAGAGGATCTCGCCCAGACGCGTAAACGCGGCTACTCCTTTGATGATGAAGAGCATGCGCTCGGCCTGCGCTGCGTCGCCGCCTGCATCTTTGACGAGCATGGCGAACCGTTCGCCGCCATCTCCATCTCCGGGCCGATTTCGCGCATCACCGACGATCGCGTCACGGAGTTGGGCGCGATGGTGATCCGCGCGGCAAAAGAGGTGACGCTGGCTTACGGCGGCATCCGCACCTAAACGAGAGTGTTCTCTATGGGCGCGAGCACTCTCGCAGGCGACAGAAGGGATCTCTGATTGTTGTTCCCCCTCAGGCAGTGGCACTTTGGCAAAAATGCCCTTTCTGAGGTTCTGTTGTATGAAGTGTAATAGTCGTACGCTTGCCGCCCTCCTGCTGGCACTCCCTGTTCCGGTGTGGGCGCATGTAAAATGGTTTGTGGATTATGACGTTAAAGTCGCCCCGGCCTCGCTGACGGCGATTGCCGGTTCGCTCAGCTTTTGGGCGCTGCTGGTTTTCGCCACGCTGGTGATTTTCGCCACCTCGCTGGCCGACCGCCGCCTTCCCTCATTACCTGAGATCCCACGCTTTCGCCCGCCGCTTCTGCGCGCCCATCGCTGGGTTCCGGTGATTATGCGTGTGGGAACCGGCCTCTTTTTTCTTATCCTCGGCCTCTTCTACCCGCATGTTATTCTCACGCCAGAGCTGATCGTGGCCAATCCGTGGCTGACCTTTATTCACCTCGCCATTGCCATTACCGCCGTGACGCGGAAAACCAGCTTTGTCGCCGGGCTGCTGATGCTGTTTCTTTATAGCTATGCGGTGCAGCTTTACGGCGCGTTCCATATGCTCGATTACCTGCTGTTTATCGGGCTCGGTATCTATCTCCTCAGCCAGACCTTTCTGCCGAAAGAAAACGACGAGCGCGTGATTGCCTTTGTGCGGCTGATGCTCTGCTACTCCTTTTTATGGGGCGCCGTAGAGAAATTTATGCAGCCGAATCTCTATTTCCAGCTGCTGGACGCGCACCCGTGGCTGGCGATGGGGCTCGACTGGGCTTTCTTTGTACGCGGCTGCGGGTTTGTGGAGCTGTGCCTGATTTGGCATATCTACAGCGGCAAACTGGCAAGCTATGCCTGTATCACTCTCTTCGCGCTGATTGCGGTGCTGGCCTTTATTCCCTTTGGCATCACGGACGTGGTCGGTCACCTGGCTTTTATTGTGCCGCTGGTGGCGATCCTGCTTACGCCAAGGGAAACCGTGCTGTTTCGCAGCGCCATAGCTAACACCGCCGCCTTTCTGGTGATGCTGCTGACGCTGCTACTGTTTGGATCCCTGAGCTACTCGGTGTTGCAGTACAACACCCATCTGCATTAACCGGCCTGCCGCAGCGTGCTTTGGGCGAAGCGAATGCAGAAGCGCTGGCGTTTGCGGTAGGCGTAGACATCCTCGACGTGCCCCTGGCGAATGCGCGCCTGCAAACCACGCCAGTAGTCGGCGCGAAAGAGATCGGCATGCATCTCTTCAAACAGCGGGCCGATCTCCGGGTCGGCGCAGAGCCAGTGGCGAAACTCTTCAGGAAAGACATCGCCTGGCGCGACGCTGTACCACGGCTCGGCGCTCAGTTCATCTTCCGGGTAACGCGGGGCGGGGATATCGCGGAAATTCACTTCCGTCATGTAGCAGATCTCGTCGTAGTCATAAAACACCACCCGGCCATGGCGCGTCACGCCGAAGTTTTTAAACAGCATATCGCCGGGGAAAATATTGGCGGCGGCAAGCTGGCGAATGGCATTGCCATACTCCTCCACCGCGTCGCGCAGTTGCTGGCCTTTCACCTGCTCGAACCAGAGATTGAGCGGCACCATGCGCCGTTCGATGTAGAGATGGCTGATGGCAATCCGATCGCCGAGATCGGTGATTTTGCCCGGCGCCTGCTCCAGCAGCAGCGCCATTAACGGCGGCGCAATCTGCCGCTTCTCCAGCACAAAATTTTCAAACTCCTGGGTGTCTGCCATGCGCCCGACGCGATCGTGCTCCTTTACCAGCTGGTAGCAGGCGCGAACGTGGGCGGCGCTCATCTCTTTTTGCGGCGGGAAGATATCCTTGATCACTTTGAAGACGCGATCGAACCCCGGCAGGGTAAACACCAGCATCACCATGCCGCGAATGCCCGGCGCTTCGATAAACTGCTCATCACTGTTAGTGACGTAGTGGAGGTATTCGCGGTAACTCTCTGTTTTCGCATGCTTCTGGCAGCCAATCGCCATATAAAGCTCGGCGGTGGTTTTGCCCGGCAGGATCTCGCGCAGCCACTCGACGGTAGCCGCCGGGAGCGGCGCATAGACCATAAAGTAGGAGCGGGCGAAGCCAAACACGATGCTCGCTTCAGCGTGCGTGGTGAGGCAGGTATCGACAAAAAGCTCCCCCTCCTCGCTGCGATGGATCGGCAGCAGAAACGGCAGCGTTCCCGCCGGGGTGATGAGTTTGCCCACCAGCCAGGCGGCCTTATTGCGATAGAAAAGCTCGTTCGCCACCTGTAAATGCGCGTGGTTGAGCGCATCCATGCCAAACGCTTCCAGCAGGTGAGCGCTGATATAACGCACGTCGCGTGCTTTGTCCCGCCAAGGCAGCCGCAGCGGCAGATCCGATAACACTTTTGTCAGCAGCGCTTCCCAGCCGCGCTCAGGCCAGAAGGCTTTCGCAAGCGGGCGCGGAATGGTGCGGAAACGGCGTTCGGGCTGCGAACTGAAGATGAAAAGCCGCTCGGGCGACAGGGAGCGATGATCAAACAAGCGGCAATAGACTGAGTTAAAGAAGCTTTCAGCAATTTCAAAACGGGGATAGTCGGGCAGCAATTGCGTGTAGTGGGCTTTTACCTCTTGCAGAAACGCCTCATCCGGATGCTGGCTGTCGGTGATACAGCGCAGCTGCTCCACCACCAGACCGACGTGGTGATCGTAGAGGTGGATACGCTGTTTCATCGCCTGCTGCACGGCGTGCCAGTCCGCCTGCTCAAAGCGCTGCTGCGCCCCGGCGGTCACTTCCAGAAAGCGCCCATACTGCGCGTCAAAACCTTGCAAAATGGTTTGTGCAATTAACAACGCCAGGCCACGCGACATGGGCACCTCCAGGGTAAAGTTCGGGTAAGTGTGTAAGCCGGAGACGCGCCCGCGCCATCCGGCAGCCACAATGCAGCCGGGCGCATTAGACGCCGAACTGCGCCTCTTCTGTCGATCCGGTTAACGCCGTGACCGAGGAGGCTCCGCCCTGAATAATGGTGGTCACTTTGTCGAAGTAACCGGTGCCCACCTCCTGCTGGTGCGAGACGAAGGTGTAGCCCTCTTTCCCGGCAGCAAACTCCGGCTGCTGCACCTTCTCAACGTAGTGCTTCATCCCCTCGCCCTGCGCGTAGGCGTGCGCAAGGTCGAACATGTTGAACCACATGCTGTGAATACCCGCGAGGGTGATGAACTGGAATTTGTAGCCCATATCCGACAGCTCCTGCTGGAAGCGCGCGATGGTGTCGTCGTCGAGGTTCTTTTTCCAGTTAAAGGAGGGCGAGCAGTTGTAGGCCAGCAGCTTGCCGGGGAATTTCGCGTGGATAGCATCAGCAAAGCGGCGTGCCAGCGCCAGGTCGGGCGTCGAGGTTTCACACCACACCAGATCAGCGTAAGGAGCATAAGCGAGGCCACGGCTGATCGCCTGCTCGATGCCAGCATGCGTGCGGTAGAACCCTTCGCTGGTGCGCTCTCCGGTAATAAAGGCGCTGTCATAGGGATCGCAGTCGGAGGTGATCAAGTCAGCGGCATCCGCATCGGTACGCGCGACCACGAGTGTCGGCACGCCGAGCACATCGGCGGCCAGACGCGCGGCAACCAGTTTTTGCACCGCTTCCTGCGTCGGCACCAGCACTTTACCGCCCATATGACCGCACTTTTTCACCGAGGCGAGCTGATCTTCGAAGTGAACCGCCGCTGCACCGGCTTCAATCATCGATTTCATCAGTTCAAAGGCGTTCAGCACACCGCCAAACCCCGCTTCCGCATCGGCAACGATCGGCAGGAAATAGTCGACATAACGTGGGTCGCCAGGCTCAATGCCGCTTGACCACTGGATCTGATCCGCGCGGCGGAAGGTGTTATTGATGCGTTCAACCACCGCTGGCACCGAGTTCGCCGGGTAGAGGGATTGATCCGGGTACATGCTGGCGGCAAGGTTGGCATCCGCCGCTACTTGCCAGCCGGAGAGATAGACCGCCTCAATGCCCGCTTTCGCCTGCTGCAACGCCTGCCCGCCGGTTAATGCGCCAAGGCTGTTCACGTAACCCTTTTTCGACTCACCGTTCAGCAGACGCCAGATTTTGGCTGCGCCAAGCTGCGCCAGCGTGCACTCCGGGTTGACCGAGCCGCGTAACTTCACCACCTCTTCCGCGCTGTACGGGCGGCGAATGCCTTCCCAGCGTGATTGTGTCCATTCCTGTTGCAGCGCTTCAATTTGTTGGGTACGGGTTTTCATATGCAGATGCTCCCTATTCTTCTCCTGGCGTACCAGGCGTTATTGATGAAGGCCGTTTGCTCAGGGTCAGCACACCCACCGCAGCCTGTTTGTCATAAGCGGGGATGGTGAACGCTGCCCTGGCCAACGTGGCAAACAAATTAGCCCGGGTAGTTACGCCAGCAGGCGGTAACCCGGCAGGGTTAAGAAATCAATCAGCTCATCGGAAGTGGTGATTTGCTCCATCAGCCGTGCGGCATCGTCGAAACGCCCGCTGCTGTAACGGTGCTCACCCAGCTCTTCCTGAATGACCTGCATCTCTTCAGCCAGCATCTGGCGGAACAGCGCTTTGGTCACCGGTTTGCCGTTGCTCAGCGTCTTCTGGTGGTGGATCCACTGCCAGATAGAGGTTCGGGAGATTTCCGCGGTGGCGGCATCTTCCATCAGACCGTAAATGGGCACACAGCCGTTACCGGTGATCCACGCTTCGATGTACTGCACCGCCACGCGGATATTGGCGCGCATCCCCTCTTCCGTGCGCTCCCCGTCGCAGGGTGCCAGCAGCTCTTCCGCGCGGATCGGTGCATCCTCTTCGCGGGTGACGAAAAGCTGGTTTTTGTGTTCGCCCAGCGCTGCGTTGAAAATCTCCATCACGCTATCGCCAAGGCCGGGGTGCGCAATCCATGTGCCATCGTGTCCGTTATCCGCTTCCAGCTGCTTGTCGGCTTTTACTTTGTTCAGCACCCAGTTATTGCGCTCGACATCTTTGCTGGGGATGAACGCCGCCATGCCGCCCATGGCAAACGCGCCGCGACGATGGCAGGTTTTGATCAGCAGGCGGGAGTAGGCGCTGAGGAAGGGTTTATCCATCGTCACCACCTGGCGATCCGGCAGTACGCGGTCCGGGTAGTTTTTCAGTGTTTTGATGTAGCTGAAGATGTAATCCCAGCGCCCGCAGTTCAGTCCGACAATATGGTCACGCAGCGCGTGGAGGATCTCATCCATCTGGAAGACGGCCGGCAGCGTTTCAATCAACAGCGTTGCTTTGATGGTGCCGCGCGGCAGGTTGAAGCGATCCTCCGTGAAGCTGAAGACTTCGCTCCACCAGGCGGCCTCTTGCCAGGCTTGTGTTTTCGGCAGATAGAAGTAGGGACCGCTGCCTTTAGCCAGCAGACTTTTATGGTTGTGGAAGAAGTAGAGCGCGAAGTCAAAGAGGCTGCCTGGGATCGCCTCTCCACGCCAGGTGACATGTTTCTCCGGCAGGTGTAAGCCGCGCACGCGACACACCAGTACCGCCGGGTCGGGCTTCAACTGATAAATTTTTCCCGCTTCATTGGTGTAGCTGATGGTGCCATTGACCGCATCGCGCAGGTTGATCTGCCCATCGATCACTTTTCCCCAGTTTGGCGCCAGCGAATCTTCAAAGTCCGCCATAAACACTTTCACGTTTGCGTTCAGCGCGTTGATGACCATTTTGCGCTCGACGGGCCCGGTGATCTCGACGCGACGGTCCAGCAGATCGTCAGGAATACCGAGGATCGTCCAGTCGCTTTCACGGATGGAAGCGGTTTCCGAAATAAAGCCTGGCAGCTTGCCATTATCAATCTCTTGCTGCTGATGAACGCGTGCGGCCAGCAGTTGATTGCGTTTAGGCGTGAAGCGCGCGACCAGGTCGCTGAGGAATTCTACTGCTGCCGGCGTCAGGATCTGCTTCTCCTGCGCGCCAAAGGGCTGGGTAAAGGCCAGTTCTTCAGTTGTGGTCGCCTGTTGTGTCATGGTGCGGTCTCCTCTTTTGGCAGCGAACTCATTTTCCAGGGCAAACGACGATCGGTTGTGCAGTTTTCGTGCAGCAGGATCAATCCTGGACAATAACTTTTCCAAAATCAAAAACAATTTCCATTTTAATTATAAATGCATGATAAGTGATTGATTAGAATGGAGATAAATTTTTACTGGGGAGTGAAGTGATTTTCGCAAACAAAAAAGGCACCCGAAGGTGCCTGTGGTCTGATGCTGAAACGCTTAATCTAGCGTCGGATTCATATGACGCAGATCGTATGGCGTGATCTGGTAGACGTAGTAGTTGAGCCAGTTGATGAACAGCAAATTACCGTGGCTGCGCCAGGAAGCGCGCGGTTTATTTTGCGGATCGTTGTGCGGGAAATAGTTGTGCGGCACTTCAGGTTGCAGGCCCGCTTCCACATCACGGAAATATTCGCTCGCCAGCGTGTCGGGATCGTATTCCGGATGGCCGGTAACAAACGCAATGCGCTTATCTTTGCTGGCGAAGAGGTAGGCATCGCCATCTGCCGTTTCCGCCAGAATATCGAGATCGGTGTAATCACGGATCAGCGCAGCGGGGAAATCAGCATATCGCGAGTGCGGCGCGAGGAAATAGTCATCAAAGCCGCGCGTCAGCAGGGCATGAGGCTGCAGGAGGTGATGCTCATAAACGCCGGAAAGTTTATCGCTGCGGGTCTGTTTCGGAATGCCGTAGAGGATATTGAGTGCTGCCTGCACGGCCCAACAGACGAAAAGCGTTGAGGTAACGTGATCTTTTGCCCATGCCAGCACCTGCTCGATCTGCGGCCAGTAGGCAACATCGTTAAACTCGACCAGGCCTAACGGCGCGCCGGTGACGATCAGGCCATCGAAATTTTCGTCGCACACTTCATCGAAATTACAGTAGAAGGTGTTGAGGTGCTCAGCGGGGGTATTGCGCGACTCGCGTGAATCGATTCGCAGCAGGCGGACATCAACCTGCAGCGGGGAGTTGGAGAGTAAACGCAGGAACTGGTTTTCCGTCTCGATCTTTTTCGGCATCAGGTTGAGGATAAGCACCTTCAGGGGACGAATTTCCTGCACTGTCGCGCGTGAAGTCGTCATCACAAAGACGTTTTCATCCCGGAGAAGATTGACGGCCGGCAGCTCGTCCTGCACCCGAATCGGCATAACTTATATCCTCACAACATACGTTTATACGTTTAGACATCCAGACAGCTGACAATACCCATAAATGGTCTGAATGTCGAGCCTGCCGGTGGAAGGTGAGAAAGTTTCACATCACGGTTTGCGGCGTAACGCCTTAACTGATGATAGTGGGATTGTTACTGCCTGGCGGTTTTGGCTTTTTAGCCTGCTGCAGCGCGTCTAAAACCTGCGGATCGCTAAGTGGGGCGGGATTGGCGATGACATAAGGCGCGCGGCACCGGCCATATGCTGCACCGAAAGTCATTTCCATGATGGCACGCTCCTCTACCGCCGATAAACCGCCTTCGTTCATCTCCAGCGCATGGGCGAGAATGGCCAGCTTACCGGCTCCGGGCAGAGCATGCCAGAAAGAGCGGGGGGCGACTTCCAGGAGCAGATCCCGGAGCAGTTTCTCTGCAAGGAAGAAGTCGGCAACAATGATGCGCTGGTTGCTGAAGGGCTGGTGGCCGGAAGCCTGCTGCTGAGTGGCGAGATTGCGCACAACCATGCGATTTTTATAAAGCTGAACGTAAAGCGTGACCATGGCTACTTCCTTTAGCGACGAAGGGGGGATTAAAACGCGTGGAAAAAGAATAGCAAAAAGCCTCATGCTTTCGCATGAGGCTTTCGGCTTTGTTTGATGCCTGGCAGTTCCCTACTCTCGCATGGGGAGACCCCACACTACCATCGGCGCTACGGCGTTTCACTTCTGAGTTCGGCATGGGGTCAGGTGGGACCACCGCGCTAGTGCCGCCAGGCAAATTCTGTTGTCATGCCGCGTTCCGCCGCACAACTAATCTGGTATCAGCTGAAAATCTGTCTCTCATCGCCAAAACATCTTCGGCGTTGTAAGGTTAAGCCTCACGGTTCATTAGTACCGGTTAGCTCAACGCATCGCTGCGCTTACACACCCGGCCTATCAACGTCGTCGTCTTCAACGTTCCTTCAGGAGACTCAGGGTCTCAGGGAGAACTCATCTCGGGGCAAGTTTCGTGCTTAGATGCTTTCAGCACTTATCTCTTCCGCATTTAGCTACCGGGCAGTGCCATTGGCATGACAACCCGAACACCAGTGATGCGTCCACTCCGGTCCTCTCGTACTAGGAGCAGCCCCCCTCAATTCTCCAGCGCCCACGGCAGATAGGGACCGAACTGTCTCACGACGTTCTAAACCCAGCTCGCGTACCACTTTAAATGGCGAACAGCCATACCCTTGGGACCTACTTCAGCCCCAGGATGTGATGAGCCGACATCGAGGTGCCAAACACCGCCGTCGATATGAACTCTTGGGCGGTATCAGCCTGTTATCCCCGGAGTACCTTTTATCCGTTGAGCGATGGCCCTTCCATTCAGAACCACCGGATCACTATGACCTGCTTTCGCACCTGCTCGCGCCGTCACGCTCGCAGTCAAGCCAGCTTATGCCATTGCACTAACCTCCTGATGTCCGACCAGGATTAGCTGACCTTCGTGCTCCTCCGTTACGCTTTAGGAGGAGACCGCCCCAGTCAAACTACCCACCAGACACTGTCCGCAACCCGGATCACGGGTCCACGTTAGAACATCAAACATTAAAGGGTGGTATTTCAAGGTTGGCTCCACGCAGACTGGCGTCCACGCTTCAAAGCCTCCCACCTATCCTACACATCAAGGCTCAATGTTCAGTGTCAAGCTATAGTAAAGGTTCACGGGGTCTTTCCGTCTTGCCGCGGGTACACTGCATCTTCACAGCGAGTTCAATTTCACTGAGTCTCGGGTGGAGACAGCCTGGCCATCATTACGCCATTCGTGCAGGTCGGAACTTACCCGACAAGGAATTTCGCTACCTTAGGACCGTTATAGTTACGGCCGCCGTTTACCGGGGCTTCGATCAAGAGCTTCACCTTGCGGTTGACCCCATCAATTAACCTTCCGGCACCGGGCAGGCGTCACACCGTATACGTCCACTTTCGTGTTTGCACAGTGCTGTGTTTTTAATAAACAGTTGCAGCCAGCTGGTATCTTCGACTGGTTTCAGCTCCGCGAGCAAGTCGCTTCACCTACGCACCAGCGTGCCTTCTCCCGAAGTTACGGCACCATTTTGCCTAGTTCCTTCACCCGAGTTCTCTCAAGCGCCTTGGTATTCTCTACCTGACCACCTGTGTCGGTTTGGGGTACGATTTCGTGTTACCTGATGCTTAGAGGCTTTTCCTGGAAGCAGGGCATTTGTCACTTCAGCACCGTGGTGCCTCGTCATCACGCCTCAGTGTTAGAGTGAACCGGATTTACCTGGAACACACACCTACACGCTTAAACCGGGACAACCGTCGCCCGGCCGACATAGCCTTCTCCGTCCCCCCTTCGCAGTAACACCAAGTACAGGAATATTAACCTGTTTCCCATCGACTACGCCTTTCGGCCTCGCCTTAGGGGTCGACTCACCCTGCCCCGATTAACGTTGGACAGGAACCCTTGGTCTTCCGGCGAGCGGGCTTTTCACCCGCTTTATCGTTACTTATGTCAGCATTCGCACTTCTGATACCTCCAGCAGCCCTCACAGGCCACCTTCGACGGCTTACAGAACGCTCCCCTACCCAACAACACATAGTGTCGCTGCCGCAGCTTCGGTGCATGGTTTAGCCCCGTTACATCTTCCGCGCAGGCCGACTCGACCAGTGAGCTATTACGCTTTCTTTAAATGATGGCTGCTTCTAAGCCAACATCCTGGCTGTCTGTGCCTTCCCACATCGTTTCCCACTTAACCATGACTTTGGGACCTTAGCTGGCGGTCTGGGTTGTTTCCCTCTTCACGACGGACGTTAGCACCCGCCGTGTGTCTCCCGTGATAACATTCTCCGGTATTCGTAGTTTGCATCGGGTTGGTAAGCCGGGATGGCCCCCTAGCCGAAACAGTGCTCTACCCCCGGAGATGAATTCACGAGGCGCTACCTAAATAGCTTTCGGGGAGAACCAGCTATCTCCCGGTTTGATTGGCCTTTCACCCCCAGCCACAGGTCATCCGCTAATTTTTCAACATTAGTCGGTTCGGTCCTCCAGTTAGTGTTACCCAACCTTCAACCTGCCCATGGCTAGATCACCGGGTTTCGGGTCTATACCCTGCAACTTAACGCCCAGTTAAGACTCGGTTTCCCTGCGGCTCCCCTATACGGTTAACCTTGCTACAGAATATAAGTCGCTGACCCATTATACAAAAGGTACGCAGTCACCCCATAAA